>NZ_CP099392.1:0-300000 GCF_023913515.1 Natronococcus sp. CG52
CCAGCGAATCGGCGACGAGTTCCCGAAGAGCAAGTCGCTCCTCTATCACCACTACGACGGAAAGGACGCGCTCTTGCTCGAGTTCCTCTCGTTCATGCTCGAGCGCTTCGAGGCGACGATCCCGGATCGCGAGTACGGTGACGCCCGCGAACACCTCGAGGCGATCCTCGACCACGCGCTCCCGACGGACCTCGATTCCGAGCGGGCGGAGTTCAGGGCCGCGATGGTCGAGCTGCGAGCGCAGGCTGCGACCGACGAGGCCTACCGCGAGCACTTCACCCGGAACGACCGATTCTTCCGTCGGCGACTCGCCACGGTCGTTCGCCGCGGAATCGAAGAGGGCGTCTTCCGGGACGTCGATCCGGAACGGGCGGCCGCGATGGTGCTCTCGTCGATCCACGGCGCGATGCAGGAGGAAGCGACGACCGACACCGAGCGGACCGCGGCCGTCCGAGAAGAGCTGCGAGCCTACGTCGAGTCTCGTCTACTCGCACCGGACGTCGAACTGGAGGCGATCGAGTGAGCCGGGATCGCTCGGTCAACGTCGTCGACGGGGTTAGTGTGGCCGCTGATCGTCCTTTCGGTGCCGATCGTCCTCACCAACCTGCTGATGGTCGGCTACAACCTCGCCGACACGTTCTGGGTCGGGCGCCTCGGTCAGGCGGGCGTCTCCGCGCTGTCGTTCTCGTGGGCGATCATCTTCCTGGTGATCAGCTTCGGGATCGGCTTCAACGTCGCGGGGACGGTGCTCGTCGCCCAGAACAAGGGCGCCGGCAACCTCGACGGGATCAGCCGGGTCGCCGGCCAGACGGTCACGTTCGTCTTCCTGCTCTCGATGCTCATCGCCGTCGTCGGGTTTTTCCTCACGCCCTCGATGCTCCGGCTCATCGGTGCCGAATCGGGGACCCTGGAATACGAGTACGCCCTCGCGTACACCCGGACGGAGTTCGTCGGAATGCCGTTCATCTTCGCGTTCTTCGTCTTTCAGTCGCTGCTTCAGGGCTGGGGTGATACGCGGACGCCGCTGTACCTCATGACGTTCAGCGTCGCGCTCAACGTCGTCATCGATCCGTTTTTCATCCTCGGATTCCAGGATAACGTCGTCTTCGCGTGGTTCGGCCTCGAGGCGCTCGAAGCCTCCCTGTTCGCGCTCACGGGGTTCGACGGCTGGGCTGTGCAGGGCGCGGCGTTCGCGACGATTCTCTCGCGCGGGCTCGCCGCTGGGATCGGAATCTGGCTGCTGCTCTCGGGATCGGTCGGCATCCAGCTCACCCGGAGCGACTTTCGGCTCCGGATGGAGACGGTCAAACAGCTCGTTACGATCGGGACGCCCGCGAGCATCGAGATCAGCACCAAGGCGTTCAGCGTGACGATCCTCACCGCGCTGGTCGCGCTGGCCGGCCCGACGGCGGTGGCCGGCTACGGTATCGGGACCCGCATCACGTCGATGGTCGTGCTGCCGGCGCTCGGACTCGCCCGCGGCGTCGAGACTCTCGTCGGACAGAACCTCGGCGCCCGGCAGGCCGACCGCGCCAAACGCGGTGTGTACGCCGCGGCCGGACTCGTCGCCGGTTGTTTTCTCCTCTTCAGCGTCTTCGTCTACGTTCTCGCCGATCCGATTATCGGTGTCTTCATCACTGGATCGGGTGCAACCGAAGTGACGGCGATCGGTGCCGAGTATCTGCGTATCATCTCCCTTTCGTTCGTCTTCCTCGGGGTTTTCTACATCGTGCAGGGCGCGTTCCGCGGCAGCGGCAGCACCCGGATCGCGATGGGATTCGCGATTATCGGCTTCATCGTTCTCCGCCCGTTGCTCGCCTACGGTCTCGCCGAGCCCCTGGGAATGGGCGCCACCGGCGTCTTCATCGGCGACGCCCTGACGAACGTCGTCATCGTCGTTCTCGCCGGGCTGTACCTCCTCCGGGGAACCTGGACCGACAGCGTGATCGAGGAAGGAGCTGACCCGGAGCCGGAGATCGACGCGGGAGATCACGCAACGCCAGTGAGTGACGGGTTCGAGGACGACTAACTCCTCGGACGGAGTGGAGGAGCGCGTTTGAGCGCCTCATCGCGTCAAAACGGTCTTTTGAAGCGCTTGAATTGCGCATTTTCCGGTTTGAAGGGAAGATCGAACGGTTGAATTTCGTGAGGGCAGTCCGATCTCGGCCGGCAAGAGCGGTTTTCAACCGACATCGACCGCTCACTCGGCAGTTTCTGGAACGGGAACTCTCTCCTCCGTTTCCACGACGTAGCGGTCGGGCAGTTCCGGTTCGGGCTCCCGGCCGACGGTGAAAAAGCGCTCGGTGCGTGTGAGTTCCTCCGTTGCAGGACTCGGCTTCGTGATCCGCTCGTAGTCCACCGTCACACCCGCCGGTTCGGCGGCGATGCGAACGGCAGCAAGCTGGTAGGACGGATAGAACACGGGCGGCAGGATGCCGATAATCCCGTCCCGACGGTGGAGTCGCTTCAGCCACGTTCCGGTGTTGACCAGTATCCCCCCGTCGGTCTCCTGAATCGACGGTCGGTGGGTGTGACCGTAGCAGAAGATCGTCGTCTCCGGCTGATCGGCGAAGGTTTCGCGAGCGGATTCTTCGTACGGTGCTTCGGGATCGACGGTCAGATCGGTCTCGAAGATCCCGAAGCGGTCGACAGTCTTCCGAATGTCCCGTCGGATGAAGTACAACGGGATGCCCACGAGCAACAGCAGGCCGGCGACGGACGCGTTGAGCGCGAGGAAGAACCAGGCTGCCGTGCCGGCCCTGCCGAACTGGCCGAGAAACGCTTCCGTTCGGTCGACCGGCGCCGACCAGATACCCAGGACGTCCAATCCCGCCAGCACGGCGAGGATCGCACTCACGTTGAACAACAGCAAGAAGGGAACCAGCGAGTAGCGCAGCAGCGGGTTCATCTCGCGGTAGAAGTACTTCGAGAGGAGCCAGACCGGCATCCGTTCGGTCGGCGTGACCGCTTGAACGTCCTTCAGCCAGTTGTACCGCCCGCGATCGGAGAGCTGGCCCGCCCGGCTCGTCACGAGGGTGTTGTAGTAGTAGCCGAGCGGCGTCGCGTGGGGATTCCCCCAATCCTCGATCTGGTTGTTGGGATCCTGCTGGTGGCCGTGCTCGAAGTGGATCGCCTGCTCGCCGACCGGCCGAGAGATCGACTGGTCCTGGATGAGATCGACGTTGTACGCAGCGAATCGCTCCACGTACTCGTCGTAAGCCGCGAGTTCGTGGTCGTGATTGCCCGGCAACAGCGTGATCGGAATATTCTCGCCGGTCGCACGGAACTGTTCGAACAGCTTCGGATACGTTTCTTCGAGCACGTCGAACTTCTCGATACCCTGGGACTTCGTAAACTCCCAGAGCCCGAACGCGTCACCGTTGATGATCAACTCGGCGTTCTCGTCAGTTGTCTCCAGGCGCTCGAGAAACGCGAGTAGTTCTTCGATAAACTCGACCTCTTCGAGCTGTTCGTCACCGCCGATGTGAAGGTCACTGATTACGTAATAGACCCGATCATCGGTGTCGTTGCCCATCGTCTCCAGACCTTACGGCCATCTCAAAAAGGTATTGTCTTCTCCGTCGATTCCTGTCGTCCGAACAACTGGTTAGCGTTACTCGTGAATGCCCATCGCGCTAATCTGTTCCTGATATCGGTTCCGGATGGTGACCTCGGTTACCTGGGCGACGTCGGCGACGTCCCGCTGTGTCTTTTTCTCGTTGCACAGGAGTGCGCTCGCGTAGATTGCAGCCGCGGCGTATCCGGTCGGTGATTTGCCCGACAGCATCCCCTGTTCGGCGGTGGTCTCGATGATTTCGTTCGCTTTCGACTGTACTTCTTCGGAAAGCTCGAGCTCGGAGCAGAAGCGAGGCACGTACTTCTTCGGATCGACGGGTTCCATCTCGAGACTGAGCTCCTGCGAGATGTATCGGTACGTGCGACCGATCTCCATCCGATCGACGCGCGAGACCGCCGCGACTTCGTCCAGCGACCGCGGGATCCCCTCCATACGACAGGCCGCGTACAGCGTGCTCGTGGCAACGCCCTCAATCGAGCGTCCACGGATGAGGTCCTCCTTGAGCGCGCGTCGGTAGAGCACGCTCGCAACTTCTCGGACGGACCGGGGAACGCCCAGGGCGGAGGCCATTCGATCGGTTTCGGAGAGCGCAAACTGAAGGTTTCGCTCGCCAGCGTCCTTCGTCCGAATGCGCTCCTGCCACTTGCGCAGCCGACTCATTTGATTCCGTTTCTCCGAGGAGAGGGAGCGTCCGTAGGCGTCTTTGTTCTTCCAGTCGATCGTCGTGGTGAGACCCTTATCGTGCATCGTCTGGGTCGTTGGCGCCCCGACGCGGGATTTGCTGTCCCGCTCCGATTGATTGAACGCCCGCCACTCGGGTCCGTGATCGATAGCCTCCTCCTCGAGGATCAGCCCGCAGTCTTCACAGCTAATTTCGCTCCCGTCCGAGCTCCTAATGAGTGTGCTCGAATCACATTCTGGACAGGTCTGAACACCCTTCTGCTCAGTTGTTTCCCGTTCTGTCTCATCCTCCTTCTCCCGCTGGCGAGTCGGGCGTTTCATCAGTCAACTGTAGAAAGTCGCCCGAGACGGTTAAATACTTGGAGCAATCGGCCAGGTAAAGAGTTGAATACGCACGGCTTCTATACCGATAAAATGAGACTGTTGATCCTACTTAAATCCGTCTATGAGACGATACCGGGCCGGCTTCGACGCTCGCACGCTCGCTGAGAATCGATGCGTGTTCACCGAGGTGTCGTTCGAGAACTGTATCCCCTCGAGCGGTCCGGTCCGCGGATCGAGCGCGGAGAGGGCTCAACAGCAGAGTCGAGCCTCTTTGGTGGTGACGGTTATCCACCGGTCGTGTTACGGACGGCTATAGTAACCACTGAAACGGGTTCCACACCGATCGCACTGTCCGCGGTTCTCGCTTGCTTCGCTCGCTCCGACCCGCGCTCCCGTCGTGCGATTTGGTGTGCACCGACTTTCAGTGGCGACTACAAGAGAGGCCCCACAGCCAGCATCCGCGAACAAAGTGAGTGGCTTCCCGCCGAAGCGGACAAAGTCCGCGAAGACGGCCCTTTTAGCGTAGATTTTTGGGCCCAGCGCGGAACCGAGGTTCCGATCGAAGTCGTTCGAGACGGCGAAGCCGTCTCGTGATGACGAGAGACCGAAGGTCTCTCGAACCACGAGGAATCCCGAGGCGAAAAAGGTACGCGCGCGCATGAAATATCTGCTTCGGACAAAATCACGGCTGTGCAAGGGGATTTCAACGAGATCATAGATCCCTCAGTAACGTCCAGTTTTTCGGAACTGGGAGGTGATTCGAGACGGAGATAACGGAAGCGTCGGGTTCTTCAGCGATCCTGTGAAGAGTCGTGGGTTTGACGTTAAACGTACCGCGGCCGCCGGACCACAGGAATGTCAAACTGCGATGAGCGCTACTCCGACGACAGCCAGGACGGCAGCGACGAGCCGAAGTCGAAAGTATCGCTCGCCGAGGAGGATCCCGCCGAGAACGACGGCGATGATCGCCTGCGTATTGATGATCGGAGAGGCGATACTCGCCGGCAGCACTGCAAATGCGAGCGTCGTTACGTGCTCGCCGAGCGCGACGATCGCGCCCCCGGCGGCCAGTTTGGGAAGGTCCCCTCGAATCGCCGTCGGCGGATTTCTGACCGCGCTCGGGAAGAGAACGACCGCGACGCCGAACAGCAGTATCGGGACCCAGAGCGTTCCCGGGATGGCGAGTTCCTGTAGCGAGACCCGTTTTCCGAGGTCACTGACCGCGTAGCACATCGCACTCAGCAACGCGAGCTGTGCGGGCCGTGAGCGTGCAGCCTTGATGAACGGCTGGAAGAACCCGCCAGGGTCGTAGTTCGCGACGTACACCGCGAGCGTCGCGACGAGGACACCGACGACCTGTAGCCGTGTGAGAAATTGGCCGAGCAAAACGATCTCGAGCGGGAGGACGAACATCGGGACGATCTTGTTGATCGGCGCCACGTACGAAACGTCTCCGTCGTCGATCGCCTGCAGGAACAACACGAACGCGACGGCGGTCATGACCACTGTGAGGGCGACGATACCCAGTTCGAAGAGACCCATGCCATCGAACAGGTTCCTCGAGAACTCCGTCTGCGTGATCACGACCGGAAGGTACCAGGTGATCGCGAACGCGTTGAGGAGCACAGTTAGTGCCGCCGGCGGATAGCCGGAAAACGACCGCTTCAGCACGTAAATGTAGAAGCCCCAGACGAAGGCTGCAACGATCGCAAAGCCGACACCAGCGTCCATTACTCGGCTGGAGGAATGTCCGATACATCAGTCGTTCGATCGAGTGATCACTCGGAACTCACCAGCCGCCTATCGCGAGCGGACGCGACGCCATCACTGCGAAACCGGAGCGGCGTCGACGAGTGCAACGCGCGTATAGAGGTCGATCACACTGCAGACGAGCACGGCGAGTGGAACGGCCACGTCGATGAACGTCACGCCCTCGAGCCGAACGATGGTGATCACGAGCGGTTCGACGACCGTGCCGTCGACGAGAGCGTCCCGGTGCTGAGGAAGACGAGCGCAGCCGCGTACAGTACTGCCCAGCTGAGACCGCGCATCCACTGACGGGTGTAACAGTGTCCGACGCCCGGAAAACACACCGCCAGAAGGTACGCTGGCCACGTCTTCACGCGTGCGACGACCGCGAGCGAACGGCTCACCGCGGGTTGTGTCGTGAGCATGGTGCTATCGCCTCCGGAAGGGCGGTAGTCGGTGATCGACGAGGGACGATACGGGTGTGGTCGATGGTGCCTCCATAGAGTCCGTATCCAGACTCGGCCTCAAAAACGTCAGTCAGACGGGCGTACGACACCGTGCAGGGCGCGGCGGATCGCTATCGAGCGACGCCGGGCGAGACGTCCAACGTCGCACGCTGCCGATCCGACGAAAGGAGTGTGCGGCGGCGTGAGTCGCTCACCGGTCCAACTCGTTCTTGAGCTCCGCGACCGCCACGGCACCGACGCCGGTTGCGATGGAGAGCGCCCGCTTGCGCGCTCTCGTATCGGCTAACTCGAGCAGCAAGACCGAGTCGTCGCCCCGGTCGACGTGTGCACTGCCGAGCGCCTCGCACCGACGACCGTCGGGCATCGTGGCGGCGGCCTTCACCTGACAGTAGGTGAACTCCGTTTCGTGGGGCGAGACCAGGACGTCCGTCTCGACGTCGATATCGTAGAAGTGCGAGAGCACTTCGAAACCCTTCCGGTTGATCGCCTGCGTGCCGTCGATCTCGTCGATGAATTCGCCGGGAACCCACTCGAGCGGGTCGTCGGAGATCGACCGGTCCGGGAGCTCGTACGCCGTCGGGTCGACGGCGTCGGTATCAGCAGCCGCGTCGGCATCGATAACCTCGGGCGTTACCGGATCGGGATCGGACGGACTCGGCGGCACGAGTTCGACGTCCATACCGAGATCCTCGAGCTCGTCCATCGCGCCCTCGGCCTCGCCTCGGGAGTCGAACTCCCGTTCTTTTCCGCTCCCCGTATCTCGGACGATCCACGCGCTAGTACTCACGTTTCTCACCTCGTCGTACGTACGTGGCGAGCGGCTAACCGTTCGTCGGTTTCGACTGGACCGTAAGTGCCGTATTCCCCGCCTACGACCGCCATCAGCCAAGAGTTTGATAGTCTAACTTCTCGTCGACGCCACCTGTTCGCAGTCGAACAGCTGATCGGCTCACTCGAACGACTGACGCCCGACGGCGAACGCGTTACGATCGCGCTAGGGTTCCTCCTGCTCGGCGCCCACGGAGTGACGCTCCTGTTCGGTGTGCCTACCGCTCGATCCTCCCCGCGAGCGGCCCTCAATCTCCGAGGCGGAGTTCGATCAGCGCCAGTTCGTCCGATGGAACCGCTTCCGAGAAGGCCCGTTCGATCTCGTTCCACGTTCCGGGACGATAGGCCTCGATTCCGAAGCTCTCGGCGAACGTCACGAGATCCGGATTCGCGAGTTCGGTCCCGGTATGCTCGCCACGGTGTGTCACCTGCTGTTCGGAGATGAGGCCGTAATCGTCGTCGTTGAACACGACGACCGTGAAGCCGCAGTCGAGTCGAGTCGCGGTTTCGATCTCCGCCGCGTTCATCAGGAAGCCGCCGTCGCCGGTTCCCGCGACGACGTTGGCGTCGACCGCGAGGTCCGCCGCGAGCGCACCCGGAACGGCGATTCCCATACTCGCCAGTCCGTTCGAGACGATGCAGGTGTTCGGATCGTACACCGGAAACGACTGTGCGATCGCCATCTTGTGACTGCCGACGTCCGAGACGAGGACGTCCTCGTCGGCCATGGCCTCCCGCAACAGCGGGAGCGCGTTTCTGACGGTGATCGGATCGCTCTCTTCGGGCGGCTTCGTCACCGCCTCGAGCAACTGGTCGTGTAGCTCGCGGCACCACAGTGCAGAGGCGTCCGACGAGAGCCGCTCGTCGATCGCCCTGAGCGTCGCGCCGACGTCCGCGACGATCTCGACGTCGGGGTTGTAGTGGCGGTAGACCTCTGCGGGCTCGTGGTCGACGTGAACGATCGTCTTTTCGAGGTTCGGATTCCATCCCTCCGGATCGTGTTCGGCGATATCGTACCCGACCGCGACGACGCAGTCCGCCCGCTCGACCGCGCGAGCCGCCTCGCCGTCCGGACCCGAATCGAGCGTCATCAGCGAGGTCGGCTCGCGGTCGGAGATAGCGCCCTTGCCCATGTACGTCGCGACGACGGGGATCTCGAGGCGGTCGACGAGCGCACGGATGCTGTCGGCCGCGCGGGTTCGCACTGCGCCGTTACCCGCGAGCAGAATCGGTCGCTCGGCCTCCTCGAGTAGCGTCGCGGCTCGCTCGACCGACTCGGGATCCGGATCCGGCCGGCGCACCTGATCGCGGATAGGAATCGGCTCGGCGTCGGTCTCCTCGCGAGCGACGTCCTCGGGGAACTCGAGGTGGGTCGCGCCCGGCTTCTCGTACTCGGCGAGCTTGAACGCCTTGCGGACCGATTCGGAGACGATCTCGGGGTCTGCAATCTGGGCGTTCCACTTGACGATCGGCTCGAACACGTCGATCACGTCGAGTGCCTGGTGGCTCTCCTTGTGCAGCCGTTCGCGACCGCCCTGGCCCGTGATCGCGACGAGCGGACTCTTGTCTAGCCTGTGCGTCGGCGACGCCGGTGATGAGGTTCGTCGCGCCGGGCCCCAGCGTCGAGAGGCAGACGCCCGCGTCGCCGGTCAGCCGGCCGTAAACGTCGGCCATGAACGCCGCTCCCTGTTCGTGTCGGGTCGGAGCGAAGGTGATCGGAGAGTCCCGGAGCGAGAACAGCAGTTCCTCGATTTCTTCGCCCGGGAGACCGAAGACGTACTCGACACCCTCGACCTCGAGGCAGTCGACGAGTAGATCGGATGCTAGTGGCACGTTTCTCTCGACTACCTTGCGGTACATGATTCTACCACCCGCTCGAGAGTCGAGAGGACGAGTTTTCCTACCTGTACCCCGAGCGGAGTCATCCCTCGGAAATCGGCCACGGAGCCGGCTACCGGATGGGGCGGCGAGCAGAACGGTCTCGATCGGCGAGATGAAACACCTCCAGAAAACGGGATCGAACCGCTCGAGACGCTTACTCGGTTGCGGGAACGTCGTCGCCCTCGCCGGCGGACTGCACCCAGATGGTCTTTCGATTGACGAACTCGTGGATCCCCTCCTTGGCGAGTTCGCGACCGTACCCGGACGCCTTCACGCCGCCGAACGGGAGTCGAGGATCGGACTTGACGAGTTCGTTGACGAACACGCAGCCGGCTTCGATCTCGCGGGCGATCCGCTCCCCGCGATCGAGGTCCTCGGTCCAGATCGAGCCGCCGAGTCCGTAGTGGATGTCGTTCGCGATCTCGATCGCCTCCTCCTCGTCGGCGGCGCGGAAGACGGCCGCGGCCGGTCCGAAGACCTCCTCCTCGGCCGCGGGACTGTCCATCGGCGGTTCGGCGAGCACCGTCGGCGGATAGTACCAGCCGTCGCGGTCGAGGGGTTCGCCGCCGCACTCGAGGGTCGCCCCCGCCTCGACGCTCGCCTCGACCTGCTCGTGAACGTCCTCCATGAGATCTTCGCGCGCCTGCGGACCGATTTCGGTGCCGGACTCCATCGGATCGCCGATTTCGAGGGCCTCCATCTCCGAGACGAAGCGGTCGAGAAACTCGTCGAAGACCTCGTCGGCGACGATGAACCGCTTGGCCGCGATACAGGACTGCCCCGAGTTGATCGTCCGCGCCGTGGCCGCGGTTTCGGCCGCCGCGTCGAGGTCGGCGTCCTCGAGGACGACGAACGGGTCGCTCCCGCCGAGTTCGAGGACGTGTTTCTTCAGTTCGTTGCCGGCCTGTTCGGCGATGGCGCGCCCGGCACCCTCGCTCCCCGTCAGGGTGAGCGCGTCGAGACGGTCGTCTCGAACGACGTCCTCGATCGCGTCGGAGCCGACCAGCAGCGTCGAGAAGACGCCCTCGGGATAGCCCGCGTCGCGGAAGATCTCCTCGATCGCGAGCGCACAGCCCGGTACGTTCGAGGCGTGTTTGAGCAGGCCGACGTTGCCGGCAGTCAGGTGCGGCGCGGCGAAGCGAAACACCTGCCAGAACGGGAAGTTCCAGGGCATCACCGCGAGGACGGCTCCCAGCGGCTCGTAGGAGACGAACGTCTTCGCGTTCGGCTCGCTGCCGATTACGCGGTCGGCGAGGAACTCGTCCGCACGCTCGGCGTAGAAGTCACAGACCCACGCGCACTTCTCGAGTTCGGAGTGGGATTCGTCGATCGGCTTACCCATCTCTCGGCTCATCAACTCGGCGTACTCGTCCTGCCGGTCGCGAAGGATCTCGCCGGCGTTCTCGAGAAGCTGCTGACGTTCGGTGATATTCGTCTCCGCCCACGATTCCGAGGCCGAAACCGCGTCCTCGAGAATGGAGTCGACGTCGTCCGCCGTGTGGTCGTCGTACGTTTCGATTACCTCGTCGGTCGCTGGATTGGTACTCTTCATTGGCAGTATCACCAACGCGCCGCGCGTTTCCGGTAGTACGGTAACGAACGACAAAGAGCTGTTCCCGGCAATCGGATTGCGCTCTTCGAATATTCCAACGAGGCACACAGTCTCGAGTCTCGTGAGCTCCGCCGGGGCATTCTCGATCGCGGCCGACAGTAAGGGAGCGACGATCGACAACGTCGTCAATCCGATTACGGATTCGACACCAGCACCGAATTGATTGATTCGGAATGCGTTTTATAGAACTCGAAAACGGTATATTTGACGCCTCTAATCGTGTCTTACTTGTGTCCTCAGGAGCACGTACGCGAATCAGGTATCCCGCACGAGCGCCTCTAGCGCGGTTACGGGCGAACGAAAAATATTGTATCGCTCGCGAGGAACGGACTCGTGTGCGATCGCCCGGAATTCGACTGGATCTCGTCCCTCTCTTTTCCGTATATATGACTCTAGTTATGATATGTATACGGTTATGATCGTACCGGTTCGCGATATCGTTGGGATAAGATACCTACGGTAGCTACCTCAGCTAAGCTACCTATTGTAGCTATTTTAAAGACTCTCCTTCGCGTACCGTTAACGGTCGCAGCGAGTTTCGAGTCGAGATACTATAGTACCAACTGAAACGGGTTCCACACCGATCGCACGACGGCTGTGCGATCGGGCGTGTACTGACTTTCAGTGGCTACTATAGCGAAGTAGTATCTGTACGTCCGAAATTCAACGGTTCTGGGAGAGCCATCGGAGGAGACGATTACAGAGAACGGTGGCGACGGGGTGGCGTCCGTACCGATCGCAGACCCGAAACGTCAGCGCCGTTATCGATCCACTTCCGTACCCGCGGACGACGAAGGGGCTACTCCAGTTCGCGAGCCATCCCTCTACGTAGCCGACGTGAACGCGGTCGACCGACGGGTTCAGATCGGTGGCGACCGCGTACGGATAGAGTCCGTCGAACTCCCAGCCGAGGTGGCGATTCGGACAGATATCCTCGAGGAGTGCCGAGTCCCGGTAGTAGAACCCGGCGACGAGATTCCAGCTTTCGGCGCGCGGTAGCGAGCGGTAGGTGAACGGCCCGCCGGTTCTCATCTCGCCGTCTCGATCCGGGACGTGGACGACGGCACCGCCGTCGGTCGCGAACTGATCGATACGACTCGTGATTTCGGAGGTTACGGCGACGTCGACCGCATCGGAGAGCGTGTGCGTGACGGTCACGCCCTCCTCGGCGAGTCGCGAAGCGAACGCACCGTCCGCGTACACGGTCATCGACGGCGTCGCGCCACGGTCACCGTCGACGATCGTCACGGGTTCCGCCGTCGAGATCGATTCGTCTCGCGGCGAGAAGGAGACGGTCAACTCCGTCGTTCGCGCCACCTCGTCCGTCTCCGTTGGTGCTGTGACCGTCGTCGTAAGGGCGGTCGCGTCGTGAGCAGCGACCGAGACGGTCTCACCGCCTCGCTGTCGATCCAGGGACCACTCGAGCGGCCCCGAAACCGACTGATCGGTGTCGTTGACGACGGTGAGCGAAACCTCGACGGACTGGTCGGCCCACGTGGCGTGCGACTCGGGCCTCGCGACGACCGTGAGCGGGCCGTTAACCGTCGAAAACCGGGGGGCGAAAGACTTCGGGTTTCGGTGGTAGTCGGACAGGCCGTTGAACTCCCACTCGATATCCGACAGTTCGGTCAGAACGTAGCCGGCGATCTCGTCTCGAACGCGCATCTCCTCTATGAGGTGTTTGATCGACGTGAACTCCCGCTCTTGCCAGGACGCTGCGAGATCGGCGTAGTCGTCGAAGACGTCGGGGAGCGTCGTCCGCTGAAGCCGCTCGTCGATCCCGTCCGGTTTCTTGAGCGCCTCGACGAGAAAGTCGTGGTCGAACCAGTGCGGATCCCCGCCGTATCGATCGCGGAGGGCGTCCACGTCGCTCAGCCCCCACGTCCCGAGTTCCGAGACGACGAGCGGCGCGTCGGGATCGTCGAACTCGGTCGTAGCGTAGTTGTCGCCCGGATAGTGGCGGATGTGCTCGAGGTCGGCGGCCCAGCTATCGGCCTGATCGGGACTGACGAAGTAGCGGTGGTAGTCGTTGACGTCGGTCGCCACGTGCGCCCAGCCGGAGTTGTCACACACGATCCGCGTTGGATCGCGTTCGCGAACCGACCGATAGAGATCGGCGAGGAACCGCTGTTTCTCCGCATCCGTCCAGAGCGTCTCGTCGGCGTCGTGGTGACCGAGACCCCACTCCTCGTTGTACAGCGACCAGATGACGACGCTCGGCCGGTTGTAATCGCGTTCGACGAGCCCCTCGACCTGTGCCCTCACTTCCGCACGCGAGCGCTCGGTGTCCCGCATCGGGTTTGCGGGCTCTTGCCACACCAGCATCCCGTTCCGATCGGCACACTCGAGAAAGTCCGGATGAGCGGGCTTGACGTGTTTCCGGATGAGATTGAACCCGAGGTCGGCGGCCAGTTCGATCTCGCTGCTGAACGTCTCCTCGTCCCGGGGCCGGTAGAGCGTCTCCGGGTAGTATCCCTGTTCGAGAACGCCGCGAAGCGTAATCGGTTCGCCGTTCAGCAGGAACTCCCCGTCCGCCGTCTCGAAGCTCCGCATTCCGAAGTAGTCCTCGTACCGATCGACGACCGTCCCGTCGCGCTCGAGGATCACGGTGAGGTCGTACAGCGCCGGCTCGTCGGGACACCAGTAGGTGGGGTCGTCGAACTCGAGAACGGCCGTCGAGTCGGCGGCCGGCGAGACGGTGGCGCTCGCCTCCGAATCGCCGTCTCCGTCGGCCAGCACCGTCGCCCGCAACGCCTCGACGTCGGCCGATCCCGTCGCGAACTCGAGATCGACGACGGCACGATCCCGTTCGAGGTCGGGAGTGACGGGTGCGTCGACGATTCGGGTTTCCGGACGGAACTCGAGGCTGACGGACTGCCAGAGGCCGGAGACCCGAGTGTACCACGGATCTCCCTGTTTTCCGTGCGGAATCTCCGAGAGATCCGCGGGATCGGTGACCGCGACCACCATCGCGTTCGCTCCGCGCTCCAGTTCGTCGGTGACGTCTATCGTGAACGGGAGGTAGCCGCCGCGGTTCTCGCCGACGCGCTCGCTGTTGACCCACACCGTCGTCTCGTAGTCCGCGGCGCCGAAGACGAGAAACGCCCGCTTTCCCGCCGGAACCGCCGCGTCCAGGTCGATCGATCGACGATACCACGCCGTCCCAGTGTACTCTCGATACGCGTCGTCTTCCTGCCACGCTCGGGGAATCTCGACCGCGTGTGCACGGTCCGGCCACGTCGCGTCTCGTTCGTACCACCGGTTCGTTCGGCCGCTGCGTTCCGGATCGATGAGAAACTCCCACTCGCCGTCGAGCGCGACCGAGCGCCGTCGGTCGCTCGCGTCCTCCTCGGACGCTCCCGTCGGTGACCCGGTCACGACTCCCACCGATATTCCCGGTCGCTAGCGGCTGATCGGCTCGTGAACGCAGGACGTCTCGGCGGAACTGAGGCAGGGTGTCGGTCGTCTCAGGGGGTGCAGGACGCATGTTCGGTCACTTTCGTAGTAACGTTCGTTTCGGCGAATAAATCTTCCGTCCGACGCAAGCGAGTACGCGCCGTGAACGAGACGACTCCGTGTCACAATGAGAAACGGTTTTGGTGATCGTCGCCAGTCGTCTACGACACATGTCGGGGACGAGCCACCACGTGAAATCGGTCCGCAAGCTCTTTCGGATCATCGAGGCGCTGGAACGGCGCGAGAGTACGGGAATCACGGAACTGGCGCGCGAGACTGGGATCGCCAAGAGCTTGGTCTACAAGTATCTCGACACGCTCCACCACCTCGGATTCGTGACGAAAACCGGGTCCTCGTACGCGCTCTCCCTGCGGTGGTTCCAGATCGGTCGTCGGGTTCGCGAGCGCCGCGACGTCTTCCAGGTCGCGCGGACGGAACTGAACCGGTTGGCCCGGCAGACCGGGGAGACGGTCTCGCTCGTCGTCGAAGAGGACGGAGACGCGATCTATCTCTCCCAGACGAGCGAGCGCGAGCAACCCGTCGGACCGGTCAGCGAGGGCGACCGCATTCCGGCGCCGATTTCGGTCGGCGGCAAGGCGATCCTCTCGTACCGTCCCGTCGAAGAGGTGGAGGCGCTGCTCGCGGAACAGGAGCTGACCGACCGCGCGGATCAGCTCGTTTCGGAGTTACGGACGCTTCGGAACCAGCGGATGGTTATCGAACGCGAGGGTCCGCAGGAGAGTACCTTCAGCGCGGGATCCTTCATGGGCCACCGCCACGTCGTCGGCCACGGCGAACCCTACCAGAACCTCCACAGCGTCGCCGTTCCCGTCAGAGACGCCGACAACTACGCCATCGCCGCGATCGAGGTCAGCGGCTCCAAAGACAGTCTCTACGGTCGCCGACTCGAGGACGAGATCGCCAGACTCCTCGTGAACGCGAGCAAGTCGATCGAGACCGTGCTGTTGAGCCGGTAGTTCGGACCGAAAGCGACGCTCGTCAGCCCTCGACGCGGGCCGTCTCAGCTCTCCACTCCACCTCGTACTCGTCCACCATCGTTACCACTCCGCGACGCTGCCGTCGTCGTGGCGCCAGACGGGATTGTGCCAGTCGACCTCGCCGGCCTGCTCCCGGACGTACTCCTCGTCGATGTCGACTCCGAGCCCCGGTCCGTCGGGGATGTCGACGTACCCCTCCCGGTAGTCGAAAACGGAGGGGTCCGCGAGGTAATCGAGCACGTCGCTGGTCTCGTTGTAGTGGATGTCGAGGCTCTGCTCCTGGATGAGCGCGTTCGGCGAACAGGCGTCGACCTGGATGCACGAGGCTAGCGCGATCGGGCCGAGCGGGCAGTGCGGTGCGACCGCCACGTCGTAGGCTTCGGCCATCGACGCGATCTTGTTCACCTCGGTGATCCCGCCGGCGTGGGACAGGTCGGGCTGGATGAGGTCGACGTGTCCGTCCTCGAAGACCTGCTTGAAATCCCACCGCGAGTACATCCGCTCGCCGGTCGCGATCGGGGTGGTCGTGTGCTGGGCGATCCCCGCGAGTTCGTCCAGGTGTTCCGTCAGGACCGGCTCTTCGATGAAGAACGGCTCGTACGGTTCGAGGGCCGCGACCAGCCGCTTGGCCATCGACTTCGAGACGCGCCCGTGAAAGTCGACGCCGACGTCGACCTCGCTCCCGACGGCTTCGCGAACCTCTCGCATCCGCTCGGTCGCGGCCTCGACGGTCGCCGGCGAGTCGATTCGCTCCATCGCCGGCGTCCCGTTCATCTTGAGGGCGGTGAAGCCGGCGTCGACCTTCTCGCGCGCCTGGTCGGCGACGTCCGACGGATCGTCCCCGCCGATCCACTGGTAGACGCGCAGTCGATCGCGGGCCCGCCCGCCGAGCAGGTCGTACACCGGGGCGTCGTACGTCTTGCCCTTGATGTCCCACAGCGCCTGGTCGATCCCGGCGATGGCCGACATCAGGACCGGCCCGCCGCGGTAGAAGCCGCCGCGGTACATCGTCTGCCAGTGATCTTCGATTCGTGCCGGATCCTCGCCGACGAGGTAGGTATCCATCAGCTCTTCGACCGCGGTCTTGACCGTCTTCGCGCGTCCTTCGACGACCGGTTCGCCCCAGCCGACGGTGCCGTCGCTCGTCGTCACCTTGAGGAACAGCCAGCGCGGCGGTACTTCGAACAGTTCGTAGTCTGTGATGTGCATGAGTGGCGTGTGTCGTGAATCGTCTTCGGTCGTTCGGTCCTAGTCTCGAGCGAGGTCGGTAACGAACGCGGCGAGCGCCGCGACGCCGACCGGATTGTTCGCGCGCGCGCCGTCGTCGGTGACTCTGAAGGTGAACGCGCCGACGCGCCCGTCTCCGTGATCGCGGACGGTAACCGCGGCGCTCCAGTTCGCGAGCCACCCCTCGACGTATCCGACGCCGACGTCGTCGACGTCTCGGTCGACGTCCGCGACGACGTCGTAGGGGTACAGGCCCTCGAGTTCCCAGCCGGGAACGGTGTCGACGTACTCCGCGAGCGGTCCGTCGTCGCGGTAGAACAGCGACGCGACGAGGTTCCAGCTCTCGTCTTCGGGGAGGTCGCGGTACTCGAAGAACGCGTCGTCGCTCATGTGACCGGTCGCGTCCGGAAGCCGAACGAGCGCGCCGCCGCCCTCGACGTACGCTCTCGCGTCGACGTCGGGATCCGCCACCAGCGCGACGTCGGTCGCGTCCGTAATCGACGGCTCGACGTCGAACCCGATCGCCGTCAGGGTCGACGCCAGTTCGTCGTCGTCGACGGCCACGGTGAGGTCGGTGTCGACCGACGGATCGGGGACGACGGTGATCGATTCGGCGTTCGAACTCGCGCCGGGTAGCGAGACGGTCAGTTCGTCCGTCGTCGCGTCATCGACGTCCGGGACGGCTATCGAGATCGCGTCCTCGACGCGCGTGACGCCGAACCCGTCGCGATCGATCGCGACCGCCCCTCGCGCCCGCGGAACGACCACGTCACCTCGCCCTCGAGAGGTTCGTTCGTGTGGTTGCTGACGACGACGTCCGCGGTTAGCGTGTCTCCCGCACCGACCGCGTGTGAGTCGGGTTCGACCATCACGAGGACGTCGTCGTTGATGCGGGCGAAATCGTCCGTGAAGACCTTCTCCTCGCGCCGGTAGTCGAGCATGCCGTTGAACTCCCACTCGATGTCGGAGAACTCCGTGATGACGTAGCCGGCGACCCCCTCGCGGGCGCGCATCCGCTCGATCACGTCCTTGATCGAGCGGAACTCGCGCCACTGCCAGGCTTCCGCGAGCGACTCCCAATCGTCGAACACGTCCGGGAGCGTCGTCTCCTCGAGGCGGTCGTGGACTCCTTCCGGACGCTTGATCGGATCGTCGAAGAAGTCGTAATCGAACCAGGGCGGCGTTCCGTCGTAGTGGGCTTCGACCGCGGGCAGATCGCACAGCCCCCAGGTCCCGAACTCCGAGACGATGATCGGCGCGTCGTCCGGATCGGTCTCCGTCGCGCCGTAATTCTCCTCGGGGGCGTCGGCCATCGCGTCGATGTCGGTCTCCCACGCGCCCGCGCGGTCCGGACTGACGAAGTAGCGGTGGTAGTCGTTGACGTCGGTCGCGACGTGTGCCCAGCCCGAGTTGTCGCAGACGATCCGGGTCGGATCTCGCGCCGAAATGTCGTCGTAGAGATCCGCGAGGTACTCCTGTTTCGCCTCGTCCTCCCAGAGCGACGTCTCCTCGTCGAGCCCTTGCGGGTTCCCGATCCCCCACTCCTCGTTGTAGAGACTCCAGACGATCACGCTCGGCCGGTTGTAGTCTCGCTCGAGGAGCCCCTCGATCTGCTCGCGAACCTCGCGTTTCGAGCGGTCGGTGTGAACGGTCGGGTTCGCGGGCTCCTCCCAGACGAGGATGCCGAGCCGGTCGGCGCACTCGAGGAAGTCCGGGTGGGCGGGCTTGATGTGCTTCCGGATCAGGTTGAATCCGAGGTCCTTGGCCGTCCGAACCTCCTCCTCGAACAGCGATTCGTCGAACGGTCGATAGAGCGTCTCGGGATAGTATCCCTGATCGAGCGCGCCCCGCATGTAGTAGGGCTCACCGTTCAGGTAGAGCCGTCCGTCTCGAGCCTCGACGGAACGCATCCCGAAGTAGTCCTCGTACCGGTCGACGACCTGCCCGTCGCGGCGCAGGTCGACGGTGACGTCGTACAGCGCCGGCGTTTCGGGCGTCCAGTACGTCGGGTCCTCGATCGAAACCGTCAGCGACCCCGAGCCGTCGGCGTCGATCGCCGTCTCGCCGCGAGCCGCGTCGTCGCCGTCGCGAGTGATCCGGACCGCGGCCGTCACCGACGACGAGTCGTCGACGCCCGCGACGTCGAAATCGATGCGCGCACTGTCGTCGTCCAGATCCGGCGTCGCGCGGAGCCGTTCGACGCGGGTCTCGGGGACGAACTCGAGCGTGACGTCCTGCCAGATCCCGCTGATCCGCTGGTACCACGGCGCGCCCTGTTTGCCGTGCGGGATTTCGCTGATGTCCGCCGGGTCGACGACCTCGACGACGATCGCGTTCTCTCCCTCCACGACCGCGTCGGTGACGTCTAGCTCGAACGGGAGGTAGCCGCCGCGGTTCTCGCCGACGCGCTCGCCGTTGACCCAGACTGTCGCTTCGTAGTCGACAGCGCCGAATCGGAGCAGTACGCGCTCCTCGGCCGGTAGCTCGAGGGTCTCCGTCCGTCGATACCACGCTGCGCCCGTGTACTCCCGGTATGCGTCGTCCTCCTGCCACGCACACGGCACCTCGACCGCGTGCGTGCGATTCGGCCAGTCCGCATCGGGGTCGTACCAGTCGTCAGACCGCCCGTCGTATTCGGGATCCGTTACGAACTGCCAGTGTCCGTTCAGTGCTCTCTGCCGTCGATAGTCTTCCGTCAGTCGTTCCATAGTGTATCTTGTAGCGATCGTCTGTTAATACGAGTACTCCGCTTCGATCGAGTCGGATCAGGGAGACGCTTCCTCGGAAACCTGTTGTCTCGACTCGAGCGTTCTGAGGACGTTCCGTCCGGTCTGTCTGTCGAAGACGTGGATGTCCGCCGGGTCGAACGTGAACTGAACCGGTTCGCCGACCGTCGGTTTCACGTCGCTCGGGACGCGAACTCGACACTCGTTCCCGCCGACGTCGAGGTAGACGAAGTTGTCGCTTCCCGCAACCTCGACCACCTCGACCGTCGCGGAGATGGCGTTGGCGCCGTCGGAACCGAGCGAGATGTTCTCGGGTCGGATCCCCAGCTCGAGACCGTCTCCCGTCTGGCCCTCTCGGATCGCCTCAGCGACCGGTTCGGGAACCGAGTACTCGACGTGGTCGCCGACGAGCGTCCGCTCGTTCAACTCGACGTCGAAGAAGTTCATCGACGGACTTCCGATAAAGTCCGCGACGAATCGGTTCACGGGTCGGTCGTATATCTCGTCCGGTGTCGCGAACTGCTGGAGTTCGCCCGCGTTCAGAACGATAATGCGGTCGCTCATCGTGAGCGCCTCGTGCTGATCGTGGGTGACGTAGATCGTCGTCGTTCCCAGATCCTCCTGCAGACGCTGGAGTTCGGTCCGCATGTGGACTTTGAGCTTCGCGTCGAGGTTCGACAGCGGCTCGTCCATCAGGAAGACCTCGGGGTCGCGGACGATGGCTCGTCCCGTCGCGACGCGCTGTTGTTGTCCGCCGGAGAGCTCGCTCGGCTTAGCGCTCAACTGGTCCTCGATACCCATCATTTCAGCCGTCTCTTGCACTCGCTGTTTGATCTCGTTATCCGGAAGGTCCGTCGTCAGCTTCAGCCCGTAGGACATGTTTTTCCGGACCGACATATGCGGATAGAGCGCGTAGTTCTGGAACACCATAGCGATGCCACGGTGCTGCGGTTCGACGCCCTTGACGCTCTCGCCACCGATTTGGATGTCGCCATCGGATATTTTCTCGAGACCTGCGATCATCCGAAGCAACGTCGACTTGCCCGATCCGGATGGTCCGACGATCGTGATGAACTCGCCGGGTTCAATGTGGGCGTCAACCCCCTCGATGGCAACGAACTCATCGCCGTACACCTTTCTCGCGTCATCGAACGTAATCGATGCCGTTCCGTCGTTCGAACTCGTCATAGTACCCTCCGCGCGTGCTCGCACGCTTTCGTAGCTATTGCTTCCGAGGGGCTCATCTCACCCGTCTCCGGGGCGCGGTGCGTGATCGATCGAATCTCGTACTGTCTATCATCGTTCTGGAACTGATGTCGTAAGTTGGTCGGTTTCGGTAATGAATTCGATGTGAAGCGTGAAGGCGACGCCGGCGAACAAAAGTGCTACAGCAACGGTCAGCAGCGACGTCACCGTCAACAGCACGGTGGTTACGATTCCCAGCGCGACGGCGCCGATGGCGTGCCGTGCGGTCCACAGATACCCGTCGGTTATCGCGTCCGCTGCGGGCTTTCCTTCGGCCAGTCCCAGAAGAACAGGGATTGACACGAGCCAGGCGTACAATCCGGCGTAAGCCGCACCGAGCGTGAGCAGGCCCGCCAGAACCGTCCCGTCGGCGAGGTACGCGAGTGCGTACATTCCCGAAACCGCTAGCAATATTGGCGGAACGAGTCCGACGAGCGTCGCATGGATGAACTGCGCTCGGAAGATCCCGCTGACGGCGCCCCAATCGACGCCTTCAGCGCCCGCCTCTCGAAGCGAGAGCACGGCACGGTAGGCGCCGACGGTGGCGGGGCCGATCGTGACGATCGGCAACGATACCAGGAACCACGCGAGGCTAATCTTGACGATCGAGACGAGGTTGACCCAGACGAAGCGGACCGTTCGCTCGAGCGTCGCGTACATGGGATCGATATCGTCGGGAGCGTTCATTTCGTCGTCCCCTGCATTTCGACCGCTTTTACGAGGTGATTCTGTATGAGCAGGAAGACCAGGAGCAGCGGCAGCGATGCAACGACCGCCGAAGCCATTTCGATTCCCGGTTCGGTAGTGCCCATTCCCTCCTGGACCGTCACGATTCCGATCGGGAGCGTGTACATCCCCTCGCTTTGAAGGATGACGAGCGGCCAGAGAAATGCGTTCCACGTCCAGACGAAGATAAACAGCCCGAGTGAAGCGAGTGCGGAACGCATCATCGGTAAGATGATAGTCGTGAAGGTTCGGATTCGAGAAAACCCGTCGAGTCGGGCTGCTTCCTCGACCTCGACGGGGATATCCTTGAAGAACTGGACGAGCATGAACACGCCCAGCGGACCGGCCGCGGCCGGAAGAACGACACCCCACAAGGAGTTGATGAGGCCGAGTTCGTTCACGATCACGTAGACGGGAACGAGATTCACGATTGTGGGCACCATGAAACTCGCCACGATCAGCGAAAAGAGAACGGAGCGACCCGGCCACTCGAGTCGGGTGAGCGAGTAGGCGATCATGGCGTCGATCAACAGCACGATGACAGTAGTTACCAGCGCCAGAATGAACGTGTTGATGGTCCACTGGACGATCAGCGTGCCCTCGAAGAGCACTTCGTACCACTGGAACGTGATGTCTCTCGGAATCAAGTGCGGCGTACTGGAGTAAATTTGTCCGCGGGGCATAACCGACGTCGCGAACATCCACCAATACGGGATAACAAACAGGAACGCCGCTCCGTACACGGCGGCGTATACGCCGACCGTTCGAAGATCCGCGTCAAACGATACACCCTCTATCAACCGTCGCGATCGTGTACTCATTCTTTGGTTCCTCCAGCAGGTAGTAGCTGACCGACGATACGGCGACCAAGATGAGAAACAGAACGTACCCGATTGCGGCTGCGTAACCGAACTCCCGACCAGCAAAGGCCGTGTTGTACAGGTACACGACGATCGTGGTCGTCTGGAAACTCGGTCCACCGTCGGTCATGATGAACGGCTGGCCGAACACCTGGAACGAAGTGATGAACGAGACGATTACGACGAAGATGAGGGGGTTCTTCATCTGAGGAATCGTGATATCTCGCATCATTCGCCACGAACTGGCCCCGTCTAGTTTCGCAGCCTCGTAGAGCCTGTTCGAGACGTTCTGGCGCGCTGCCAGCAAGATGATGAAGTTGAACGCGATCGTCCACCAAACCGTCGCGATGGCTATCGCCGGCATTGCGAGCGTGTGGCTATTCAACCAGCTTCCACCCGTAGTATAGTAGGAGATCAGTCCATTTCCGCCAAAGAGGTCTCCCCACAGGATACCGATTACGGCTACGGTGAGGACGTACGGACTAAAGAAGATCGTTCGTAACAACCACTTCCCCTTTATTTCTCGATTGACTCCGAGCGCAAGCAGGAGCGACCCGATGACGAGCAGCGGCACCGTGAGTGTGACGAAGTACGCGGTGTTCCACATCGCGGACCAGAACTGCGGGTCGGTCAAGAGCGACTGGTAGTTCTGAAACCCGATAAACTCCGATCAAGCTGGAGTCGTCGCGTTCCAGTCGTGAAAGCTCATGTACAGACCCAACAGCAACGGGCCGAAAAGAAATCCGCCGGCGATAACGAGGTACGGGAGCGCGAAACCGATGCCCGCAATCTGCTCGCGCGTTTCTCGCGACGTCGGATCGATACCGAGCACCCGCTCGTTCGTGCTCGACTCGTTGTCTGTTTGAGGCATAGTGGACACTACTCGAAGGTTTCCCGAATACCTTCCACGGCGTCGTCCAAGGCTTCTTCGGGGCTCAGATTGCCGCTTCGCATATCATCTATCGGTTGATACAGCTGCTGTTTGTAGGCGGTATTGTTCGGCGTCGCGGGCGGCGCTACGCCGCGACCATCGTCGATCATCGCGGTGAACGTTTCCAGCGTATCGCTCCACGTATCGCTCTCGCGGAGTTCGTCGCTTTCCAGGGCCTCCAAACTGGCCGGCATGTGTCCGGCTTCGTACCCCCAAGCGTCATTGTAGGTCTGAGTCAGCAGGCGGACCGTTTCGACCGCTTCCTCGTGACGTTCGGTATCTCGCTCCTCGTTCTTCGGTATGACCAGTACGTGGCTGGATTGGTTAGTGAACGTGGCCTCCGAATTCGGCATAACCGCCGGCTCGGTCATACCGAACTCGAAGTCGTTCCGGCGGGTGGGACTGACGTGCCACGTTCCGTTGATGTCCATTCCTAACTCGCCGGCGTTCCACGCGTCGTCTCCCACGTCGCCGTCCTCCGGCATCCATTCGCGCTCGTGAACCCAGTCGTGGAGTTCTTGCAGAACCGCGAGTCCCTCGTCGTTATCGAACGTCGGCTCGAAGTTTTCGTCCAGTTCCGGCGTCGGTTCACCCGCCAAGCTGGAGAGTGCCATCCGAAAGTTCATCGTTACGAGCCCCCCCTCGAAGATATTCACCGCCCAGTGGTCCGTATTTTCGGTGATGGCGTTTGCAGCCTCCTCGAACTCCTCGTAGTTGCTCGGCGGCTCCTCCGGATCGAGTCCCGCTTCCTCGAATATCTCCTTGTTATAGTACAGCCCGAGGGGGTGGGTATCGAGGGGTGCGGCGAGTTGTTCTCCGTCGACGACGACGGCCTCCGCAACTTCATCGACGTACGGATCCGATCCGATTTCGTCGGTGAGCGGCGTAACCAGATCTTCGTACTCGCGGATCATATCCGCGTGGAGGACGGCCACATCCGGATACTCATCGCCCGTCAAGGACGTATAGAGGCGATCGTAGTACTCGCCGTGTGGAACGCGCTGCCGATTGATGTGGAGGTCATCGTGATCGTCGCTCTCGTTTATTTCGGTCACCATACCCTCCATAGCATCGCCGTCCCCGCCGGTGAAGAGCGTCCAGTACTCGACGCCGTCTTGCTGGCTGCCTCCCATGAGACCGGTACAGCCAGCGATCCCGGCCGCTCCGATAGCACCCGTGGTTTGCAGGAACCGCCGTCGGTTTACGGAGGTACCTCTACCGTCGCAACACCTGTTATTCAGTGTCATACACTGTTACTATTGACTTATCCCCCTATATATCTCCTTTGGTGTGAACGGCGCTCACGGGCGTTTGGCTGAAATTTTCAAGTAAGAGATAAAGTTACCGCAGGTGAATAGGGAAGATATGGATCGGAGACGATTCTTAGCGACGACCACGATCTTCGGCCTTACGGGATGCCTCGAGACGATCGCCGAAACGGAAACGTACGAAAACTCGGTGTTCGAACCCACGATGGCCGACCCGTCGATCATCCGGTACTCGGCGGACGACGGCGACGTCTTCTACGTCTACGGCACCGAAGACCACTGGTATCACGAGTCGGATCGACACGATACGCACGGACGACAGCTGATTCCGATCGCCAAATCCCGCGACCTCGTCGAGTGGGAGTACGTCGGCGAAGTGTTCGACACGAAACCCGACTGGAAGGAGGGCGGCGGCCTCTGGGCACCCGATATCGCCGAGTACAACGACCAGTTCTACCTGTACTACGCCTACTCGGAGTGGGGCGACGAGAATCCGGCGATCGGCGTCGCCACCGCCGATCACCCCGCGGGGCCGTTCGACGCCCGCGGCAAATTGTTCGACAGCGAGGAAATCGGCGTCGAGAACTCCATCGATCCGTTCTTCATGCTCGAAGACGGGACGCCGTACCTCTTCTGGGGGAGCTGGTACGGTATCTGGGGCGTCGAACTCTCCGACGATGGTCTCGAGGTCGCCGGTGAACCGTTCCGTATCGCCGCCGACGATCACTTCGAAGCGCCGTGGATCATCGAGCGCGACGGCTACTACTACTTCTTCGGCTCGAACGGCTCCTGTTGTGACGGGGGGAGAAGCACCTACCACGTCGTCGTCGGTCGCTCCGAATCCTTCGACGGTCCGTACGTGAACCGAAACGGCGATTCGATCGAGAACTACCCGGGAACGACGATTCTCGAGGGTGGCGAGGCGTTTCTCGGTCCGGGGCACAACGCGGTCATCCGAGACGACGACGGCGACGAC
This sequence comes from Natronococcus sp. CG52, assembly GCF_023913515.1. Lineage (NCBI taxonomy): Archaea > Methanobacteriati > Methanobacteriota > Halobacteria > Halobacteriales > Natrialbaceae > Natronococcus > Natronococcus zhouii. The sequence goes on from NZ_CP099392.1 coordinate 25,533, forward strand.
TGGCTCGTGTACCACGCGTATCACGCCGACGACGTCTGGATCAACGACACGCCGCGTCGGGCGCTACTGATCGATCGAATCCGGTGGGAGGACGGCTGGCCGACGATCGAAGACGGCGTTCCGAGCGAGGAGGCCGGCGCGCCGGTCGTCGAACGCTGACGCCTCGAGTACCGATACTCGATCCCGCCCGTCGTTTCGAATCGGGAAATCGGGGCTACCAGTCGAATTGCGACGGCGAACACGGTACCTGTCCCGAACTATTCGCGCCTCCAGCAGTTCCGTTACGCTGCCGCTCCGCGTTCTGAGTCGACTTTGCGCGGATAACCCGATGACTCGGGTGGCATTCGATCCGCAGTAGCTCTGTATCTTATTAGGAAACAAAGCTGGGTGCGAGGTAACGGAAGGACAACGGGATTGGCCCAGCAGCGACCCGCCTTACACGACCGTGTCGTGGAGAAGACGGATCCGTCCCGCCAACCAATTACAGCCATATTATTGTAAATACCAGTCCACTTCCGGATCAGTCGGCTACCTACTGAGAACGAACAGATCAGCGCGTCAATCGAGCGACGAGACGGTGGTTACCACCGATTTTTCATCGCCTAGCCCTAATTTAGGGCGAATCGGACTCCGTTTCTCATTAAGACACGACCTATTTCGTACGAAGAGACGGCGGGTAAACGGCCACGAGAGCACCGCCGGTCGAATCGTGCGTAACGGAGACACTGCGCGGCGTGGGATCGATTCAGATCAAGGTCAGTCCTCGATCGAGATCAGTGGCGGACGATTCGGGACGAACTATCGATTTCGTTTGAGATCTCAAAACGCGCTGTATCCGTTCTCGTAGGGCTTGATTTCGGGCGATTTACCTTCGATTTCCTGAACGTGCGCCGCGAGCCGATCGCGAAGGTCGTCGGCGACGGTCCGGAAATCCGGCCGGCCGACGAGGTTGACCTGCTCGTGAGGATCCCGTGCGAGGTCGTAGAGGTAGCGTTCGACGTAGACGTCGCTCGATTTTTCGGCGCTGCCGCCGCGCCATCCCGTCGGTGACGAGGCGGCGACGGCGTACTTCCACCGATCGGTTCGGAGCGCCCGGCCGACCTGCGACTCGCTGACCTGGATGAACGCCTCGCCGTCGGTATCGGGAGCGTCTCCGCGGACGATCGGCAGGAAACTTTCGCCGTGCATCTCGTCGGGAACGGCGATATCCGCGGCGTCGAGCAGGGTCGGTGGGAGATCGACGAGACTCGTCGGTCGATCGACGTCGGACCCGTCGTCGAAGCCGGGACCGGCGAGGACCGCAGGCACCCGGACGGCGGACTCGTGAGGAGTGCGCTTGTACTCGCCCGGACGCGTCCGGAAGTGACAGCCGTGGTCGGACGTGTACGCGACGATCGTCCGATCCCGTACGCCGCGGTCGGATAGCGCACCTAGGAGGTCGTCGACGCACTCGTCGATCCGCCTGACCATCCCGTAGTAGTCCGGCAGTTCCTCGTACCAGTCGCCGGGTCGGTCCTGTAGGTCCTCAGGAATGTACGGCCGCTTCTCGTACGGTTCCGCGTACCCGTCCGGCGCGACGTAGGTCCACATATCGTTCTGATTGTGGGGTTCGACGTACGCGACCACGAGGAAGAACGGCTCCGACAGGGATTCGATCGCCTCGCGCGCGTACTCGGTGAAGGCGTCCGCGCGATACTGCTCGAACTCGACGGATTCTCCGTCGGCATCGAACAGGCGACCTTCCGTGGGGTGTGAGGTGAACTCCGGGACGTCCGCGGCGATCCAGAAGTCCTCGTACCCGCCGCGACGCTCCTCGGGCACGGGACTGTCGAAGGTGCCGGCGACGTGCCAGTTCCCGACGTATCCGACATCGTAGCCGGCGCCCTTGAACCGCTGAGAGAGGCCCAACTCGTCGGACGAGAGCCCCATCGTGTCACGCCACGCGTCAACTTCGCTCGCGTACTTTCCGCTCTGGAACGTCGCCCGGAACGGCCCGCAGAGCGGTTGCGGCGTAATCGCCTGTGTCAGGACGGTGCCCTGCCTCGCGAGCGTATCGATCGCGGGAGTGAGATCCAACGGACACCCGTAGACGCCAACCGTGTCCCAGCGCTGCTGATCGGTCATCACCGCGATGACGTTCGGCCGGTCGTGGTCGTCGTCGGTCATTACTCCCTGTCGCCCTCCCGGGGCCTTATATTTACCCTCATTCCTGACGGGGGATCGGTTCGAACGCGGCTTATTCGTGGTTCGTGAACGCTCGACCGACGCGCTCGAGTGAAGAATTACAGATGTACATCTGTAATAGACTACCGATCGCGGAAGAACGCGTTTTGGATCGAACTGACGGTGCTGCCGACGATGCTCGCGAAGTCGGTGCTCGCGTCCTTCTCCTTCATTCGGGTGGCCGGTCCGGAGACGGTGACCGCCCCGATCGCTCGACCGTCCGGATTCGTGATGGGATAGGCGATACAGTGTCGATCTTCGCGGTACTCGCCCCGATCGTAGGCCATCCGACGATCCCGGGTCAGTTGGAGCTCGTCCTCGAACGCATCCCGGTCCGTCACGGTGTTTTCGGTCAGCTTCGACAGTCCGCGGTGGTCGAGGATGCGCTCGCGCTCTTCGAGAGGCGTGTACGAGAGAATGGCCTTTCCACCTGCGGTCGCGTGCATCGGGAGACGATCACCGACTCTCGCCGCCGTCTCCGGCCGTTTTTGCTCGCTCTCGCGGTTGATGTAGATTCCGTACCCGTGTTCCGGAACCATCAGGCTCGCGATTTCGCCGGTCGCCGACGCGAGATTCTCGAGCGGTCGCGCCGCCGCGTCGGAGATCGGGAGGCGAGTGCGGGCGCTCGTGCCGAGTCCGAGAAAGCTCACGCTCAACCGGTAGGCGCGTCCGTCTTTGACGACGTAATTGAGTCGTCGAAGCGTGTTGAGGTGTTTGTGAACCGTTCCCTTCGCGAGGTCGAGTTCGTCGGCCAGTTCGCTTACTCCCGCGGCGTCACGGTCCTTGAGCGCCTCGATCACGCGAAAGCTCGTAACCGTCGTCGACGCGGTCGGGCCGCCATCTTCCGCCGCCGGAATATCCATCGAGCCCATACACGGGTAGCCGTAGGCCACCTACAAATAACTTGTTCACACACCATGAACGCGGTATCGGGCCCGCCGAACGATCGCCACTGTCGGGTGCGAACTCGCGTACGGTTCCCCGCCTAAACCGAAACCGATCGATCTTTTCGCGACGGTTCCGTTCACGAGTCGTGAACGGCATCGGCGGATCCGATCGACGACCCGCAGTCCCCCTACGGACGATCGCCGATGCGCGGCTACCAGCCTGAGCGGCTGGGCTGTGCCTTATCGGGGTTCTCGGCTGAGACACCGGTCTGGAGCGCTCGTCGCCCTGCGGCTTCCTCCGGTGACCAAAAGCTTAATAATGGAGGGCTCGAGCTCTGTTCACATGGGTCGTATAGAGGTTCGAAATCTCAGAAAGGTATTCGACGCCGGCGAGGACGAACTCGTCGCCGTCGAGGACCTCGATTTCACCATCGAAGACGGAGAGTTTCTCGTGCTCGTCGGTCCTTCCGGCTGTGGCAAGTCGACGACGCTGCGCTGTATCGCCGGGCTGGAGACGCCGACGAACGGGGAAATCGTCCTCGACGGCGAGGACGTCACCCGCGCGAAACCGAAAGACAGGAACATGGCGATGGTATTCCAGAGCTACGCGCTGTACCCGCACATGACCGCCCGAGAGAACGTGAGCTTCGGGTTGAAGATGACGACCGACCTTCCCGAGGAAGAGATCGACGAACGGGTCGAGAACGTCGCCGAGATGACTGGAATCGAGCAAAACCTCGACCAGAAGCCGGGAGAGCTCTCCGGCGGACAACAACAGCGCGTCGCGTTAGGTCGGGCCATCGTTCGTGATCCGGAAGTGTTCCTCATGGACGAGCCGCTCTCGAATCTGGACGCCAAACTCCGCGGGGAGATGCGAACGGAACTCCAGAACCTGCAAAACGACTTCGGCGTGACGACGATCTACGTCACGCACGATCAAACGGAGGCGATGACGATGGGCGATCGAATCGCGATCCTCGACGACGGCGAACTCCAGCAAATCGGGACACCCCTGGAATGCTATCATACACCCGTTAACAGGTTCGTCGCCGGATTTATCGGCTCGCCGAGCATGAACTTTCTGGACGTGAGCCTCAGCGACGGCACGCTCGTCCACGAGGAATTCACCTACGAGCTGTCTGCGGAGACCGACGAGTCCCTGGAAGTAGACGGAACGGAGTACGCGCTCGGAATTCGTCCGGAGGACATCGAAGTCGTCACGGCGGATACCCCGAACGCGATCGAGGCGACCGTCAACGTCGTGGAACCGCTCGGCGATGTCGCCCACGTCAACGTCGATATCGGAGACCGATCGTACACTGCGTCGATCGACGGAACGCCGCGCTGGGACCCCGGGCGGGAGATTCACGTCAAATTCCCCGAAAAGAATGTGCACCTCTTCGCGGCCGATACCGGAGAGGCCGTCAAGAACGCAGCGATCGAGACCGGAGAACGGTCGGTGGACGTACCCGCGTAATCGCTCCGAGCACGCCACAAGTTAGGAATCCACGCAGCCGGAACTCGTACGATCACACCGAGAGAGACGTCTCGCGGTATTATTCTACCCATACTATTCGGTAATTTTATAACCTCGCCGGCCACGAGTACTCGTATGACAAAGATCGCGTTCATCGGAGCGGGGAGTATGGTCTTCGCCAAGAACCTGGTCGGGGACATCCTGTCGTTCGAAGCGCTCGAGGACAGCACGATCGCGCTAATGGATATCGACGAGCACCGCCTCGCACAGACGACCGAGGTCGCCGAGAAGATGGTCGAGAACGGTCGAGTCGAGGCGACGATAGAGTCGACGACGGACCGACGGGAGGCGCTCGACGGCGCCGACTACGTGCTCAACATGATCAACGTCGGCGGCACGGAACCGTTCGAGAACGAGATCCGGATTCCGGAGGAGTACGGCGTCGAGCAATCGATCGGGGACACGCTTGGCCCGGGCGGCATCTTCCGGGGGCTCCGGACGATCCCGACGATGCTCGACGTCGCTCGAGACATGGAGGAACTCTGTCCCGACGCGCTGCTCATGAACTACACGAACCCGATGGCGATCGTCTGCTGGGCCGTGGACGAGGCCACGGACGTCGAGATCGTCGGACTCTGTCACAGCGTCCCCCACACCGCGGAGGCGATCGCGGAGTACGTCGACGTTCCCCAGGCGGAACTCGACTACTGGGTCGCCGGGATCAACCACATGGCGTGGTTCCTCGAGTGTACGCGGGACGGGCAGGACGTCTATCCGCTGCTCGAGGAAGCGATGGAGGACGAAACGACCTACCGGAAGGACACGGTTCGGTTCGAACTGTTGAAACACTTCGGAGCCTTCGTCACCGAGTCGAGCCATCACAACTCGGAGTACCTCCCCTACTTCCGCACGGACGAGAAGGTAATCGAGGAGTTGACCGGGACGAACTACGCCGAGCGCATGCCGACCGCGACGTACCTCGAGGGCTGGAAGAAGCGGTCCGAGGAGCGGGACAACGCGCTCGCCGACGTCGATTCCGAGGACGTCTCGATCGAACGCTCGGAGGAGTACGCCTCCCGGCTCATTCACTCGCTCGAGACGGACACGCCGAGACGACTCAACCTGAACGTGCGAAACGACGCGGGTCACATCCGGAATCTGGAGAACGACGCGTGTGTGGAGGTCCCGTGTCTGGTCGACGGAACGGGTATCCGGCCGTGTTCGGTCGGAAAGCTCCCGCCGCAGCTCGCCGCGCTCGACCGCACCAACGTGAACGTTCAGCGCCTCGCAGTGAAGGGGGCGCTCGAAGGGAACCGCGACGCCGTCCACCAGGCGATCAAGCTCGATCCGCTGACGGCGGCCGAACTCGATCTCGACGAGATTCACGAGATGACCGAGGAACTCATCGCGGCTAACGAAGCGTACCTGCCGGCCCTCAGCTGAACGCGTCCCGCGGCGTCGATCCGGCTCGGCCAGCTGCTGCACCGTTCTCTCGTCGATCGCTTCCGCGAGAGCTACCGGATGGAAACTTTTATAATAGTCGTTGCGAACATACGGAGTATAGCGATGAGAGAGATTAGCAAACGTGAACTTCTCAGAGCCGGCGGAGCGGCGGCAGCCGCCTCGGTCGCCGGCTGTCTCGGGAGCGGCGGTGACGATCAGCTGACCTTCTGGTGGATCGACGGGGACAGCGACGATTACGAGGATCACAACGAGTGGCTCGCGGAGACCGTCGAGTCGGAGACCGACCGAGAACTGGAGATAACCGGCTACGCCTACAGCGACCTGCGCCAGAACGTCCTGACCGGCGGTCGGCAGGGAACGCCGGACGTCATCGAGGGCGTGATCGAGCACCCCGGCGACTACGTCGCGGCCGACATCATCGAACCGCTGACGGACCGAACCGACGAGATTCCCCACTTCGACGGCTTCCACGAGAGCGCGCTCGACGCGTTCCGGTTCCAGGACGAGCTCTGGGCCCTCCCCTACACGGGGAACGGCCGCGCACTCGTGTACAACAAGGAGGTCCTCGCCGAGTACGGCTACGAGGACGGTCCGCCGGAGGACATCGACGAGTTCATGGAACTCGCGGGGACGATCAACGAGGATCGCGACGATATGAACGGGTTTCACCTGACAACGGAGCGCGGCGAGGTGCGCGCCACGCAGGAGTTCCTCTCCCACGTCTACCAGCACACCGACGGATCGCTATACGAGTGGGACGGCGACGGCTGGGCGCTGCAGGCGGATTCGGACGCGTTCGAGGCGATCCTCGGCGACATCTACTACCGGCTGTTCCACGGCGACCAACCGACGGCCGGCTCCGAGTATCAGAGCGCGGGTTGGGAGACCAACGACGTCGGCTTCACGGAGGGCGAGCACGCGATGATCCACTGCGGGCCGTGGATCGAAGGGTTCCGCGACACGGACGCGCAAGTGGAGATGGTCGAGGAGAACGCGGCAGTGTCGCTGCTGCCGAAGCACGCGGATGCGTCGGACGCGACCTACATGGAGGTCAAACCGGTGATGCTCAACGCGCACTCGGACGATCTCGACAGCGGGATGGCGGTCGCGTCGGCGTGGTCGAGTCCGGAAGCGCTCGAGCGAATGGCCGAGATCAACCCGGGTGCGGTCGCGACACCCGTCCACGAGGACGTCGAATCCACGCTCGAAGACGAGGACTACACGGCGTTCGTCGACGCGTTCGAGAACGGCGTCGCCCCGGCGCCGATCGCGTGGGGATCGGTTCGCGAGGGCATCTACGACGCCATCGAGAACGTCATCTTCGACGAGCAGACGCCCGCGGAGGCCGCCGACGAGCTGGAACGGGCGCTCGAAGCGGCCGACGTGGACCTCGATCCGGACGCGGAGTGATTCGATGAAGGACGGACAAGTTCCGAACCGGCGCCCGAAGGCGGATTCCGGAGGGTGTCCGATATGGCCGTGAGCACGGACCGACTCTCGTCGTACCGAAAGCAGTTCGTCTCCCTCTCGACGGAGACGTGGCTCGGCTGGGGACTGTTGTTACCGGCAGGACTGTTGATGGGCGTCATCATCCTCTATCCCATCGTCGACGGCGTTCTAACGAGCTTCCAGATGCGGTCGTTCCTGCGGCCGGAGGCTCGCGAGTTCGTCTTCATGTCGAACTATCGGATGCTCGTCCAGGACGGCGTGTTCTGGACCGCACTGTGGAACTCGGCGGTGCTGACCGGCGTATCGGTCGCCCTGCAGTTTCTGCTGGGTCTCGGCTGCGCTGTTACTCAAACAGAAGGTCCCGGGGATCACGATCTTCCGGAGCATCACGATGGTCACCTGGGTTCTGCCAGTTATCGTGATCGTCATCGTCTTTAACTGGCTCGTCCAGCCCGGATACGGCCTCGTTAACCTCGTCCTCGCGGAGTTCGGACTCCCGACGGACTACTGGTTCTCGAACACCACGTGGGCCCTCCCGCTGATCGTTCTGATGCACGTCTGGAAGAACGCCCCGTTTTTCGCCATCGCGCTGTTCGCCTCGATGCAGTCGATTCCCGACGAACTCTACGAAGCCGCGAGGATGGACGGCGCATCCGCGGTACAGCAGTTCCGCTACATCACCCTGCCGAACATCTCGTACGTCGCGATGATCATGATCGTGCTACACGTCCTGTACACGTTCAATAACTTCGACTTCGTCTGGCTCTCGACCGGCGGCGGTCCGCTCCGAGCCACCGAAGTCCTGCCGACGTACGTGTACAAGCAGGCGTTCGACCAGTACCTGCTCGGCTACGCGGCCAGTATCGGCGTCGTGATGCTCATCATCATGATGACGTTTACCGTCGTCTACGTTAAACTGGAGGATCTCGACTGATGTTGAACACGCTCGTCACCCGATTCGAGATGCGCCTTGACGACGAGATGACCGTCCGGCGCGCGGCGTTCGTCTACGCGATGCTCCTGCTGTACTACGGGTTCCTGTTGATCCCGCTGTTCTGGCTCCTCAGGTCTTCGATCGTCACCGACGAGATGCTGCGCGCGCGGGAAATCAACCTCCTCCCGCTCGCACACGTGACGATCGAAAACTACGCGACGGTGCTGGCCAGCGGGACGTTCCGGATGTACTTCGTCAACTCCATGATGATCGCGGTTGCCACGACGGTGTTGACGCTCGGCGTCGGCATCCCGGCGGCGTACTCGGTGAGCCGATTCGACTATCCGGGCCGCGACTACGTCGTACTGGGACTCATCTCGAGCCAGATGCTGCCGCTGGTGCTGGTGTTGATCCCGTTCTTTACGGTCATGTTCCGTATGGGACTGGTCGATACCAGAGTCGGACTCGTCTTCGCCCACGCCGTCGGCGTGCTGCCGTTCGTCGTCTGGCTGTTGAAGGGGTACTTCGACGCGATCCCCGAAGCGCTGGACGAGGCCGCAAAGATGGACGGCTGCGGGCATCTCGAAATCATGTACCGGATCATCGTTCCGCTATCGCTGCCGGGGATCGCCGTCGCGGGCTTCTACGCCTTCGTCGGTTCGTGGAACGACTATCTGTTCGTATCGATCCTCTCACAATCGACGGGGACGCGAACCTTGCCGCTCGGACTGCAGCTCTTCCAGACGGCACAGCAGGTTGACTGGGGCGCGGTTACCGCGGCCGCCGTCGTAACAGCGGTTCCGGTCGTCCTGTTGTTCGCACTGGTTCGAAAGTGGCTCGTCGAGGGCCTGTCGAACACCGGTGGAAAGGGGGTCTGACGCCGCGAGTATTACCTCTCGCGATCGGTCGCTGACGGTCGATCGCGATGCAGTATCTTATTATAGCAAAATCACGATATAACGCGTATGACTGAGAAACTGAGCGAATCGGCGGCAGAACCCGACGGCTCCGGAGATTCCGTCATTACCGAGTACGAACTGTTCGAGGTCCCGCCGCGCTGGCTGTTCCTCAAGGTGACGACGAGCGACGGCACCGTCGGCTGGGGCGAACCGGTCGTCGAAGGACGCGCGAAGAGCGTCCGAACCGCCGTCGAAGAACTGATGGACGGTTATCTGCTCGGCGAGGACCCTGCCCGGATCGAAGATCACTGGCAGACGATGTACCGCGGCGGCTTCTACCGCGGCGGCCCCGTGCTGATGAGCGCCATCGCCGGGATCGATCAGGCGCTGTGGGACATCAAGGGCAAGCGGTTCGGCGCACCCGTGTACGAACTCCTCGGCGGAGCAGCCCGGGATCGCATCCGCGTCTACCAGTGGATCGGCGGCGATCGGCCCGCCGAAGTCGGGGAAGCGGCCGCAAAGAAGGTCGAAGCGGGCTTTACCGGGCTCAAAATGAACGCGACGCCCGAGCTGGAACGGATCGACACTCCAGCAGCGGTCGACGCGGCCCGCGATCGGCTCGCCGAAGTTCGCGAGACCGTCGGCGACGAAATCGATATCGGCGTCGACTTTCACGGCCGAGCGAGCAAAACGATGGCGAAGCGCCTCGTCGCCGCGCTCGAGCCGTACGAGCCGATGTTCGTCGAGGAACCGGTACTCCCCGAACACAACGACGCGCTGCCGGAGATCGCTCAACATACGACGATCCCGATCGCGACGGGCGAACGAATGTTCTCGCGCTGGGATTTCAAGTCCCTGTTCGAGCAGGGCGTCGTCGATCTGATCCAGCCCGACCTGTCTCACGCCGGCGGGATCACCGAGGTGAACAAGATCGCGTCGATGGCCGAGGCGTACGATGTCGCGATGGCCCCCCACTGCCCGCTCGGGCCGATCGCGCTGGCCTCGTGCATCCAGGTCGACGCCTGCTCGCCGAACGCGCTCATTCAAGAGCAGAGCCTCGACATCCACTACAACGAGACCAGCGACGTGCTGGACTATCTGTCGGATCCGTCGGTTTTCGCCTACGAGGACGGCTACGTGGATCTGCCGGACGAACCGGGACTCGGGATCGAAGTCGACGAGGGCGTCGTTCGCGAACGAGCGCAGGAATCGATCGACTGGCACAATCCCGTCTGGCGTCACGACGACGGCAGCGTCGCGGAGTGGTGATCCCGGGCGACTGAGAGCACCAGACGCGCTATCACGATTCTTCGAGTATGCGGCCGTCGACACCGACTCGATCCGTAGTATCGAAACGCGGCGAGTCGCTTATCGTAACGTTCGGTCCCGAACAGCGGTCACTCGAGCGCGATCCGCGATCGGAACTCGGGAACACCACTGACGCCGACGTCGGGAATTCGAAAGAGCGCGCCTGCACCCTCGCCCTCGACGGACCGATCTGCGTCGGTGAGCGCAGTTGTCAGGTAGAGGTCGCGGTACTCGGGACCGCCGAACGTAACCGATGCGACCTTTCGCGCGGGGAGTTCGATCTCGTCGACGACCGATTCGTGCGCATCGTACCGAACGACTCGGCCGCCGTTCCACCGGGCGGACCACACGTGGTCGGTCTCGTCGACGGTCATCCCGTCGGGGACGCCGTCTCCGCTCGGCGTCTCGAGGAACGTTCTTCTATTCGAGAGTTCGCCCGTGTCCCGGTCGTAATCGAACGCGTAGACCGCGTTGGCCTCGGACTCGGTGAAGTAGAACGTCTCGAGGTCGCGCGAGAAGCCCATCCCGTTGGGGATGTCGGTGTCTTCGACGACCGTCGTCGCAGTTCCGTCCGTCTCGAGTCGGTAGAGGTCTCCCAGTTCGTTCTCGCCGGGCATCGTTCCACAGAATACCCGCCCCTCCGGATCGGCAATGACGTCGTTGAACCTCGTTTCGGCGTCTATTTCGGCGACGGGATCCGCGGTTTCGGAACCCGGGTTCCAGCGGCTGATAGTGCCGCGGGTAAACAGGAGCAGCGCACCGTCCGCTTCGATAGTGAATCCACCGAGGGGGTCCCCGTCAGTTTGGTAGACGACGTCGTGTTCGTTACGGCCGGGATGGTACCGATAGAGTCGTCCGGAAGGGATGTCGACCCAGTACAATCGCCGCTCTTCGGGATGCCACAGGGGGCTTTCACCGGTATGTGTACGAGTGTCGGCGACTCGTTCTAGAGCAGTCACGTAACTCGTTTTGCGCTGTCCTCACTTGAATCTACTCGAGAGATAGCGGTCGGCGCCCGGTTCCCCGTTCGAACAGGAGAGCAACTGGGTAGCTATAATAGGTGACTTAGCTAAGATAGCTACCTCAACTGAGGTAGGTATTTTACCTATTGTTTACTAAAACCACACGGATCAGCCGTGTACCGAAATGGTCGAAGTTACCCGAACGGTTCAGATCGGACGTATACAGTGCGACGGCCCTCAAGCCGTCGCTCGAAAACGGCCGCAGAGGATCCGGTCGGCGGGCCGGTTCTTACCGTGCGCTCTCGAGGATCGCCTCGAGATCCTCGCGGTCGACCCGGCACGGGTTGCCGACCAGGAGCCGCTGGATCTCCCCGGTCTTCTCCGCCAGGCGCGGGACGACGTCTTCCTCGACGCCGGGTTCGTCGAAACCGGACGGAATCCCGATACCGGTAGACGGCGCTTCGACGCGGCTGCGGCGCGGTCGCTCACCCCCTCGAGATCGCTCGCTACAGCGACGGTATCTCTCCGGGCCGGCACCTACCTGAAGACGCTCACCCACCGGGAGGCGACCGAGGAGGGGCCGTCCGGATCGTCCCGTGGGCGGCCAGGATCTGCGAACTCGAGGGAACCCGCGCCCACCAGTTATCCGCGGAGGCGCGCCTCCGCGAGGAGATCAGTCCGGCTACGGCCCCGCAGGAGTGACGACGGTTCGACGCGCCGAGTGACGGTCGGGGCCGCCGTCAGCGCCGGCTATAGTACCGACTGGAACGGGTTACACACCGATCGTTCGGCGGTCGTGCGTCGGGCGTGCACAGGCTGTCAGTGACTGCTATAGTCCGAGCAGACGGCGAGGCGGCGACGAGCCGCGGCGCCGTAGCGAACGGGCAGACCGGAATCAGACCCAGCGGCGAGCGAGGTGGCGACGAGCAGGGTGACGACGAGCGGGTCGGCGGCGAGCGTCGCTACTCGGAGCCCTGCGCTTCGACCGTCGCGACGGCCGCGAGGTTCACGATGTCCCGAACCTCGTCCTCGCGCTGGAGCACGTGGACCGGCTTGTCCATCCCCGCCAGCATCGGCCCGACCGCCTCCGCGTCGCCGAGGCGCTGGAGGAGCTTGTACGCGATGTTGCCCGCCTCGAGGTTCGGGAGGACGAGCACGTTCGCCGGCTCCTCGAGGTCGGCGAACTCGTAGGTCCCCTCGAGCAGTTCCTCGACGACGGCGGTGTCGGCCTGCATCTCGCCGTCGACCGGGAAGTCGACCGCGGGATCGGCTCGCAGTTGTTCTGCCGCGCGTCGGGGCTTGCGCGTGCCTTCGTTGTCGACGCTGCCGAAGTCCGAGTACGACAGCAGTGCGGCCCGCGGCTCGACGTCGAACCGGCGAGCGATGTCGGCCGCGTGTCGAGTGACTTCCGCGAGCGTCTCCGCGTCGGGATCCTGATTGACGGTCGCGTCCGCGAGGAAGACAACCCGGTTCTTGAACGTGAGCATGTAGACGCCCGCGGCGTACTCGACGTCGTCCGCCGTGCCGATCACCCGCAGAAGCGGACGGAGCGCCGACGGGTAGTGGTGTGTCAACCCCGTCAACATCGCGTCGGCGTCTCCCTGCTGGACCATCACCGACGCGAAGTAGTTGCTGTCGCGGATGCGCTCTCGCGCCGCCGTCCGGGTCACCCCCTTGCGCTGTCGGCCTTCGTAGAGCGCGTCGACGTACTCCTCGTACTCGCCGGCCGCCGGATCGACGACCTCCGGATCGAACTCGAGACCGAGGTCGGCGGCGAGACGTTCGATCTCCGCCTCATTCCCGATCAGGACCGGCTCCGCGACACCGCGTTCCGCGAGCTGGTAGGCCGCGCGGACGATCTGTTCGCTGTGGCCCTCCGCGAGCGCGAGGCGCCTGGGATCGCTCTTGGCCTTGTTGCGCACGATCCGCATCATCTCGCGGGACTTGCCCAGGCGGGCTTCGAGCCGTTCCTCGTACTCCTCGAGATCGATCTCGGTGCGGGCGGAACCCGACTCCATTGCGGCGCTGGCGACCGCGGGAGCGACTTCGAACAGCACGCGAGGATCCATCGGCTTCGGAATGATGTACTCGGGACCGAACTGGAGCGGTTGGTCGCCGTAGGCCTTGCGAACGGCGTCGGGGACGTCCTCGCGTGCGAGCTCGGCGAGCGCCTCCGCGGCGGCGACCTTCATCGCCTCGTTGATCTCGGTGGCTCGGGCGTCGAGCGCCCCGCGGAAGATGAAGGGGAAGCCGAGCACGTTGTTGACCTGGTTCGGATAGTCCGAGCGCCCGGTCGCCATGATGACGGCGTCGTCGCGGGCGCCTTTCGCCTCCTCGTACCCGATCTCGGGATCCGGGTTCGCCATCGCGAAGACGATCGGATCGTCGGCCATGGATCGGATCATCTCCCGGTCGACGATGCCGCCGACGGAGAGCCCGACGAAGACGTCCGCACCCCTCATCGCGTCCGCGAGGTCCCCCTCCGGGACGTCTCGCGCGAACTCGCGGCTGTGAGGATCCAGATCGCCCGCCTCCGCCCGGTCAGTCGTGAGGATGCCGTCGATGTCGACCATCGTGACGTTCTCCCGCCGAACCCCGAGCGAGGCGTAGAAGCGCGCCGTCGCGACCGCCGCCGCGCCGGCGCCCGCGAAGGTCACCTGCACGGACTCGAGATCCTTGCCCGCGAGTTCGGCGGCGTTCAGCAACGCCGCGCCGCTGATGATCGCCGTCCCGTGTTGGTCGTCGTGAAAGACGGGAACGTCCATTCGGTCGCGAAGCCGCTCCTCGATAGTGAAACACTCCGGCGCCTTGATATCCTCCAGGTTGATGCCGCCGAACGTCGGCCCCATTCCCGCGACCGACTCGACGAAGGCGTCCGGATCCTCGAGGTCGAGTTCGATGTCGAAGACGTCGATATCGGCGAAGCGCTTGAACAGGACGCCTTTACCTTCCATGACGGGTTTCGACGCCTGCGGACCGATATCGCCGAGTCCGAGGACGGCGCTGCCGTTCGAGACGACGCCGACGAGATTTCCCTTTACGGTATACCGGTATGCAGCGTCCGGGTCGGCCGCGATCTCGCGACACGGGCCGGCGACGCCGGGCGAGTAGGCGAGACCGAGTTCTCGCTGCGTGTTCGTCGGTTTCGTCGTCGTCGTTTCGATCTTTCCGGCCGGATCCGCTTCGTGGTAGTCGAGCGAATCGTCCTCCAGTGTCATGGATTCTCGTTATCCTATAAACGAATAAAAACACAGGGTCTGTTCGAAGGGAGTTTTCGATAGTTCCGCCGACTACACGTCATTTTTTATACTACAGTATCCGGGTGATAGCTCTCCAGCATCCGAGATGCCGAATCTGTCCGGTCCCGAACGAACCGTGATCGACGTCGCGACACGGAAGAGAGAATGCCGTTCTTCTGGACAGGCAGGCGAGATATAACGCTTTCGCGAACAGTACGACGGGGAACGACTCGAAACCACTCCGTTCGTGTATTGTATACTATTTCAGATATAACTGCCAAAATAATCATTTTCTGACCGTTTATCTCTGCGAAATTCGAACGTAGAAATTTACGTGACTCGATCTCACGTACCCGAGATATCACTACTGTCTTGGAATCGTACTTGGAACGGAGACGACCGATAGTCGGCTATTGGTACTGTCCGACCATCGATATCAAATACAGAGCGTGAAACTGTACTGGCCCTCACCGAATCCGCCGTGTAAGCCGAAAGGGCGCACTCACCGTGGGAAACTCATCGACGGAGACGAAATCGAGGGGTGGTGGGTAGAGCGGGAAAATTGGCAGGGTCCGAACACGTATCACCTCTTCTGTTTGACGTGCTGTGTCGAGAAGATGCCCGAGTGGTCGAATCGCCCGAACGTCGATACCGAGGGCGAGGCGAGGGGGATTCTGTACGAGTGAGTCTCGAATACCGCTCCCGCGAATCCAAGACCACGCCTGATTCTGATACCAGTTACATCACAGAAACCGATCGTATCTTATCGTCGTTCCTAACCGCAGACGGACGAGCGATTGCGCTCGATCGCGTACCGTCCGACCCGCGATCGTAACGAGGCCACGCATCCGCGACGTACCCGGTGTCGATCGCGCGGGCCTCCCGCGGGTTTCGCGTGCTCGAACCCCGCTACGGCTGACTCGAGATATCCGAGGTTTACAGACCGAGCAGCCGGAGAATGATTCCGATCGCGGAACGTGATAATTAACTGACCCGTCCTCAGCGTAGCCCGGGATATCGCCGTCAACTCCCCTCCTCGGAAGAGGTCCGGATTGCGGGCGACCGAAGGAAACTATCAACTCGAGCGGTCGGCCCACGCGAGGAACAGTTCCTCCTTCGAGGTCAAGCCTTCCTCCGGAAGCGCGTGCTCGACGACGTAACTGCTCGCCTCGTGTTCGTTGTCCCACAGCAGCTGGTGCGCCTCCGGGAGGGCCGTCCAGTCGACGACTTCGGGGTCGGTGAGATCGATCTCGCCCGCATCGACGGCCTCGTTCAACTGTTCGACCTCGTACGCGTTGCTCAGGTGCGTTCCGAGGATCTCCGCGGTCGGCATCAGGACGTCGCGCTGGCGCATCCACACCTGCGGCGCGTACATCGAGTACCGCCTGTCGGCCATCTCCTCGCTGTAGACGACGCAGCCGGTGTGCGGTTTCGTGAGCATGGTGCTGACGAAGAGCGCGTCGTGGTCGGCCCGATCGAAGACTACGTCGGGATACCCTCTCGGATTCTTCGGGGTCCGGAGCAGTTCGCCGACCGCCCGCCCGATCGGCTTGAACACCTCGTCGGTGAACTTCTGGACGACGCGTCTGAACGCCTCGGGATCGTCCTGCGCGTCCGGCAGGTCGGGCAGGGTCTCGGGCCAGCGGAACTCGTCTTCGCGGCGCTTCAGCCCCTCGAGGCTCACCGTCCCTTCGACGGCGTCGCCGTAGCCGAGCGACTCGACGAACTCCTGTTGCTCGTCGGTGTAAGTCACGACCGCGATCCGCGCGCCGGCCTCCCGGGCGTCCTCGACGGCTCGGAGGCCGGTTTCGTCGACCACGCCGTCCGGGCCGGTGTCGGTCCCGTAGTAGACGAGGACGCCGTCGCCCGCCCGGACGTCGCTCCGCTCGAACATCTCGGCCGGCGTCGACGCGCCGGGTTTTCCGAGAAACGTCAGGTAGTAGCCGGTCGAGGCGCCGTAGAAGGTCAGCTTCCCGCCCTCCTCGAGAAGCTGGAACGCGCGTGGGAACGACAGTTCGCCGGCGTGGCTGACGGCGTAATCGGCCCGCCGTCCGTCGTGGTGGTCCTCGTACGCCTCGACGAACGCTTCGCCGTCCTCCTTCCACGTTTCCCACTCGTCTTCGGCGCTGGGGATCCGGCCCCAGATACCGTCGTACGGGCCGGCGGTTCGGTCGATCGCGTCGGCGCCGAGGGTTTCGATACGGTCGGCGCGCTCCTCGCTCGAGCACAGCCCCGTGACCTCGACGTCGTTGCGCGCGGCGAGTTTCGTCGTCTCCCAGCCGGTGCCGGTCGAGGCGCCCTCGACGAACATCGTCGTCCCGGAGTCGATGTCGAGCGTCGTGAACAGCGCACGCCAGACGGTTCCCATGGCCAGGACGTAGGCGCCCGCCTGCTCGAGCGTCGCCTCCTCCGGGATCGGCAGGACCTGCGGCCCCTGTGCGAGCATGAACTGCTGGTGGCTGCCGTTCGGTCCCTCGTACCCCTGGATCG
The DNA here is from genome assembly GCF_023913515.1 of Natronococcus sp. CG52. NCBI lineage: Archaea > Methanobacteriati > Methanobacteriota > Halobacteria > Halobacteriales > Natrialbaceae > Natronococcus > Natronococcus zhouii. The sequence continues at coordinate 42,865 of NZ_CP099392.1, forward strand.
AGAAGTCGGCGTACATGGGGTCGAGCCCCATCGTCGGCGAGAGGAGGTCGCTCCGGCCCGAGTAGATCGTCACCAGATCGCCGACCGCGACGCGGCCCTCGCGCGTGACCGCCTCGCCGGCGTCGACGACGAGGGCGACGCCCCCGCTACCGGTCACGTGGTAGTCCTGATCGTGACTGTCGAACTGACTCACGGGAACCCCCGTGATCGCCCAGATGTCGTTGAAGTTGACCTCGCTCGCGAGGACGTACACCAGGACCTCGTTCGGCCCCGGTTCCTCGACCGGAACGACCTCCTCGACCTCCGCCTCCGCGGGATCGCCGTGTGCGGCCGCGCCGGTCTCGTCGTCCTTGACGACGGCCTGGGCGTACTGGTAGTCGGGTATCTCGTCGACGCCGGGGAAGAACGGCTCGCCCGGCGGGAGCAGTCGTCCCTCCTCGACGAGCGCTCGCTCCTCCTCGCTCGAGGGAGTGAATCGTTCCCGGGTCGGCAGCGGCTCGCTCGCCCGGTCGAGGAACTTCTCGATCCCCGCCTTGCCCCCGTCCGGATCGACGACGGCCTCGGCGAAGTGGGTCGCCTCGCGCTCGAGGCCGGCCTCGATCCCCTCCTCGAAGCCGGTTCGAACCGCCGAGACGGCCCGATCGAACGCCTTCGAGCGGCCCTCGCTGACGTGCTCGCACTGGGTTCGGTTCCGATCGACGATCGGATCCTCGAGCACGTCCTCCGGGAACTCGCCCGGCTCCGCCCACGACGAGCGGTTCTCGAGTCGCCCCTTGCGAGCGTCGGCGAGCACGTCCGACTCCGTCCTGATGTGCTCGCGGGCGAGTTCGGACGCTCGAGCGCGGGCGGTCCGGTCGGTCTCGAGTTCGTCGACCAGTCCCATCTCGAGGGCCTCCTCTGCCTCGACGGCCCGGCCGTTCGTGATCAGCGTCACGGCGTCCCTGATCCCGTCGGTCCCGCGCTCCTCGGCGAGGAGACGGGGCAGCCGCTGGGTGCCGCCGTAGCCCGGGATGAGATTGAGATTGAGCTCCGGCTGGCCGAACTCGGCGCCCCGCTCGGCGACCGAGTAGTGGGCCGCGAGCTGGAGTTCGTTGCCGCCGCCGAGCGCCGAGCCGTTCACCGCGGCGACGACGGGGACCGACAGCTCCTCGATCCGGCGGAACGCCTCGTGGGCCTTGTTCGGGAACGTGATCGCCTCGTCGAACTCGTGGACCTCTTCGAGGAACTGCTCGACGTCCGCGCCGGCCACGAAGTTGGACGGACCGGCGCCCGCGATCACCACCGCGCCGACGTCCTCGCGGCGGTCGAGGTGCTCGAGGACGGTGTTGAGTTCGTCGAGCGCCCGCTCGTTGAGCGCGTTCACCGGCGGGCTATCGACGGTGACCGTCGCGATCCGTTCATCGGTGGCCGCTTCGCGAACGGGATTGTACTGAACCGTGATATTTCGGTACCGCTCGAGGATCTCCTGTTCGGCGGTGAGATCCTGACGCCGCCGCCATCGCTCGCACTTGGGGCGGATCTCCTCGACCACGTCGGGGTTTTTCAGCGTGCTCGTGTCGCCGATGCCCTCCCGGTTCAGCATCGCCGTGAGCATGCGACGCATGTACTTTCCGGAGCGGGTTTCGGGGAACGCGTCCACCTCGATGAACGCGTCCGGTATCGCGGTGACGCCCTTTTCGTCGCGTACCAGTCGAGACAGTCGGGCCTCGACCTCGTTCGTGAGTCGCTCGTCGGGTTTCGTCTGGACGAAGGCGACGGGCGTCAACCCCTTCTCGTGGTGATCGGCGCCGACGACGACGACGTTCGCCACCGGCGAGTCGGGGTTGATCCGCTTGTCCTGCAAGATTGCGCCCTCGATCTCCTCGGTCCCCATGCGGTGGCCGGAGACGTTGATGACCTCGTCCGAGCGGCCGTGGAGGCTGAACGAGCGGTCCTCGTACTTCTTGGCGACGTCGCCCTGGAGGTAGGCGTACTCGCCGTCCTTCCGGACCCAGTAGACCTCCTCGAAGCGCTCGGCGTCCCCGTTCCAGTTCGCTTTCCAGTCGTCCGGATCCCAGTTCTCGAGGTCGCCCCAGACGTACCGCATCAGGTAGGGGTACGGCTCCTCGATGATGATCTCGCCGCGCTCTTCGGTCTCCGCCTCGCGCCACGAGATCGAGCCCTCCGGCCGTTCCTCCTCCTCGACCCAGACGTTCCCGAACACCCACGGGAGCGGGTAGGTGTGTGCGTCCGGCCGGGGCGCGAACTCGTCGTTCCCGAAGAAGTGCGTCCAGACGATCCCGCCGTGTTCGGTCGCCCAGTAGGAGTTGACGTACCACTCGCAGAGTTCGTCCATACCGAAGCGCTGGACCGCCGGACTCAGCGGTTCGGCACAGAACGTCGCGACGCGGAGGGGGTCGGTGCTCCACTCGCGCATGTCGCTCACGCTCTCGTCGTCCTCCATGATCCCCTTGAGGAAGGTGACGCCCGCCTTGAACGCGGTCACGCCGTACCGTTCGATGACCGAACTGAACCGACCCGCGTCCGGATAGACCGGCGCCCCCTCGAGGAGGACGCTCGTCGTCCGGGTCGTCAGCGAGGCGCTGATGAGGTAGGACTGGCCCGTGATCCAGCCGGGGTCGGCGATGACGAAGATCGTGTCCTCGCCCGGCACGATGTCGAAGGAAACCTTCATCGTGTTCGCGATACCCGCGGTGTAGCCGCCGTGGACGTGGACGACGCCCTTCGGTTTACCCGTCGAGCCGCTCGTGAAGATGGTGAACAGCGGGTACTCCGCGTCGACCGGTTCGGGGCGCGAGGTTTCCCACAGCGCCCGGACCAGCTCTCGGTCCTCGAGCCCGTACAGGTCGTCGAGCGTCTCGACGTCGAACCCGGCTGCGCGAGCGTTCTCGAGGATATCGGTCTGCGCCTCGGCGATCAGCTCCGACGACCAGTCGTCGCGGTCGTGCATCTGAATCTCCTGTCCGGTGTGTTCGACGACGACGACGCGTTCGATCCGTTCGTCGGAGTCGACCAGCGCCCGTGCGATCTCGGTTCTGATCTCGGATTTCTCGTCGCCCGAAAGATCGTCGAACTCGGTCAGCGCGTTACCGACCCCGCGCATCGCCTGCCCTCGCTCGACGGTGGCCTCGCCCTCGATCGCCCGCTCGACGTGAGTGCGAACGGTATCAGCGTGGCGTTCGCTCACGGCGAGTCCGCGAAGCGTTCGGTCGACGATATTCGTCACCGTGTCGGTCGGCAGGTAGTCGTCGAGCGCGGGATCGGCGTACCGTTCCTTGTACGGAACGACCTCCGCGTTCCGGTAGCCGCCGTCGCTCGTGACGAGCACGTCGGCGCCGAGTCGGGCGATGCGATCGGAGAGCGTCTTGTCGCTGAACCCGCCGAACACCGGCGTGTAGACGATTCCGAGGCGCTTCGCGGCCTCGGTGTAGTAGATCTGCTCCATGACGTTCGGCATGTTCAGCGCGATTCGATCGCCCTTCTCGAGACCGAGATTCTGCAAAACGTTTGCGGCGGAGACGACGCGAACGAGCAACTCGCGCCGCGAGATTTCCTCGGAGACGACCGGCCCGCCGCGGCCGTCGTTTTTCGACTGATCCCACCGATCGCCCTCGAACTGAAACGCCGTCTCGTCGCCGTGGCCCGCGAGCACGTGTCGGTCGACCTCGTTGAAGCAGGCGTTGGTGCGGCCGCCGGAGAACCACTCGTACAGCGGCGGATTCGAGTCGTCGAAGGCGACGTCCCACGGCTCGTGGGAGGCGTCGTACTCCCGCTCGAGTTCCGCGCCGGTGTCGGCGTCGAAACCGGACCACGTCTCGGCGTCGTCGCTCCAGGAGAGCCACTCGTCGTCATCCCCGTGATACCAGTGAAGCTCTCGTTTCGCGATCGAACCGTGGAACTCGCCGGGGTCCTCTCTGACGCGAGTTCGGTCCATCTCCCAGTCACCGCGGGTTCGAATCGGATTCGACCGTACGCTCCCGTCGATCGTCGCCTCCTCCTCGGCGGGGTTCGAACTCACCATTGAACGAATATAATCATAAACGTTCTCGGTTAAGAGTGTTTCTCGGGGTCGTGTATCGGACGGTTCACGCCAAATTGAGTGTCATCGGTAGTATGATGTGAATTCGACTCGAAGGGCGGGGTCGGCAGCGGGCGTCTCACCATCGCTCTCGCCGCGGCGGTACGGTCGCGGTTCTTCGGGGAGCGAGCGAGTTCACCGGCCGTATCGATGACCAGATGAGGGGCCGCCCTTGTTACGCGGCCGTGTCGGTTTGTGCCGCCTTCGTGGCTGGATCTCACGTCCGTGAACTTTTAATAGAGAGGTCCTGTTCCCGTCTGGAGGCAGTCGTGTATGAACTATTGTCGCCGATAACCATATATTCCGATAGTTATTTCGGAAGGATTCGAGTGGTTTTGAGTTGTAGTAACGGATAGTTTATCAACGTGTGTAGAGTTATAACGGGCGTTTCGGGAGATATCTCACCTCCAACCACCATCGGCGAGGGCCGTCGGAACGAGCGTCGCACTCGGCCGGAGACTACGACGTCTGGGAGTACTTCTCGACCCACTCCTGGAGCGTGATTCCCATGCTGGCCTGCGTGATGGCGTTCGAGGAGGCGGAGTTCGCGCTCTTGACGAGTTCCGCCTCGAGCGTTCGTTTGGGAACCTCGCCCAGAAAGTGCGGGATCGCTCGCTGGACGGCGAGCGGACAGCCGACCTCGTGGGCGAGCGCGTATCCGGAAATCGAGTGCGGAATCTCCTCGCTCACGTACCGCGAATCGGGTTCGGTGACGAGGTCGTCGTCGACGTGATCCGGGTACTCGTAGCACTTCCCGACGTCGTGAAGGAGACACGCCGCGACGATCGTGTCCTCGTCCGGGTCGGCGCCGTGGAACTCGCGCTGCTCGTTCGCGGCCTCGAGCGCGATTCGGGTGACGCCGCGGACGTGTTCGACGTTCGTGACCTCCTGAATGTTCCAGGCGTAGGGAACGTCCTCGATGGATTGCCAGCCACCGCGCTCTAAGCCGAGGACCCACGCCTCGACGACGCGCTCCCGAAGGTCGTCGCTCTCGATGCGCTCGAGTTCGGGTACCGCCTCGCGAACCTGGTGCTCGAAGTCGGTCATGCGATCACGCCTCGTTTTTGACGAGTCGCTCTCGCCCGATGAACCGGGGGCGTTCGTCGATCGCGAGGAAGTTGTCCACGTCCTCGCGCGCTTCTTTCGCCTTGCCCCGATCGGGATCGTAGTCGCGCGAACCCTCGCTGCCGAGCGCGTCGTACAGTTTCTCGAGGTCGTCGAAGTAGAGTTCGGCGACGCCGTCGAACTCGGCGTTGTCGGGATCCGTCGGGATGACCGTGTTGTACTTCACGACGCCCTCGATCTCGCGGGCGATCGGCGTGTGATTCGTCTGCCAGTAGTCGACGAACTCCTCGTGTGTCATTCCTTCCTGGCGAACCAGGAACGCCGAGTGCTTGTACAGGCCGTCGGTATCGCTGTCGACCGTATCCTTCTGGACGATCTCCTCGCCGATGAACCGCGGTCGCTGTTCGATCGCGAGGAAGTTGTCCACGTCCTCCCGCGCTTCCTTCGCCTTGCCCCGCTCGGGATCGTAGTCGCGCGACCCCTCGCTGCCGAGCGCGTCGTGGAGCGCCTCGAGATCCTCGAAGTAGAGTTCGGCGAGTCCGTCGAACTCCGCGTGCTCGGGTTCGGTCGGCAGCACCTGGTGGTACCGGACGACGCCCTCGATCTCGCGGGCGATCGGCGTGTGATTCGTCTGCCAGTAGTCGACGAACTCCTCGTGGGTCATCCCCTCCTGGCGAACCAGCAAGGCGACGTGCTTGTACATCACACGCAAGTTTTGCATACGATATAATAAATCATAAGGACGATCCGGTCGGCGTCGGTCGGGAGTTCGAGGGCGCGCTCCCGGTTCGGTCCACCACCTCCGGAAGCGAGAGTCCCGTCGGTGGTCAGAACTCGACCGTCTCGAGGATCCCGTCCTGAATGCGGACCGCCTGCGGGAGATAGTAGTCCTCGAGCGCGTGCAGCGGCATCGGCGTATCGAAACCGGTGATGCGCTTGATCGGCGCCTCCTGATAGCAGACTGCGCGCTCCTGAATCGTCGTGGCGATTTCCGCGCCCAGTCCGGCGGTCTTCGGCGCCTCGTGGACGACTGCGGCCCGCCCGGTCTTTCTGAACGAGTCGACGATCGTCTCGACGTCCAGCGGCGACAGCGTCCGCAGGTCGACGACCTCGACCTCGACGCCGTGTTCATCGGCGACGTTGTCCGCGGCGATGAGGGTCGGGCGGGTCATCGCACCCCACGTGTACACCGTGATGTCGTCGCCCTCCCGCCTGATCGCCGCGTCGGCAAGCGGCACCTCGTAGCCGCCCGTCGGAACGTCCCCGCGGAACGCACGGTAGAGGAGCTTCGGCTCGAGGAAGACGACGGGATCCGGGTCCCGGATAGACGCGATAAGGAGTCCCTTCGCGTCGTAGGGCGTACTCGGCGAAACGACCTTGAGTCCGGGCTCGTGAACGAAGAAGGCCTCCTTGGACTCCGAGTGGTGTTCCGGAGCGCGGATGCCGCCGCCGTAGGGAGCGCGGATCACGATCGGCGCCGAGTACTGGCCGTGGCTCCGACTTCGCAACCGGGATGCGTGACTGACGATCTGATCGAACGCGGGATACGAGAACCCCATGAACTGGAGCTCCGCGACCGGTCGCATCCCGGCCAGCGCCAGTCCGATCGCCGTTCCGACGATACCGGACTCCGCGAGCGGCGTGTCGACGACTCGGTTCCCGCCGAACTCCTCGTAGAGCGCCTCGGTCGCGCGGAAGACGCCGCCGTTCTCGCCGACGTCCTCGCCGATCACGACGACGTTCTCGTCCGACGACATCTCGGTGTAGAGCGCGTCCTGGACCGCCTCGACGAGGGTCAGGCTGTCCGTCCCGTCCCCGGTTTCGGGCGTCGCCGCCGAACTCATTCTAACACCTCGGAGAACGCCTCTTCGCCGTACTTTTCGCGAAGCGCGTTCAGTTCGTCCCGTTGCTCGCGGAGACGGTCCGGCAGCTCCTCGTAGACGTGTTCGAAGATGGACGACGGATCGGCCGCCGCCGCCTCGACGGTCGAAATCGCCTCGCTAATCTGTGACTCGGCGCGGTCGTCGATCTCGTCCTCGAGGTCCTCGTCGAGAAGCCCCTCCGCGTACAGGAAGTTCCGGAGGCGGTCGACCGGATCCTTCCGTCGCCACGCCTCGGCTTCGTCCTCTTCGCGATACACGGACGGATCGTCCGCGGTCGTGTGCGCGCCGTAGCGGTACTGGACCGACTCGACGAGGGTCGGGCGACGCTCGCCGTCGGTGGGGTTCTTTGCCTTGCTGAGCGCACAACGCGTGACCTCGTAGACTGCGAGCGGATCGAGTCCGTCGACGCGCACGCCTTCGATTCCGTACGCGGCGGCCTTCTGTGCGATCGTGTCGCTCGCCGTCTGCTGGTCTCGCGGGACGGAGATCGCCCACTGGTTGTTGTTGCAGACGAACACCGCGGGGACGTCGAAGACGCCGGCGAAGTTCAGCCCCTCGTGGAAGTCGCCCTCGGACGTCGCGCCGTCGCCGAAGTGACACAGGACGGCCGTGTCGGCTCGGTTCTGGAGGTGGTGTCCCCAGGCCATCCCCATCGCCTGGGGAACCTGCGTCGCGATCGGGATGTACTCCGGCAGGACGTTGACGTCGTCCGGGATCGCGTACCCGTCCCGGAGCCCACAGAGCGGTTTCAGGAGCGAGGCGAGGCTCATGCCGTGAACGTACTTGGCCGCGTGCTCGCGATAGGTCGGGAACAGCCAGTCCTGCTCCTCGAGCGCGTAACTCGTCGCGACCTGGGAGCCCTCCTGTCCGGTCATCGGCGCGTACGTCGCGATTCGCCCCTGTCGCTGGAGACTGATCGCACGCTGGTCGAACCGGCGCGCGAGCACGAGGTCCTCGTACATCGCGAGCAGTTTCTCGTCGGAGAGCGCCGGAACCTCCGCGTGTGACAGGAGGTTCCCGTCGTCGTCCAGGATCCGGATCGGTTCGTCGCGTTGCGTCGACTCGCTGTTCACGTGTGGGTCTGCTTCGTTTTGGGTGCTCATTGGTTGGTGGTGTGTACCTGTCTCTACTCACGGAACGACTCCGTAGCCGGTCTGGGGAGCCCCGAGATCGTTGGAAACGAATCCCGAAAGCGCTACCAGAGAGTGCGTCCGGTGCGAATACGTTTACCGTCACGCACCGGAGCGAGATCCGCCAGTGTAAACGAAAGAAGACCGATCGCGCGACGGCTGGCGGCGGAGTGCCGGGATAGCTCGGTTACGGCGCGAACGTCCGGTGTACTGGCGGTCACCATATGAGGTCCAATTGTCATTATAGTACTTAACAGTTCTGTGCTAGGTAGACACAACCGACCGAAAGCGATGGTGTGCGATATGCCGCCGGTAACGCCCGCTGGAGACTGAGAGAACCAAAAACGGGGCCGAGAGAGAATCGCGGCGTTCAGTCGGCAGCGTCGACGGACGTCGACCGGACGTCACGCGCCGACCAGCGGACGAAGAGCACGAACGGGACGGCCGTCGCGACCGTAACGAACACGATCGTCGACGTCCGCGGGGAGAACCCCGCTAGACTCAGCGCGTCGGAGTAGAACGCGAAGAGGAGGAACGTCGGAAACACCGTTCCGATCGCGTACCGCCACGGCGTGGCAAGGGACCGCGAGATCGGACCGGCACCGTTACGGTACTCCTGAACGGCGTCCGGACCGAGTACCCAGGCCGTGTAGAACATGAAGCCGGTCAGTCCGAGCGTCAACAGGAGGTCCACGAGGTGGTTCGCAAACAGCGTGAAAACGTCCGCACTGAAGGCGTTCAGGGCTCCGGTGAAAACGATCAGAACGAAGAGCCCTCGAGTAGCCGTCGGTCGCTCGATACCGAACTCGTCGACGAGGAACGAGACGGGGATTTCCAGCATGCTGATCAGACTGGTGATGGCAGCCAGCAGGACGACCAGAAAGAAGGTCGCACCGAGCAGCTGTCCCGCGGGGAGATTCGCGAACGCCCCGGCCATACCGACGAAGAGGGCACCGGGACCGCCGGCCGTCGGTCCGGCAGCGAACGAGAAGAGCAGCGGGAACAGGACGAGTCCCGCCAGCACGCCGATACCGAGGTTGAGGACGGCGATCGCCGACGCGTCGAGCGGTAACGACCTGTCGTCGTCGATGTAGGAGGCGTACGTGATCATCGTTCCGCCACCGATCGAGAGCGTGAACAGCGCCTGTCCGGCGGCCGAGCCGAGCACCGTCAAAAAGTTATTCGCGAGATACTCCCCGTCGAAGCCGAGATAGAACTCGTACCCCTGTGCTGCGTTGGGCTGTTGTGCCGCCCAGACGGCCAACGCGACGAGCAGGACGACGATACCGGGCATCATCACCTTCGTCGTCGCCTCGATTCCCCGTCTCACGCCGGCCGTGACGATCATCGCACTCGCACCGAGAACGATCAGTTGATAGATAAAGGCGTCCATCCCGTAGCTGATCGCTTCGAAGTGAGCGCCGGGATCAGCGAAGTACGCCCCCGTAACGCTCTCGACGAAATAGCGGAGGATCCAGCCGCCGACGACGCTGTAGAACGACAGCAGCACGACTGCCGTGACGACACACAGGACCCCGAGTGACGTCCACGCGCGTGATCCTTTGAGAGATTTGAACGCGCCGACGGGGTTTCGATTCGATCGTCGTCCGATGATAAACGCGGCCAGAAGCCCCGGAACGCCGACGCCGATAACGATGAGGAGATAGACTAGCAGGAACGCACTTCCCCCGTTCTCCGCGGTCATCCACGGGAACCGCCAGATGTTCCCCAGACCGATAGCGCTCCCAACCGCCGCCAGTATGAATCCGACGCGGCTGGCCCAGGTTTCACGTGTCATACTATATCACAGAACATACTCGGCAGCTATATATTTTCTCATTATTCTGAGATGATCGATATAGAACGATCATCGAAAATCCCGATACTCCGACGAGAAGCGACTGTCGAGTCGAGAGTCGAGTGGGCGATAGTAGTATCCAATTTACCATATTTCATATGAATAAGCGTCACGCGGTCGTTGGCATCTCGAACCCAGCGACGTCGAAAAACGATACGATTACTCATCGTCCTACCAGTTATCTGTGGCGTCCGTCTCGAGGCACTATACTAATCCGAATAGTTTGGACGAACTACCGGCAGCAATCGATGAATTACAAACATATGTTTGTATAACCTACAGATGTTACTATCAGGGGAATCGTCACTCACGACCCCGTCCGCTCGCTCCTCCCGGACTCCACTCGCTGAATCAGCTGATATCGGGAACGTATACCCGGGTCAGGCGGTACAGTCCCGTCTCTCCGGCGATCGACGACGATCGAACCGGTCCACTCCGTAAACGAGTGAACGGGATTTGTATCCAATCTGCTTGGATCACGGTGATACGCACCGTCCGCTCTCGAAACGGGTGAAAGCGGCACGAGAAGGCCGTATCGGTGCTCCGAATCGCCGAAACGGCGATAGCCGTAGCAGGCACGAGATCGTAGAACGAAAAGATGTCCAAGTTACTCGGACGGCACCGAAGCGTCTGGAGGCCGATCTCTTCAGACCGAAGTCGACCCGTTGTGACGTTTCACGGCGCAGATCCCGGAATCCGGCGCTGGGGTCGCGACGTCCGACGGAACCGTCGCTAGCTGTATCTGAGGTTGATGTGGATCTCGTCGATCGCTGCGAGGAGTTTGTCCGGCAGTTCGTTTCGCAAATACTCGTCTTTCACCCGGTTTGCCGGCCCGGAGATACTGATCCCGCCGATCGGCGCGCCGTCTTCGTCCCGGATCGGAGCGCCGACCGCGTTCAATCCCTCGATCGACTCCTCGATATTGAACGCGTACCCTCGTTCCCGAGTCGCCTCGAGTTCCTCGAGCAGTTCGTCCTCGTCGGTGATCGTGTGCTCGGTCATCTCCACTAGCCCCTGCCGTTCGACGATCGCCCGGAGTTCGTCCGGATCGAGATAGGCCAGTATCGCTTTGCCGACGGCGAGCTGGTGAAGGTATCGCCGCTGCCCGACGCGGGCGGACGTTCGCAGCGGACTGTCGCCGAACGCCTTGTAGAGATGGACGCTGAAGTCTCCCTCCTTCGCGACGAGCCAGACCTTCTCGCCGGTCTCTTCGGCCAGCCGATCGACCTGTCGTCGCCCGACGTCGAAAAACGGGACGCGAGTGCGGGCGCTGATTCCGAAATCGAGCAGCCGAAGGCCGAGATAGAATCTCCCCTCCTCTCTGAACAGGAAATCGTTGTCCTCGAGCGTGAGCAGGTGGCGGTGGACGGTACTCCGCGCGAGGTCCGACGCCGCGGCGAGGTCGTCGAGCGTCTGGCCGGGGTTTTCCTTCAGCTGCTCGAGAAGGCGGATAGACGACTCGGTCGTCGTCACCGGCCGATTCGATCGAGGGGTGTCGTCCATGGTCCCGTATCGTTCGACCGGTGATTTAGGTGTTGTTCTATCAGGCCGAAAACCGGTTCTCCGTCAGTCGATCCAGACCTCGAACAGTCGTATCGTCCACTTCGTTACTCGTCGCCTTCGGGAGTCGAGCTATCCGTCCGGTCGTTCACCGCTGGTTCGTCGACGTCGATATCGTACGCGTCGAGTACGTCGGTCCAGAACTCGCGGAACCCGGTTTCCTCGAGCTGCCGAACGTCGCTCTGGCCCGCATCGACGCGCTCGAGTCGCGCGTCCACCGTCTCGAGCAGTCGATCGGCGTCCGTCCCGTCGACGGCGTCCGACTTGATCGCGTCCATCATCGCCGCCCTCTCGCTCTCGAGAACGCGACGTTCGCCGGCGAGTTCGGTCCGACGTCGCACCGACGGATACCGCTCGAGGAGCGCCGAGACCGTCGCCTCGAGACGGCGTTTCTCCCGGCCGTACGTCGCACAGAATTCGACGTAGAGATCCTCGGGGAGCGCGTCGTCCCGGCGCAGCTGACTCGCACTCTCGATAGCCGCGTCGACGCCGCGGAGGCGGGTCATCAGCAGTCGATAGACCGCATCGGCCGGCGCTCGTCTGCCGATCCCGGTGCGCTCGAGCAGCGAGGTGATCGTCAGTCCCTGAACGAGGAGGCTGAACGCCGCCACACCGAAGACCAGCACCCGAAGCTCTTCGCGGAGCGCGACGGGGAGGTCGGTTGGAAGACCCAGGACCAGTGCGATCGGAATCGACGCGTGCAACCCGCTCCAGGCGATCACGTGCTGGGACGACCACGGGACCGATTCGGAGAGCCACCGGTTGGCTAGCGTTACGAGCGGATAGGTGACGAGGAACCGAGCGAGGACGACGAGAACGAACGCGGCCAGCACGAGTTCGGCGTTGTCGACGAACGCGTCGATCGGAGTCTCGAGGCCGATGAGGACGAACAGGAGCGTGTCGAGCAGGAAGGCAACGGCACCCCACGTCGTCGCGACGGTGATCCGCGTCTGTGGATCGAGCGCTTCGGTCTCCCCCCGGTCGCCGATGAGCAGTCCGGCGACGACGGCGGCGATGGCACCGCTCGCACCGAGCGCATCCGCGAGGAAGTACGAACCGTAGGCCAGGACGACGGTGAGCGTGACGCCGAGCATCGCGTCGTCGGCGACGACCATCGCCCGGTAGACGACGTAGCCGGCGGTGACCCCGATCAGAAAGCCACCGACGCTCGCCGCCAGCAGTCCGGCGCCGATATCTCGGATCAGCTCCGTGGCGGACGTAAACGCCGCGGGCGAGATTTCGCGCTGGAAGGCCTCGACGACGACCGCGAGGATCGTCGTGAAGAGGGCGACGCCCACGCCGTCGTTGAGCAGGCTCTCGCTCTCGATGATGGTCGAGAGCTGTTTCGGCGCGCCGACGTCCTCGAGCACCGCCACCACCGAGACGGCGTCCGTCGGCATGATCATCGCCGCGAACAGCAGGGAGACGAGCAGCGGATAGCCGAACGCGTACCGGCCGGCGATTCCGAGAAGGAGGATCGAAACCAGGAGCCCGGGACCGGCCAGCAGGATCACCGGCAGGAGATTCTCCCGCAGGCGTCGAAGGTCGACGTTCGAACCACCCTGGAACAACAGCGCCGGAAGGACGACGAGCAGGATGATCTCCTCCGTGAGACCGATCGTGTGATCGATTCCGAACACCGAGGCCCCGAAGCCGACGAGCAACAGCGCAATCGTGTACGGAATGTTCGCAGTCCTCGCGAGAGCGACGCCGACCGTACCCGCGATCAACAGGACAACGACGAGTTCGACGAGAACCGTCTCGAGGACGCTCATCACGAGCAGTATTCTACGGAGCCAGTTAATGCTACCACCGAAGGTACCCGAGGCGACGGTCGTACCGCTCGCGAGCGGCTGTGTGAGGGTCGGTTGGTCTCGACGGTGGAGGGCGTCTCTGGTCTCGACCAACGGTCGGTAGAACGTCGTGGACTGGTATCGAACGTCCACGCTCGCCCCGTCGCCGAAATCGAAGCGGACGATTGACGTCAAACGAAGTGTTTCCCCAGCAGATGAACGGGGGTATCGATTATAGAATAGAATCCCGTATCGACGTTCGGCTTTGAGATTACATGTTTGACTAGTGTTAGTATTCATGTCTGCTACCAGTGATTTCTCTCAGAAAGGAAAGACCTTGTTTCTGGGCATTATAGGCATCTAAAGGCCATAAAAAGGGCGTATTTGGGAGATGGTCGAAATAGCGTTCCCGGACGTGTAGATATATAGTGATGAGAATGATATAGACGGTTACATACTAGTGAACTGCTGCGCTCCGTTGTATCGACGCTCTATTGTTTAATAATATTAAATTCATATGGTGTACTAACCTGTCGTCGAAGTGGATGGAAATAGCCATCCATTATGACGACGGCAGAATTTTTTTACATTAGTACTGCTGTAATGCGGGCGTGGCGAGTACCGATACCGGGACCACAGCCGAACAGGACCCTGTTCAGCGGTACCGATATACGATCGATCTTCGAGGCGAAAGCGTGATCGAACACGCGCGAGTCCGGCTCGAGCAACAGCGTTGTTTAGTATTATCAAATAGCGTGTGAAAACGTAAACCGGCCGTTTCCGCCGTCCGAGAACCGAGTTCACCGAGATAATCCGGTTTACCGGGCGGGAACACGACGACCCGCACTCGAACCTACGAAAGCGAGACCGGTTCGCCGGTTTCGATCGCTTCGTTTGCGGCCAGCGTTAGCTCGAGCGTCTTTGCGGCGTCCGCGTAGTCGCTCCTGACGTACGCTTCGTCCCGTTCGGTTACGGCGGCGACGAACGCGTCCACTTCTCGACGAAGCGCCTCGTTCGAGTCGTCGGACTCGTACTCGACGGCCTCGTCATCGACGGTTCCGGTGAGCGTCCGGTGAGTGAAATCGAGGTCGAGGTAGAACCCGTCGCCGACCAGTTCGAGTTTGCGGCCGACCGGCGTCACGCAGTTCGTCGAGACGTGACTGACCACGTCGTTCTCGTGTTTCATCGTGGTCGAGTTGACGTCCTCGAAGTCGATCGACTCGAGGTCGACGCGCGACCCACCGAACGCGGTGACCGCCTGGACCTCGCCGCCGAAGTAGCGAATCAGATCGAAAACGTGTGTCGTCAGCTGGACGTTGCCGCCGCCGGACTTCGCTTTCTGCCGACCCCATTCGCGTCCGGGGACGCCGCCCCAGTATCGACCCTCGATGAGGCTCAGCGTCCGCCCGCTGATCAGTTCCTCGGCCCGGTCGATCAGACTCGAGTAGCGGGACAGGTATCCCGACTGAGAGATGACGTCGTTGTTCTCGATAGCGGCCCGGATCTCTCTCGCCTTCTCGTTCGTTCGCGCGACTGGCTTTTCGACGAGGAGATCGAGCCCCCGCTCGGCGGCCATGATCGCCTGCTCAGTGTGGGCAAACGAAGGGATCGCGACGAGGACGGCGTCGAGTCGTTCGTTTTGGTACAGTTTCTCGTAATCCGTATACACCGTTGCATCGCGCGGCTCCGCGACGGTGCGGGCAGTTGCCCCGTCGAGATCACAGACCGCAGTGACAGCGACGTCGTCGTGACGATCGAACTGTTCGAGTAATCGCTGGCCCATAGTGCCAGCACCAATACAGGCGACATCCATGTCGGTGGTAACGTATTCGAATGATAATAAGTGTGCCGTCCGGTACAACGTTCGCGACCGGGAAAGAAGGCGAAACCGCGTGGTCGAATTCGTGGCCGATTCGCAGTTCAGTATCGCGAGCCGAAACCCGGTTCTCTCGTCGGTTCGAACGCCCGATTACGCTCGAGCAGCGACGAGGGGTAGCTCATCACTAGCGTGGTGAAACGTGGCCCCGCTTCAGGCCGCGGAACGCACCGCGGTACGCTTCCCAGTCGGTCGTGTCCGTGTGGAACTCGAAGTCCCGGGTGTTGCCGAAGGTCCCGGTCTGAACTTCGACGAGGTCGATGCCGGGCAAGTGGAAGTTCCAGTACCACGAGAAGATCTCGGCGATCTCCTCGTTGCGCTGTTCTTCCTGGACCGTTCGCCACTCCTGGTCGAGTTCGAAGATGTTGATCTCCTCGGTCGAGCCGGAGAGATCCTCCCGTCCGACCTCGGTCGGGAGTTCGAGCACGATTTCGCGACCGTTGTACGGCGATCGCGTCTCTCCCTCGTCGAGTGCTTGCTGGATGTCGATCGCGTCACCCAGTTCGTTACTGTGCGTGTGATTGTGTCGGAAGTAGTAGAAGGGGTGTGCGGTCTGTGCGCCGTGACTACCGATGGCCAGGTCGAAATCGATGTTGTCCGACGTTCGATCGTTGAACGTCGCCGACTCGAGGGCGTTGAGGTCGATCTCGAACCCGAAGTTGATGAGTTGGTCCGAGATCGAACGCGCGAGGTTCGTCTGGTAATCCGGAATCACGATCTCCAGCGACACGACGTCGCCGTCTTCGCCGACCCACTCGTCGCCATCGAGTTCGTATCCGGCCTGCTCCATCAGCTCCGTCGCGCTCTCCTCGTCGTCTTCGACCGAGTAATCGATGTAGTCCGCGACGTAATCGTCGTCGAGCCAGTTCGACGTGACGTCCGACGGAAGCCCGGTCTGGGCTTCGCGTGGCGTACTCTCGTTGTTGTAGTTCGTCGAGATGTGCTCGAGGTTCAGGACGTGAGCGATCGCTCGTCGAACCTCGTACTGGCGGATGTGTTCCGCTCCCGGGCCCTGTTCGTAGAACTCGAGCTTTCGCATGAACGAATCCTCGTACACGGAAACGTCCTCCAGGTGGTCGGGAGCCGCGCCCTCGCCGACCCACTGCTGCAGTAATCCGAAGCCGAAGTCGACGTCGCCACCCTGAATCCGCTGTGCGAGGGCGTCGTCCTGTGCGAGGAGGAACTCGAACTCGTCGATCTCGATCTGATCCGCGTAGGGGTGGTCCTCGAACAGTTCGAAGTAGATCCCTTCCGTATCGTAATCGACGATCTGGAACGGTCCGTTCCCGAGTTCCTCGTCCGTGACCGTCGAGATGTGGAGCGGCATCTCGTCGGCCATCTCTTCCTGGATCTGGAGGCGCTCGTCGTGGTCGGACGCATCCTGAAGCTTTTCCGCCCACGGCTTACATTTGTCGCGGTGAATGCGTTGCATCGCGCCGAGATACCCGCCCAGTTGGTACTGGAGTAACTCGGGGTTCTGTGGCTCCTCGTACACCCGGGTCAGCGTCATTTCGTCTTCGAGAATGAGATCCTCGAGATCGCTACCGTCTCCCTGGAAGAGACGGGCACACTCCTCGAACCAGTACTTATCCTCGGCGGTGATCTGGTCTCCGTTCCACCAGTACCAGCCGTCCGCGAACTCCACGGTCACGGCCTGTTCGTCGGGGTCGTACTCCCAGTCTTCGATCTGCTCGAGCGCGATCGATCCGTCGGCGAAAAATCGCTGAACCGGCTCGAGGATCAGCCACGACTGGGACCACGGGTATCCTCCCGCCCAGTGGTTGAAGTTCATCTCCTCCGGAATCGTCGGCTGCCACGAACGAATCGTACTCGTCCCGTCTTCGGAATCCGTCTCGCCACCCATACAGCCGGCGAGACCCCCAGCAACCATCGCCGAACTCGCGGCAAGCATCTGACGCCGCGTCAGGAACTCCTCCGCAGAGTCCACGGTGCCGTATCTGTCACTGTTTGGCATACGCAATTAGTATTATAAGTCATAGGTTAAATACTTTTCTCGAGTTCGTACGTTCGGGCTGACGTGTCTCCGTCACTTTGGCGAGACGTGGCCGCGTTTTACGCCGCGGTACGCACCGCGGTAGCAACTCCAGTCTTTCGTGTCAGTCTGGAACTCGAAGTCCCGGGTGTTGCCGAAGGTCCCACTCCGTACTTCGACGAGGTCGATGCCGGGCAAGTGGAAGTTCCAGTACCACGAGAAGATCTCGGCGATTTCTCTGCTCCGATCTTCTTCGGCGGTGACCCGCCACTCCTGGTCGAGTTCGAAGAGATTGATCTCCTCGGTCGAACCGGACGGGTCTTCGTCCCCGACGTTCGACGAAATCTCGATGACGATCTCGCGACCGTTGTACGGAGCACGCGTTTCTCCCTCTTCCAGTACGTCTTCGATGACGCCGGTATCGCCCATGTCGAGAGAATGGGTGTGATCGTGCCGGAAGTAATAAAACGGATGCGCGATCAGTCCACCGTGCTCACCAACGGTCATATCGAAATTAATCGTCTCTTCAGTATTCGCTCTGTAGGTCGCCCCTTCGAGCACATCGAAGTCGATCTCGAATCCGAAGTTCGCGAGTTGATCCGAAACCGTCCGTCCGATGTTGGTGTTGTGGTCGGGAATGACAATTTCGAACGAAACGCGGTCGCCGTCTTCGTCAACCCACCGGTCGTCCTCGAGTTCGTACCCGGCTCGTTCCATCAGTTCGGTCGCACCGTCCTCGTCGGCTTCGAAGGGATACTCGAGGTAATCGGCGACGTAGTCATCGTCGAGCCAGTTCGAAGTGACCTCCGCTGTGAGCCCCGTTTGCGCTTCGCGAGCGGTGCTCGGCGCGCTGTAGTTGTTCGAGACGTGACGATTGTCGACGGCGTGTGCGATCGCCCGACGGACCTCGCGCTTGCGGAGGTGCTCCGATCCCGGGCCCCGTCCGAATATTTCGATTCGGCGCATGAACGTGTCATCGCACCTGTGGATGTCCGCTACGTGATCGGCAGCCATCTCCTCACCGACCCACGTCTGGAGGAGGCTGTAGCCGAAGTCGATATCGCCCCCCTGAAGCCGCTGTGCGACCGCATCGTCCTCCGCGAGGAGAAACTCGAGGTCGATTCCCTCGGTGCTGTAATCGACGATCTTGAACGGGCCGTTTCCGAGTCCTTCCTCCGCGACCGTCGAGATGTGGAGCGGCATCTCGTCGGCCATCCGGTCTTCGATTTCGAGTCGCTCCTCCTGGTTCGACGCGTCCCGGAGTTCTTCCGCCCACGGCCGGAACTTGTCGCGGTGGACTCGCATCATCTCGCCCAGATAACCGCCGAGTTTGTACTCGACCAGTTCGGGATTCTGCGGTTCTTTGTACACCCGGGTGATCGTCATCTCGTCCTCGAGAACGAGATCTTCGAGGTCACTCCCCTCGCCGTGAACGAGACGGGCGCACTCCTCGTACCAGTACTTGTCCTCGGCGGTGATCTGGTCACCGTTCCACCAGTGCCAGCCGTCTTCGAACTCCACCGTCAGGGCCCGTTCATCGGGATTGTACTCCCAGTGTTCGATCATCTGGTTTTCGACGGAACCGTCGGTAAAAAATCGCTGAACCGGCTCGAGAAGCAGCCACGTTTGCGACCACGGATATCCCGACGCCCAAGTGTTGAAATTCATCTCGTCGGGAATCATCGGCTGGAACGTCCTGATCGCGTCCCCGGAACCGGTTTGCTCACCTCCCAGACACCCTGCGAGGCCGCCGGCGATCGTCGCCGAACTTGCGGCGAGCATTCGACGGCGCGTCAGAAACTCCTCAGCTGAGTCGATACTGTGCCCCGTGCTATCACTCACCATAAATTACACACGGACGTTATAGATTAAATGTCTAACTTTCGACGCCATTTCCTGCAACCCATCCGATCGTTCGGCCCCTCTCGCTAGCGGCTCGGAGAATCGAGAGTTCAGTCCCGACGGAGTCGCTTTAGCAACAGGTAAAACGATCCCGCGGAGACGATCGCCGAAATACCGAACACGCCGAGCATTCCGGCGATGACGCCGTCCTGACTGGTGATCTGGACGCCGCTCTCGAAGACGGCGGCGACGAGCAACAGGACGACGCCGATCGCGACGAACGACAACAGGAGCGATCCTCGAAGCGTCTTGAGAAGCCTGTACATCAGCTCTTCTTCCGGATCTGTGTCTTTCTCCGTAGCAGTTTCCATCGTGTCGGACCTATCTTCTATAAGATTCCATATAAATGTTGGCCCCGGTCGGCGGACGCGTTCGGACGCGGCGGAACGTCGCAAAGATTAATATGTGTGTTGTGCCAAACCACCACGTACAGAAAATCGACGGCTCGCTCCGCCGTCGAAGACCGATGCGAGACGCGGAGTGACTCAGGACCCATCATCTCAACTATGACCCGGACCGAACTCGATATCGCACACAGAAGTGATAGCCCGCAAGACGTTATTCTCGAGGTACGCGACGTGGACGTGACGTTCGACATGGATCGAGGCACCTCCCGCGTCCTCGACGGCGTGAGTTTCGACGTGCATCGCGACGAGATGCTCGGGATCGTCGGGGAGAGCGGGAGCGGGAAGTCGATGTTCGCGTCGGCCCTGCTCAACGCGGTCGTCGATCCCGGGCGGGTGTCCGGCGAGATTATCTATCACCCGCCCGATGGAAATCCCGTCGACGTCCTGTCCCTGAGCGAGGATCAACTCGAGACGTTCCGCTGGGAAGAGATCTCGATGGTGTTCCAGGGGGCGATGAGTTCGTTCAACCCGACGATGAAAATCCGGGAGCACTTCGAGGAGACGATCAGAGCCCACGGAAAAGACCTCGCGGATCGGATGGAACACGGCCGCCAGCTGCTCGCGGAGCTGTACCTCGATCCGGACCGCGTCCTCGATTCGTACCCGCACGAACTCTCCGGCGGGATGAAACAGCGGACGCTCATCGCGCTGAGCCTGATCCTCGAGCCGAAGGTGCTCGTGATGGACGAACCGACGGCGGCGCTCGATTTGCTCATGCAGCGGTCGATCATGAGCCTCCTGGGGAACCTGCAAGAGGAGTACGACCTGACGATCGTGTTCATTACGCACGACCTCCCGCTCGTCGCCGGATTGGCCGATCGCCTCGCCGTCATGTACGCGTTCGAGTTCGTCGAATACGGACCCAGCGAGCAGATCATCCGGGATGCCGCACACCCGTACACGCGGGCGTTGTTGAAGTCGGTGCCGAGCGTCGACGCGTCCCTGGAAGATATGAACCCGATCGAGGGTGAGAGCCCCGATCCGGTCGACGCACCGAGCGGCTGTTCGTACCACCCCCGCTGTCCGCTCGCGAGCGAGGAGTGCGTGCAGTCCGATCCGGACTATCACACCGTCAGCGACGAGCGCGGAGCGGCCTGCTTCCACTGGGAACGGTCGAGCGACGAAATCGAGTACGCGCTCGGCGTCGACTCGGCCGACGCGATGGTTCCGCCTTCGACCGTCGATTCAGACGAGGAGACCGTGGTCTCCCTGGCGGACGTCGACGTTCACTTCGAACAGTCGGGGTTCATCGACGAACTGTTCGGCAAAGAGACCGTGGTTCGGGCGGTCAACGACGTCTCGATCGACCTCCGCGAAAACGAGGTCGTCGCACTCGTCGGCGAGTCCGGGTGCGGAAAGACGACCCTCGGCAAAACCGCGATCGGTCTGCAGGAGCCGACGAGCGGATCCGTCACGTTCCGGGGACAAGACATCGAGGAGGCGAAAGCAGGAAACGGTGACATCGCGTTCGACGACATCCGGCGAGCCCTCCAGATCGTTCACCAGGATCCCGGCAGTTCGCTGAACTCCTCCCGAACGGTTCGCGCGAGTCTCTCGGCCCCGCTGAAGCGCTGGCGGCCGGATCTCAGTCCGAGTGATCGGGAAACGGTGATCTACAACCTGCTCGAGCGCGTCGGAATGAAGCCACCCGAGGACTACGCGGCACGGTTCCCGCACCAGCTCAGCGGCGGCGAACAACAGCGCGTCGTCCTCGTTCGAGCGCTGTTGATGAGCCCCGATCTCATCCTCGCGGACGAGGCGGTGAGCGCGCTCGACGTCTCGCTCCGAGTGGAGATGATGGATCTGATGCTCGACCTCCAGGAGATGTTCGACACGTCGTACCTGTTCATCTCGCACGACTTCTCGAACGCGCGCTATCTCACCGAGAAGTCCGGCGGGCGAATCGGCATCATGTATCTCGGCAACCTCGTCGAGATCGGCCCGGCACAGGAGATTATTCACGACCCGAAACATCCCTACACCAAGGTCCTTCGGTGGGCGACGCCGCCGCTCGACCCGGACGAGGCCGAGGAGGCGAACGCCACCGATCCGCCGATCCGAGAGATCGACATCCCCGATCCGACCGATCCGCCGAGCGGCTGTCCGTTCCAGACGCGATGCCCGGACGCTCGCGAGGTCTGCACGCGGGAGGCCCCCGAACTGAAAGACACCGAGGGCGCCTCTCGCGTCGCCTGCTTCCGCGAGGACGAAAACCACGAGTACTGGGAGAGCGAGCCGATCGAGGACGAGACGGTCTCGCTCGAGACGGGGACGGCGAACGACTGAGGCCGACCGAAAGCTTTTGCTCTCACGCGGAAATCACGGAAACAGATGAGCAGCAAATACGACAAAACGTTTCTCGACCACGTCTGCGATTACGAGAGCGCGTGGCGGATGTTGTTCACGTTCTCGGTCGGTTTCCTCGGGCTGATGATTATCTGGCTCGTCGCCGCCGAACCCGGCTCCGAGACGTATGTCATATCTCTTATGAACGTCGCGGGGCTCTCCGGGCTCGCGCTGCTGAGCGGCGGGATACTCTGGCGATGTCTCTGGTGATTCCAGAACCCGGCGTCCGCTCGCGGGACAAGATATATTACCTGTGCAATCAGATACCACACCATCGTAGATGAGATACTTTGTCAAACGAACGCTTCACGCAGTCGTGACACTCATATCTGTAACGACGATCACGTTCGCGCTATTTCGGCTTATGCCGGGGAACCCGGCCCAGGCGATGCGGGCGCAATTCGAGTCGCAAATGGAAGCAGGTGGGGGGACGGCCGATCCCGAGGTGCTCGATGCGATGGTCGAACAACACACCGGCTTCGATCCCGATCAGCCGGTGTACGTCCAGTACGTCGAGTACCTGCAGGACATCATCCTCTACCAGGATTTCGGTCACTCGTACGTCTACAACGCCCCCGTGTTCGATATCCTGTTTGCGGCGATGCCCTGGTCCGTCTTCATCAGCGTCTACGGACTGGCGCTCGGATACACGACGAACATCCTCCTCGGGGCGGCGATGGCCTACAAGGAGGGATCGCGGTTCGACACCTACACGACCGTGCTCGCGACGTTCCTGAACTCGGTTCCGTACTACGTGGGCGCGATCCTCTTTCTCGCGTTTTTCGGCTACGAGCTCGGACTCTTCCCGACCGGCGGACGGTACAACACGAGTCTGGAAACCGGTCTGAACGTCCGGTTCATGGCGAGCATCTCCTACCACGCCGTACTGCCGATCATGTCGAGTTTCATCGTCGGCTTCGGCGGAGGAGCTCTCTCGATGCGAGGAAACTCCATCCGGATCCTGGGCGAAGACTACCTCCGCGTCGCGCGGCTCCGCGGAATTAGTTCGACGCGTATCGCGACCCGCTACGTCGCGCGCAACGCGATCCTGCCGCTGTACACCCAGATGATGATCGGCATCGCTGCGGTGTTCTCGAGCAGCGTCCTCCTCGAGTTCATCTTCACGTACCCGGGCGTCGGCTGGTACACGTTCGACGCGGTCATGCGGCGGGATTACCCGCTGTTGATGGGATCGTTCCTCTTCTTCACGATCGTCACGCTCATCGGTATCCTCATCGCCGAGTTCACGTACGGCATCGTCGACCCGCGGATCGGATCGGGTGATCAAAGTGAGTCATACTAACGAATCACGACTGGAAGCGGACGGACAGCTAACCGACGAACAACTGTTCGGCCACCTATCCGAGGCCGAAACCGTCGACCTCTCGAGACGGGAGCGTCTCGAGCGGGTCGTCGACGCGTACGTCCTCGCTCCGGGACGAGTCGCCTGGAACGACTGGCGAACGCGGGTCGGGATGCTAGTCATCACCGCGTTCGTCTTCTTCGGAACGATCGGACCGCGCCTGGTGACGGCACCGGGGACGAATCAGGCCCCGAACAACCTACAGCCGTTCCACGGCGGCATCGCCGCCCTCTGGGAGGAGGGGGGCTGGATCGACTTCGGCTTCTCTCACGAGCTTTCGCTCGGCGCGATCTCGATACCGGGGTTCGTCGTCCGGTACCCGCTCGGTGCCGACAACTACGGAACGCCCATCACCCGGAACCTCGTCCACGCGACGCCGGACATGCTCGAGATGGTGGTCGCCGGAGCGATCGTCTCCGTCGGTCTCGCCGCGATCTTCGGGATTACGGCCGGGTACAAGAGCGGCAAGACGGACGAGCTCCTCATGTACGTCACGGACGTCGTGATGACGATGCCCGGGCTGCCGCTGCTCATCGTGCTCGCGGCGATCTGGTCGCCCCGACGGGCGTGGCTCGTCGGCGTGATTCTCGCGATCGACGCCTGGCCGGGACTCGCGCGTGCGCTCCGGTCGCAGGTTCTGACACTCCGCCAGGAGTCGTACGTCGAGGCCTCCAGGACGATGGGGCTCCCCTCGCGAACGATTCTCTCGCGAGATATCGCGCCGCAGCTGATGCCGTACATCCTCATCAACTTCGCGAACGCGGGACGACAGGTTGTCTTCGGCTCCGTCGCGCTGTACTTCCTCGGCGTCCTTCCGTTTACGACCGCGAACTGGGGCATCATGATGCAGACCGCGTACTCGGAAGCGCACGCGCTGGTCAACCTGAGTAACTTCTACCAGATCTTCTGGCCGATGGCCGCGGTCGTCGTCCTCTCGTTCGGGCTGATCCTGTTCGCCCAGGGAATGGATCGCGTGTTCAACCCGCGGATCAGAGCGCGACACGCGAAGAAGGTCGGCAGCGACGAGGAGCAGCTCAACTAGTCCGTTCTCCTTTTCGTCGGCGTTACCGCGCGTTCGTCGTCAGGACGCTTTCCGGTCGTCCGGAGTCGTTCGCTCGTCGCGTTCGTCGAAGTACTCGAGCCGCGGAACGATGCTGTATAGTACCAACTGAAACGGTTCACACGCTGTTCGTGAATTCGCGAGCAGGTGTGCATTGACTTTCAGCGGCTACGACAGTTGTAGTGCGCGACCAGCGCTACCGCGGCGGCCGAGGCGACGATCGGCGCGCCGACGTCGCCCAGTTCGTCGACGCGGCGCTCGAGGTACATCCCGCCGAGGACCGCCCCCAGGGCGTACGCGAAGCGAGCGACGTTTTCGCGCGAGAACTACCTACCCAAACCGGGCCGTGCCGATCGTGCTACAGATTGTTCTCTCGTCCTACGAGAGCGTCGCCCGGATCCGGTCGACGACGTAGTCGGCCTCGTCGTCCGTGAGACACATCGGGTTGATCGTGAACTCGTCGTCGTCCAGCCGATCGGCGCCGACGAACACGCGCGGGGTCTCCCGCCTGAGCGATCCGACGAGCGCCGTCGCGTCGGTCGCCGCGCGATCGGGATCGACGGTCGCGGCGACCTGGGTGACGGCGTCGGTCTTGTCGCCACCCTCGAGTCGCGTCTCGAGTCCGGGAACGTCGGCGAGCGCCGACCCGAGACGCTCCGCGCGTTCGTGCCACTCTCGGAGCCGGGCGTCGTGGTCCTCCTCGAGAAACAGCTCGAGCGCGCGGATCAGGCCGACGATCTCCTCCTTGCCGACCTTCATCGAGCGGCCGACTCCCTGGCGCGGAACGCCCGGCAACTCGTCGGCGGCGACGAGATCCGACGGCGGATCGTAGACCGCGTCGGCCGCGTGCATGTCCAGGTGCTGGCGGGCGACCGACCGGATCAGCTCCTCGTCGCCGGCGAGGATCCCGGTCGACTGCGGGCCGCGGATCGCCTTCCCGCCGCTGAACGCGACGAGATCGGCACCCTGCTCGATAAACCGCGAGAGATTTTCGACCGGCGGTAGCTCCGCCGCCGCGTCGACGATGACGGGAACGCCGTTGTCGTGGGCGATTTCGCAGACCGTCTCGAGCGGCGGCTGCGTGTAGGGTTTTTCCATGTAGGCGACGGCGGCCGTCTCGTCGGTGATGGCCGTCTCGATCTCCCACGGCTCGACGTTCTCCGAGCCGGTGCCGAGGTGGTAGTCGTTCGTCCCGACGTCGACGATCGTCGCTCCGGAAAGGCGAAGGGCGTGATCGTAGCCGTTCCGGTGGGTCCGCGGCATGACGATTTCGTCCGGCACGCCCTCGGTGTCGGGAAGGCGCGCCATCGTCTCGAGGTCGTCGCCGGCGAGACACGCCGCGGCGGCCATCGATAACGCGGCGCTCGCGCCGCTCGTAACGTAGCCCGCGTCGGCGCCGGTCACGTCGGCGACGAGTTCCGAGGCGCGCTGTTGTAAGTCCGAGATGCGGACGAACGCCCGGGACGCCTCGCGCATCGCGTCCGCCGCCTCCTCGCGCATCAGCGACCCGCTGATCCGTGTTTTCGTCCCGGTCGCGTTGATCACGGTCGGCACGCCGAGTTCGTCGTAGATCGTGCGCTCGTCAGACACGTCGAATCACCGAAGGGGATCGAACTGTCATGAGTCGTCGTGTCGTTCGAAAACGGGCGGGAAAAAGCTTCCGTCGCCAAACCGCTCTCGATCCTTGGCGACGATCCTCGAGGCCGTCTCGAGCCGCGGCGCCTCTCGTAACGAAATCGATCGTTCGAGGCGCTATTTTATAGTGAAGACTGGTGTGGATAAACTATATTACCGCCGGCGCGAATGTGTGAATTGATGACAGGCGACAAGAGAGGCACGACTAGCGGGAGCTGGTACGACGGAACCCTGTGTTCGGTAGCGGGGCGAGTCGTCGACGGCGACGTCTCGCGTCGGTCGGTACTCGCGACGACGGGCGCGGGGATCCTCGGGAGTCTCGTCACCGGAAGCGCCACCGCGGAGGACGACTCCGACGTCGTCAACGCGAAGATGCGGCCGACGATCTGGACCGAGGAGATGCGCGAGAACGCCCGTCGTAACGTCGAGCGCTACGACTGGGCGGCCGCCGAACGCGACGCAGCCGTCGCGAGCGCCGACGAGTACCTCGCGGAGTACACGCTGGACGACCTCTGGCGCACGGTCACGTCCCAGAAGATCCCGCGCGGAGGCGGCGTCGCCTCGTTCCGCGAGGACACGATGGGCGGCTACCACGATCCGGGAACGGATCGACCGTGGAAGATGCGGACGAACACGTTCGAGGAGTACGTCGTCCCGACGAACGACTTCGCCGCCTACCGCGAGAGCGGGCTCGACGACCGCGGGATGTTCGACCCGAACCTCGCGGACGACGACCTCCTGGTCAACGAAGAACACCCCGAGATGGGCGAGGACTGGGGCGTCGACGACGGCACGGGGTGGATCGACGAGAACGGCGACGTCGGCTCGCCCGGCGAACGGATGAACTTCGTCGCCTTCTACAACCACTGGCACGTCTGGCGCCCCGGCGGGATTCTCCGGATCGTACGGGCACTCACCGACGCCTACCTGCTCACGGGCGACCGGACGTACTCTCGAGCGGGAACCGTCCTGCTGGATCGCATCGCCGACGTCTACCCGGGGATGGACGCCTCGGCGTACATGCAGCCCGACTACTGGAACAACCACGGCGGGCGACAGACGGGACGCGTGATCGGCGGCGGGTGGGAGCCGAACCTCGTCCGGGACCTCCTCCGGGCGTACGACGCGTTCTTCCCCGGCATGGACGGCGACGGCGAACTGGTCGCGTTCCTCGACGCGAAGACCGAGGAGTTCCCCGGCCTCGAGGCGAAAGATTCCGTCGGGAAGATCCGCGAGAACATCGAGGACAACTTCGTCCGCGAGATGCTGCCGGCGGCGAAGAGCTCCGACCTCGTTCCCGGTCGCGGACAGCTCTCCGCGGTGGCGATCTCGGCGCGCGTCCTGGACGAACCCGACGGCTACACCGAAGAGGCCATCGAGTTCGTCTTCCAGCCGGGCGGCGAGCGGTTCGTCGGCGACGTCTGGAACCGCGAGCCCGAGAACTGGATCACGACCGGAGGCGATCTCCTCGTGCCGATCGTCGACGTCTGGGACCGCGACGGCTACTCCAACCAGTCCGCACCGCTGTACAACCGCATCGAGATGTCGTCGATCCGCCAGGTGGCGGAGGCGCTGAAGGGCTACGACGCCTTCGACGGCGCCGACCTCTACCAGCACCCGAAGTTCCGACACGCGCTCCGCCAGAACTCCCACCTGCTCCTGATCGACCGCCACACGCCCGAGATCGGCGACACCCATCCGAACCGTGACGGCAACTACCTCAGTCAGTCCGCGATCGAGGACGGCTACGAAGTCACGGGTGACGAGATCTTCGCCCAGCTGTGGCACTTCGCGAACGGGTACTCGACGGCGGGGATCGACGGCGACGTCTTCGACGCCGATCCGGGAGGAATCAGCGACGAGATCGAAGCGATCGTCGACGCCGAGGGACCGCTCGATCTGCCGAGCCAGAACCTGGCCGGCTACGGCTTCGCCGCCCTGCGCGACGGCGAGAACTATCTGAACGAGTCGTTCGGGATCACCTCCGACTTCTCGAACCTGTTCGCGGCGGCGTCGACGGAAGTCGACGATAGCTTCGACGAAGCTATCCAGCTCAACGCGGACAACCCCGGCGAGCGGTGGGAGTTCGAGTTCGACGTCGACGCGAGCGGCGAGTACGACCTCGAGATCGAGGCGCTGTTCGTTTCGACGTACGGGATCTACGACCTGTACGTCGACGACGAGAAGATCGACACCGTCGATTTCTACAGTTCGTCGTTCGATCGCGAGACGATCACGTACAGGGTAGAGCTGACGGAAGGGACCACCACGATTCGCTTCGAAAACGTCGGGAAGAACGAGGAGTCGGGTGGCTATCGGATGGCCGTCTACTACCTCGAGGTCTTCGACGAGACGGACCGCGAGCGCAGGGCTCGAGCGGTCGAGTTCGGAAACGCGAAGCGCGCGTTTTGGCTCTACTACGGTCGTAACAGCATCAACGGCGGCGGAAGCGCTCACAGCCACGGCGATACGCTGAATCTAGGCGTCGCCGCTGACGGCCTTCAGCTCTCGCCCGACCTCGGCTATCCCGAAGAAACCGGTGACTGGCCCAAGCGACGACACTGGACGGCCAACACGATCAGCCACAATACCGTGACGGTCGACGGACAGCGACAGGATCCCCAGTGGGTCGCCGATCCGCGTCACTTCGAGGGAAGCGACGACCGGGTGAACCTGATCGACGTCGACGCGCGGCACGCGTACGAGCAGTGCGACGAGTACCGCCGCACGACGGCGATGATCGCGGTCGACGAGGAACACTCTTACGCGGTCGACTTCTTCCGCGTCGCCGGCGGCGACGACCACCACTTCAGCTTCCACGGCGCGAAGGGCGAGGCGAGCGCCGAGGGCGTCGACCTCGTGGCCCAGGACGGCGGCACCTACGCCGGAGTGGACGTTCCGAAGCCCGACTACGGCGAGGACACCGAGTACAATCGGGCGGTCGGCAGCGGCTTCAACTACCTCGACGACGTCGAACGCGACGCCGATCCCGGCCGGAAAGTCGCCGTCGACTGGGACGTCGAGGATCACTGGAACAACCGCGACGACGGTGCGGACGGCGTCCACCTGCGACTGACCGCGTTCGGCGAGTTCGACGAAGTGGCGCTGGCCGACGGTCATCCACCCGCCCGCGGCGGCAACCCCGAATCGCTCCGATACGCGCTGATCCGCCGCAG
The DNA here is from genome assembly GCF_023913515.1 of Natronococcus sp. CG52. Classification (NCBI taxonomy): domain Archaea; kingdom Methanobacteriati; phylum Methanobacteriota; class Halobacteria; order Halobacteriales; family Natrialbaceae; genus Natronococcus; species Natronococcus zhouii. The sequence continues at coordinate 71,990 of NZ_CP099392.1, forward strand.
CGGCTCCGACCTCGAGAGCACGTTCGTCTCGACGATCGAGCACTACGACGGCGACCGCGTCGTCGACTCGATCGAGGAGGTCGACGTGACCGGCGGCGATGGTCGCGCCGTCAAGGTCGAACTCGCCGGCGGCCGAACCGACTACGTCGTCTGCGCGTTCGACGAGCGAGGGACGGTCACCGTCGACGAGACGTTCGAGTTCCGGGGCTTCTTCGGCTGCTACTCGCTCGAGGACGGCGACCCCGAGTACGCGTACGTCCAGGACGGCACGCTGCTCGAGCCCGTCGACGGGCGACCGCTGATTCAGGAATCGCAGGGGTTCGTCCGCGGGTTCGTCGAGGACTTCACGCGGGAGATGAGCCTCGAGAACGAACTCGAGCTCCGGATTCCGGACGATCAGCGGACGCTCGAGGAACGCATCTCGGATTTCGTCTACGTCGACAACGACGCGTCCGATAGCTGGCGGGGCAACCGCTACGAGGAGCACCAGCCGGTCGAGAAGCGAGGTCAGCGGGGGCAGGGCAACGGTGCGTACCCCGTCGAGGGCGTGACCGTCGGCAGCGGAAACGAAGTGACCGTCGACGTCGGCGAACGGACGTTCATCCAGCAGTTCGCCGATCCCGACCGGCTCGAGGACGGCGGCTACGAGTACATCGTCGGCGTCGGCGACGACGTCAGAATCCCGCTGACTGCGACCTGGACACGGGCGTAGGGGCGAGGTTCACACTCGTCGAACCGGTCGCAGCGTATCCAGTTCGGCGCACGCTCCGCCCGGATCGGCCAGCCGAGGAGGAAACGGTCGCGGACTCCGCGCATCTTCTTTCGCAGCGGTAGCAAAAACATCATATCGTCTACATAGTTTTCTGAAATAATGAACACAGGGAAAAGTTCTATTATCGGTGAATCTCATGTGTGTGGTGATGTCTCGCAATGAACGGAGCGGGAAGCGCAGTGACTGGGACGACGAGCGTCGTGCGGTAACCGACCGAACGACCGGTTTCGAGGTCTCGAGACGATCCCTGCTGGCGACGACCGGTGGCGGGATTCTCGCGGGGCTCACCGCCGGAACGGGAGCAGTGTCCGCCGATTCGGACGCGGTCAACGCGAAGACGCGAACGACGCTCTGGACCGAGGAGATGCGCGAGAACGCCCGCAACAACATCGAGCGCTACGACTGGGCAGCGACCGAGCGGGATAGCGCGGTCGAAAGCGCCGACGAGTACCTCGCGGAGTACACGCTGGACGATCTCTGGCACATGGTCACCTCTCAGGAGATTCCGCGCGGCGGCGGAACGACGCACGTCCGTGAACTGATGGGGTGGAGCTGGACCGGCGTCGGGATCGACCGCGGTCTCGACCGGCCGTGGAAGATGACGACGGCGACGGGGGAGTACGTCGTCCCGACGAACGACTTCGCCGCCTACCGCGAGAGCGGGCTCGACGACCGCGGGATGTTCGATCCGGATCTCGCGGACGACCAGTACCTCGTCAACGAGGAACACCCCGAGATGGGCGAGGACTGGGGCGTCGACGACGGCACGGGGTGGATCGACGAGGACGGCGACATCGGCGACGAAGGGCAGCGGCTGAACTTCGCCGCGTACTACAACCACTGGTACGTGTGGCGGCCCGGCGGAATCCTCCGGATCGTCGAAGCGCTCGCCGACGCCTACCTGCTCACCGGCGATCGGAAGTACTCCCGGGCGGGAACGGTACTCCTCGATCGGATCGCCGACGTCTACCCGGAGATGACCATCTACGACTATCCGTTCACGGAGTACTGGAACAGCACCGGCGGACGCGGAACTGGCAAGGTGATCGGCGCGACGTGGGAGTCGAACCTGATGCGTCCGATCATCCAGGCCTACGACGCGTTCTTCCCCGGGATGGAGGGCGACGACGAACTCGTCGCGTTCCTCGACGCGAAGACCGACGAGTATCCCGGTCTCGAGGCGAAGGATTCCCTCGAGAAGATCCGCAAGAACATCGAGGACGGGATCCACCGAGAGATACTCCCGGCGGCGGAAAACTCGGATATCGTCCTCGAGAGCGGCGGGTACAGTGCGCTCGCACAGTCCGCGCGCGTGCTGGACGAACCCGACGGCTACACGGCGGAGGCGATCGAGTGGATCTTCCAGCCCGGCGAGGAGCAGTTCGTCGGAGACGCGTGGGACGAAGAGCCCGAGAACTGGATCACCACCGGCGGAAACATCCTCGCGCCGCTGGTCGACGTCGTCGATCGGGACGGCTACAACAACAGGGGCTCCCCGATGTACAACCAGATCCGGCAGACCTCGTTCCGAGAGGCCGCGGATCATCTCCAGGGGTACGACGGATTCGACGGTGCCGACCTCTATCAGCATCCGAAGTTTCGGCAAACGCTTCGACAGAACACGCACCTGCTGCTTCTCGACCAGTATCTCCCCGAGATCGGCAACGCCCATCCGAACCGGAACACGGACTACCTCTCCACGAACTCGATCGAATCGGGGTACCGGGCGACCGAGCGGGACGTCTTCGCCCAGCTGTGGCACTTCGTAAACGGCTACACGACGACGGGTATCCGCGGTTCGATCTTCGACGCCGACCCCGAGGGAGTAGCCGACGATATCCAGGCGGTGATCGACGCCGAGGGACCGCTCGACCTGTCGAGTCGAAACCTCGCCGGGTACGGGTTCGCGGCGCTTCGTGACGGCGAGAACTATCTCAACGAGTCGTTCGGGACCACCTACGACACCTCCGAACTGTTCGCCGAGGCGTCCACCGACGTCAACGACAGCTTCGACGAGGCCATCCAGCTACAGGCCTACGAGGAGGGCGAGTGGTGGGAGTTCGAGTTCGAGGCCGACGAGGAAGGCGAGTACGACCTCGAGATCGAGGCGCTGTTCGTTTCGACGTACGGGATCTACGACCTGTACGTCGACGACGAGAAGATCGACACCGTCGACTTCTACAGTCCGTCGTTCGATCGGAAGACGATCACGTACACCGTCGAACTGACCGACGGGACCACCACGATGCGCTTCGAAAACGTCGGGAAGAACGAGGAGTCGGACAACCACCTGATGGCGCTGTACTACCTCACGCTGATCGACGAGAGCGAGCGTGAGAACAGGGACGCCGCGTCCGAACTCGGCAACGCGAAGCGAGCCTTCTGGCTCTACTACGGCCGCAACGACATCGCGTATCACAACCACAGCGATACGTTGAACGTCGGCGTCGCCGCCCACGAACTCGAGCTCTCGCCCGATCTGGGATACGTCGAGGCCACCAGCGACTGGCCGAAGGGGCACAACTGGACGATGAACACGGTGAGCCACAATACCGTCGTCGTCGACGAAGCGGAACAGGGCACTCAGTGGGTGGCACGCCCCCGTCACTTCGACGGCGATGACGATCGGGTCAACCTCGTCGACGTCGAAGCGCCGCACGTCTATCCGCAGACCGACGACTACCGACGGACGCTCGCGATGGTCGCTGTCGACGAGGAACACTCCTACGCAGTGGACTTCTTCCGCGTCGCCGGCGGCGACGATCACCACTTCAGCTTCCACGGCGCGAAGGGCGAGGCGAGCGCCGAGGGCGTCGACCTCGTGGCCCAGGACGGCGGCACCTACGCCGGAACGGACGTGCCGAAGCCCGACTACGGCGAGGACACCGAGTACAACCGGGCGATCGGTAACGGGTTCAACTACCTCGACGACGTCGAGCGCGACGACGACCCCGACCGAAAGGTCGTCGTCGACTGGGACGTCGAGGATCACTGGGGCCACCGCGACGACGACGCGGACGGGGTCCACATGCGACTGACCACGTTCGGCGAGTTCGACGAGGTCGCCCTCGCGGACGGACACCCGCCACAGCACAGCGGCAACCCGGAAACGTTGCGGTACGCGCTGGCCCACCGCAGCGGCTCCGACCTCGAGAGCACGTTCGTCTCGACGATCGAGCACTACGACGGCGACCGCGTCGTCGACTCGATCGAGGAGGTCGACGTGACCGGCGGCGACGGTCGCGCCGTCAAGATCGAACTCGCCTCCGGGCGGACCGACTACGCCGTCTGCACCTTCGGGGAGGTGAGTACGGTGACCGTCGACGAGACGTTCGTGTTCCGGGGCTTCTTCGGCTACTACTCGCTCGAGGACGGCGACCCCGAGTACGCGTACGTCCACGACGGAACGCTTCTCAGCCCCGTCGACGGCGAGCCGCTCGTCCGGGAATCGTCCGGTTACGTCCGGGGATTCGTCGAGGACTTCACGCGGGAGATGAGCCTCGAGAACGAACTCGAACTCCGAATTCCGGACGATTCACGCCAGATCGACCGCAACACGGGGTTCGTCTACGTCGACAACGACGATACCAACCCCTGGCGCGGACGGCCCGAGCCCCAGATCCCGGCCATCTCGGGGCCCCGGGGTCGCGGTAACGGCGCGTACCCGATCGAGGACCTCGAGGTCGGCCGCGGGAATACGGTCACCGTCGACGTCGGCGAACGGACGTTCATCCGGGAGTTCAGCGACCCCGATCAGCTCGAAGACGGCGGCTACGAGTACATCGTCGGCGTCGGCGACGACGTCAGAATCCCGCTGACCGCGACCTGGTCGCGGGAGTAGCCGCGATCCGCGAGGAACTCGAGACGCGGTACGCTTTTCTGACACCGCGGCGAGCGGCGTCGCGTCCGATTCTCGAGCGTGACTCGCGACTATCGGTAGCCGAACGAAGTCGATTCGACCTCTACCGGTGGAGCCGGTCGAGCACCGTTATCCGTCGTTCGACCGCCGAGCCGCGTCGAGACGGCCGGTGTGCGGACTGTTTCGGAAGAACGAACGGCTCCACTACGACGATGCTCGTCGGAGATACTCGAGATCCCCCTCGATCGCCGTCCGGTACGGACGGTCGTCGTCGACGAACTCGACGTTCACGGAGCCGGAAAAGCCGACGTTCTCGAAGGTTTCGAGCAGTCGATCGATATCGAAGAACGCCTCCTCGAGCGGACAGCGGTCGCGGGAGCCGCGTTCCGGAACCGCCTGCACGTGGATATTGTTCGAGATCGGCGCGAGATCTCTCGCCTCCTCGACCAGCGCGTCCGGTGCCATCGAGAACGCGGGCTGCCAGTTGAGCTGACAGTTCTCCCGGTCGACCGACTCGACGAGCCGTCTCGCTCCTTCGCCGTCGTTCGTGAGCGTGTTCGCGTGCCTCTCGACGGTGACGCCGAGTCCTCGATCGGCCGCCAGCCGACTCGCCCTCGAGAGATCCTCGACCGCCTGTTCCCAGTGGCCCTCGTCGTGATCGCCGTACTCCTGGCTGCCGGCCCAGACGCGGATCAGGTCCGCCTCCAGCCGGCGGGCGATCTCGAGTTCGCGCTCGACGATCTCGTCGAACTCGGGCGCGCCGACGCGCAGGTACGAGCCGTAGACGGGGATCTCGACCGACGCCGCTCGAGCGGCGTCCCGGATCGACCGACACGTCTCCGGATCGCCGTCTCCGACGTGATCTTGCCCCCATACTTCGACGCCGTCGTAGCCGGCGTCGCCGGCGTCGCGAATGACGGAGTCGACGCTCGCTGCCTGGTTCGAAATCGTACACAGTCCGATCTGCATGAACGAGGCGTGAGAGCGCGTCGGCTAAACTGTTTCGCCGTCCGAACGTACCGGTCACCGATACCGCGAGAGATCGGCGCCGTCCCAGTCGGTTTCCCGGTCGGCGAGCGCCGGCAGGAGCTGTGGAATATCGAACTCGCCGACGATCCCGTGGACGTTCAGCCGATGGTCGACCGGGATCTCCTCGGTCGTGGCCTGCTCGTAGAACGACGGCAGCGGGTCGACGGCGGAGAGCGACCGAATCGACGGATCGACGACCGCAGCGAGTAGCGCGTGGATTCCCCAGAGTCCGTGACCTTCGACCGCGATCGTCGTCTCTCCGTCGAGTCGCGACTCGAGGTAGTCGGCCGCACGAAGAACGTCGAACGTCTGGAGCGCGAGCAGCGACGTGCCGAGCATCAGCGCGTCGGACGCGAGCTTGTTGACCGTTCCGTGGTAGTCGTCGTACCCGCCGCCGTTTTGCTGTCGGGTATTCACGTTTCGGGAGCGAACCCCGCCGACCCCGCGGGGGTCGGCGACGACGACGGTCCCGTGGTCCCGCGCGAGCGATCCGATTTCGTCGCATCGCTCCTCGATCTCGTCGGTTCCCTCCTCGAGCAACAGGACGAGCGGCTCCTCGGACTTCGCCTCGTCCGCGGTCACGACGACGGCCGTGACGACGATATTGCGTTCGCTCAGGAAGAAGACCTTCTCCCAGGTCACGCCGTCGTCGGTCCCCGTCTCGATCGTTCGCGGGTGCAGTTCGGGCCGCTCGCGCTCGAGATCGAACCGATCGACGAGTCGCTCCCGGAGCTGACGGGCGTACGCTCCCTCGTCGTCGACGTTCGGAGCCGTCGCCGCCTCCGGCGCGGTCTCGCGGACGTACTCGCGGTTCAGGTCGACGACGGTTCTCCCGTCGGGGAAGGCGTCCCTGACCTCGCCGGCGGCGGTACACTCGAGCCGGTCCTGATCTTCGGTCGCTGGATCGCCCGTCTCGAACGTCGGCGGCTCGTCCGCCAGGTGGCGTCTGAACCAGTTGACCGTCGCCTCGCGGAGCTCCGGGCCGAAGCCGTGAGTCGACTCGGCGACGGTCAACTCGAGCGCGTCGCCCTCGTCGTACAGGTCGTACACCCTCGAGGCGCGCTCGTACGACTGGTGCGTGCCCTCGATGCAGAGGAAGTCCGACTGCGCGGCCCCGATCAGCGCCGGTTTCGGCGCGAACGCCAGCAGGAAATCGTCGTACCGGGGGCCGCGGTCGATCGCGCGGTGGACGATCTGTTCTCCGTCCTGTCCCTGACCGGTCTTCATGTACGCCTCCTTCGACGTGATGAAACAGCACGGGACGGCGGCGGCGATCCGGTCGTCGGCCAGCATGAGGTAGCTGGTCTGCATCCCGCCGCCGGAGTTGCCGGTGACGCCGAGGCGATCGGGGTCGACCTCCGGCCGCGACTCGAGGTAATCGAGCGCGCGGATCCCGTCCCAGACGAAGTACCGCGCGACGTTCGCCCCGGCGAACGTGCACTGGCGGGCGAGGTAGGTGTGCTCGAGCGTGTTCGTCCGCGGGTAGTCACGAGAATCGTCGGAGACGGGGATCGATCCCGTCTCGGGATCGTAAAACTGGTGGCGTTCGCCCTGGCCGATCGGATCCATCGCGAGGACGACGAAGCCGTTGCGAACGAGGTCGATACAGCCCTGCTGGTAGCCCTCGGCGGTCTTCGCGGTGGCGGCGTGACCGCAGACGAACAGGACGGCGGGGCGCGGTTCGTCGGGCGATGCCCCGTCCGGGACGTAGACGTTCGTCGTCACGTGGAAGCCGGGCAGGCTCTCGAAAATCACCTTTTCGACCGTGTAGCCGTCGTACTCGAGTCGCCCGGTGCACGTCGCGTTCAAGTCCGTTCGCTCCTCGGGCAGTCCGCCGATCGCCTCGAAGAAGTGCTCGCGAACGCGCTCGCGGTGCGCTTCGGCCGCCGATACCGAGTCGATCGCCGCTCGCCGTTCGTCCTCGCGTTCGAACTGCGGGTCGGCCAGCTCGCGGAGGTATCGCGGAAGCTGGTTCTCCACGTCGTAGTAGCCGTCGACGTTCTCGTTAAACTGGTGCATCGAATAGTCCGATACTAGCAGTACGGCGGATTATAAGTTCGGGTCCTCAGGGCCGGTCGATCACGCCGCGGCCCTCAAGGTTGGCGACGTCCGCGAGCCACTCGAGACACTCCTCGTACGCCGCTACCGTTTCGGGGTACACCGCCTCGTCCGCGTCGGACAGGGCTCGAAGCGTCTCGAGCGCGTCTTCGTAGTCGTCTCGAGCCTCGCGCGGCGTTCGGTCGCCGAGCGATCGGTGCGCGCGGGCCGGCGGCGACGGGACGTTCTCCCCCTCCGTCGGGAGGATCGTGCCGCCGAGTTCGCGGTAGACGTCGAACCCGCCGGGAACGAACGGGCCGAGCGCGTGTCGCGTCAGCGCCCTCGAGAACGACGACCGATCCGCGACGGGATCGGGGTTCCAGAGTCGATCCGCGAAGACCGGAATCGCCGACGGCAGCGCGCGCTCGAAGTAGTCGCGGGTCTCCTCGCTGGAGGGCTCCCACGCCAGGAGTTCGCCGCCGATCACCCGCTCGGCTCGCGCGTCCGGAACGGACGGGCGACTGCGCGGCTCCCAGCCGAGCACGTACTCCTCCGAGATCCAGCCGTTGACGTAGGCCGCGTACACGTACGAGTTGACGACCTCGAACTCCTCCTCGAGAAAGCGTTCCAAGCTACACCCTTCGACCGGACCGCGCCCCTCGCCGGCGACGCGCCAGAACTGCACCAGCGCGTCCCGCGGAAGGGACGGCGAGTCGGCGATGTCGATCTGGTCGTTCCAGAGCATCATCCGGCGGTCGTGCGCCTCGAGCGTCTCGTCGACCCGGCGAACGAACCCGTAGAAGTGCTCGGCGAGCGTCTCAGACCCCTCCTCGGCCATCCGCTCGGCGCAGACCGAACACTCGTCCCACGAGTGGCCCATCGCCCACTCGTCGCCGCCGACGTGCACCGTCTCGAAGGGGAACAGGTCGATCACCTCCTCGAGCAGCGTCTCGACGAACTCGTCGGTCGCCGGCGTCCCGATACACAGCGTTCCGTCGCTCGGCTCTCCGTCCGCGACGGCACACTGGAGTTCCGGGTACGTCTCGAGGACGTGGCTCGCGTGACCCGGGACGTCGATCTCGGGGAGGATCTCGATGCCGCGGCGGGCGGCGTACTCGAGGAGTTCCTCGATATCCGCGGGGGAGTACGCCGGCCGCTCCTCGCCGTCGGGACCGCGGTTCAGTTCGGGGAACGCCTCGGATTCGAGCGCGTACGATTCGTGATCGAGCAGGTGCAAGTGGAGCCGGTTCAGCTTCGCCCGCGCGGCCTGGTCGATGCGCCGCTTGACGCGCTCGACCGAGAGGAAGCCGCGCGCCGGATCGAGCATGAACCCCCGCCACCGGGTCGCGGGCCAGTCGCGGATCTCGACGGCCGGGAACCGCCACGAGCCGTCGCGGCGCTCGAGGCCGCCGAGGACGGTCTGGCAGCCGTGACGCAACCCGTCGACCGTCGGCGATCGAACGACGATGCCGTCTCCGTCGGCCTCGAGGACGTACCCCTCCGGATCGTCGAACGCGTCCGAGGGGGCGTCGTCGATCGTCAGGCGGAGGGCCGGATCCGCGTCCGACCGGACCGCCCGGGCGTTCGTCTCTCGCTCGAGGAGGTCCACCAGCAGCGTCCCGGCCGGCTCCGCGTTCTCGTCGGACGTCCCGACCGTAAACGGGGGCTCGAACCGAACCGTCTCGCCGGTCAGATCGACTCGACGCGGTCGGGGAACGATCCCGAGTTCACGTGCGCACATGTGGTACGTGTTGGCAAGGAAGAGGGCCAACTTAACGATTTTCCATCGAACGAGAGAACGGTGCTTCCGCCTCCGGAGAAACTCGGATATCGAGGGGCGTTCAACGGTCGACGACGCTTTCCTTCGCGTACTCCCGGAGGTTCCGGTGGTCAGCCATCGTCGTCGACCGGCCGTAAAGCCGGACCTCCCGAAGGTCGCCGACGAGTCCGTTCCCCAGCAGGTAGGCGTCCTTCGCGAGCGTCCAGGAGGCGTTCGGATCGGCGAACGCGATCGGACCGCCGAACGACGCTTCGTCGACGGTGGTCCCGTCCACGCGTAACTGCATCGTCCCGGCGTCGGGGTCCCACGCGCCTTCGACGAACCGTTCTTCGCCTTCGACGAGACCGTTCCACGACGTCGAAACGGTCGACGTTTCGTCGGCCAGCGAGAACTCGAGCCCCCCGGTCGTCTCTCGTGCGACGTCGAGTCGAATCCCCCCGCCGAACTGCAGGATCGTCTGGTCTCGGTCGACGTCCCGCGTTCGGACGAGCGCCGACGCGGAGACGCCGGCGCGAACCGCCCGTTCGGCGAACAGGTCCAGGCCGAGCGTCACGCCGACCTCGCCGTCTCCGTCGATCCGTCCGTCGACCGCGTCGGTCGGCAACCCGCGCAGGACGGTCTGGGAGCCGTGCATGCTCTCGTAGGAACCCTCGAGCCAGAGGACGGGACAGTCGTCGCCGGCGTTCGCGGGGACGACAGGCCGGATCGGCGTTCCGACGGGGTTCTCGCACACCGAGCGGACGGACCACGATCGCCCGCCGGTGTCGGTCTCGAGGCGTTCGACGGCGCGGTAGCCGTCCGCCGAGACGCAGGCGTAGGCGACGGTCGGATCGTCGGGGTCGAGCGCGACGCCCGCCGAGTAGTGCCCCTCGACGCCCGCAGCCTCGACGTATCGGCCGGCGTCTCGGAGGTGGTGATCGCGCCACTCGCCCTCGACGGCGTCCCACCGGGCGTACCGATACGCGTGGGCGAGCGTCGACGGAAACGTCGCGTAGACGACCGCCGGCTCCCCGCGCTCGCCGACGCTCGCGTCCCAGACCCAGGCGTCCTCGCCGCCGGGCGCCGCGGAGTCGTAGACGCGTTCGAGGTCGGAAACCGTCACAGGTAGTTCCGATTCGGTCGCGATCGGCTCCCCGTCGGCCGCGAAGAGCGTTCCGTCCTCGAACGCGGCGTACAGGACGTGGTGCTTCGGCGCGTCCCCGCCCCGCTCGGCGTCGGTGAAGAACAGGTGGATCGTCTCCTCGGTCGCCGCGTGGACGAAGTACGTCCCGTAGTGTCCCTCCGGTGCGGTCACCAGCCTCGTCTGCTCGCTCCAGGAATCGCCTCCGTCGACGGAGCGACGGTAGTAGACGTGACCGTCACCCATGTACCCGTACGGATCGTCGGTGGCGTCGGTCGTGACCGTCCGGTCGCGGTAGAAGAGGTAGATCGGCGCGTTCAATTCCCCCTCGAGCTGAATCGGATTCGGATAGGTGACGCACTCCTGCTCGATCGTCCGGAGTGGTCCGAACTCGGAGGGGTCTTCGGGCGCCGTCGAGCGGCGATAGTGGATCGAGCCGCCGTTGTGCCCCGACCAGAAGACGAGTAGCCGGCCGTCCCGTCCGACGAGTACGGACGGACTCGTGTGATCGTCGGCCGAAAACGACGACTCGAGCGTCGCCCGTTCGAACTCGCCGGACTCGTGGTCGAAGCCCCCGATCACGATGTCTGTCCCCGTCGGGCCGCCGAGGTAGCCGACGTACGTCCGATCCCGTTCGTTCGCGTACCTGACGGCGCGCGGGTTCGTGAACCAGATCCATCGCGCATCGCGACCGTACCGACCGTGGTTCGCCAGCAGCGACTCGTCCCACACCGTTCCGCGGTGAGATCGGACGGCCGGCCAGTAGCCGAGCAGCCCGTCTCGAGGCGGCGAAAGCGGCGGCATACAGGAAGAGGCCGGCGAATCTACTTGGCCGTTTCCCCGGCCGTGGGACGGTCGAGCAGTTCGATCGCGCGCGTCGCGGCGTCGCGAACCGACGGCTCCGGATCGTCCGCCGCGAGCGACTCGAGATTGTCGACCGCTTCCTTGCGACCGGCCAGGCCGAGCGTCAGCGCCGCGTTCGCCCGGACCGGCGCGTGATCGTCCTCGAGAAGGGGCCGAACTCGCGGAATCAGTTCGTCGACCGCTTCGGCGTCCGCCTGCGCGGCGTACGCGAGGAGACCGACGCCGACGCCCCGGATTCCCGGATCGCGCCGCTCGAGGAACGTCTCGATCGTATCGAGGACGCCGCGGAGTTCCTCCCCGACGCGGATCGGGTACTCGTCGCCGACGGCGTTCAGCGCGTCCGCCGCGCGCCACGGAACGGGATGTTCGGTGTCCGACGCGAGACGGTCGACCAGTGCCGGAACGAACGGCTCCACGTCGTCCGGAGACGCCTCGGCCAGCGACTCGAGCACTTCGCACGTCCCCGTCCGGACGAGGTGGTGATCGTCCTCGAGCAGTTCTGCGATCCGATCCGCGTAGTCGACGACCGTCTCGGGCCGTTCGGCCGCGATCCGCGTGAGTCCGGCCGTCGCCTGGACGCGGGTGGACTCTCGTCGATCGCGTTCCGGGCCGACGGCCGCCCCGACGTCGTCGCCATCGGGGTAGCCGTCGTCTCGCGGTGGCCCCGTCGGGACGACGCGCGCGTGACAGACGTCGAGCAGCGGTTCGACCGCGTCCGGCGCCGAACCCGGACGCTCGAGAGCGAGCGCGGCCAGCGCCTGGATCGCGGCGTCGCGTCCCGGTTCCCCGGGATCGATCCCGATCGTCCGGAGCGCCGGCACGAGCGTCTCGAACGACTCGGCGTCCGTCCGAATCGCTGCCCCCGCCGAGAGCGCCGCTCTGCGACGAACGTACGGATCGTCGTCGTCCAGCAACCGCTCGAACGCGGCCGCAGCGGCCCCGGGTGTCTCCGAACGGGCGTCGATCGTCTCCTCGAGACACTCCATCGCGATTCGGCGCGTCTCCGGGTCGCCGAGTACGAGCAGTTCGACGACCTCCGCGATGGGAACCTGCGCGGGATCGGAAGCGGCTGCGTCGCGAAGAGTCCTCGCGCGGTCGGTCGCGTCTTCTCCGGTCGAGATCATGATATGTCGTACCAAGTTTCGATCGCCCCTTATAGTTGACGTCGCCGAGTGATCGACCGGCGGCCGATCGCCGTGTCCTCCGGTATTTATTTGTTGATACGTTCGTAACCACTCTGGCACCGTGTCAGACTACGACGTAGCATTCATTGGAACGGGGCCTGAGCCCGACAACCCGGTATGGGGAGAAAGTGCGGCGATGGCGTACCACCACGCGGCCGCGTACGACGAGGACGATCGCTGCTCGCTCGTCGCCTGCGCCGACATCGTCGAGGAGAACGCGAGCGCGTTCGCCGATCGGAACGGCATCGACCCGTCGAACGTGTTCACCGACTACGAGGAGATGCTCCAAGAGGTCGAACCCGACATCGTCAGCGTCTGTACGCCGGTTCCGACCCACGCCGACATCGTGATCGACTGTGCGAACGCGGACGGCCTGCGAGCGATCCACTGCGAGAAGCCGATGGCCGACACCATGGCCGCCAGCCGGCGGATGATCGACGTCTGCGACGAGCGGGGCGTCCAGCTGACGTTCAACCACCAGCGGCGAGTCGCGACGCCGAGCCGGCGTGCAGCAGAGCTGGTCGAGGAGGGAGCGATCGGCGACGTCGCTCGAGTCGAACTCGCGACGAAGAACCTCTTCGACGCCGGGACTCATCTCATCGATCTCTGCAACAGCATCCTCGGCGATCGTCCCGCAGCGTGGGTGATGGGACAGATCGATTACCGCGAAGAGAACGTCCGCTACGGCGTCCACAACGAGAACCAGGCGCTCGCACGCTGGCAGTACGAGGACGGGACGGACGCCATCATCGCGACCGGCGACGAGAACCCGTTCATCGCGTGTGACGTTCGCGTGACGGGCACCGAGGGAGAACTCGAGCTCAACCCCGACGGCGACGCCCAGCTTCGGGCGAAGACGGCCGACGCCGCGGCGTGGGACGAGATCGACACCGACGAGCCGCTGGCCGACATTCCGGCGGCGGTCGACGACATCGTTCGCGGGCTCGAGACCGGCGAGGAACCGCAACTGAGCGGTCGGCGGGCGCTGGCGACGATGGAGATCATCCTCGGCTGCTACGAGTCGGTGCGCCGGCGCGAGCGCGTCGACTTTCCCCTCTCGATCGACGATAATCCGCTCGTCTCGATGGTCGAATCGGGCGACGTATCACCCGAGCCGGCCCCCGACGAGGTGGCGCCGGACGCCGACTCCTGATCGAGAGACGGCCAGCGATAAGCGAGCCGATCGCGTGTCCGCTCGCGAACTAATAATACGGTTCGTAACCGGCGACGAACGAATCGCTGCTGATCTCGGTCGTCGTAAGCGCACTGTCGTCGGGCGTAACTGATTCTCCGGTGTTGAAGGCGGTCTGAACGCCGATCAGGAGGATTCCCGAGTCGACGACCCGATTCCGGTCGTCGCGCTCGCCGCGGGCCGCCGCGAGGAATTCCTCCAGGAACGGTTCGTACATCCGGTCGAGTTCGTCGGTCGAGCTCCCGACCTGGACGGTTTGCGTGCGTTCGCCGACCGTCAGGAACCCGAACGTGCCGTCGCTGTCCGGGCCGTCGAACCGCAGCGTCGCCGCGGAGCCGTCCGCAAAGTCGATCGTCGCAACTCGTCCCGGGCCGTCGTTCGGCGCGACTCGAGTCCAGTCGGCCCCCGCCAGCAGTCGAACGCTGTCCACGAGGTGAACGCCGTAGTAAAACGAATCGCCGTAGCCGACGGAGAACGCGGTTTCCGTCGTCGTGTCGGCGAGCGACGAGACGGACGGATGAAACGGAAGTGACGAGCCGCCGAACAGCGGCGCGCCGCCTCGCATCGCCGCCCGCTCGATGGCGCGCACGTCGGCGACCGATCCCGCCAGCGGTTTGTCGATCATCGTCGGCACGCCCGCCTCGAGAAACGGCGTGGCGAGGCGACGGTGCGCGTTCCAGTCGACCGCGAGAACCATCGCCGCGTCGACGTCGTCGACCATCGCGTGCGGATCGTCGTACCGGCTCGCGTCGTAACGCTCGCAGAACTCGCGCGTGTACCCCCGCTCGCGTACGTCGCCGCCGTCCCAGACGGCTGCGATCGACACGTCCGCGCGGTCGAGAATACTCGCGAACGTTTCCGGGTGACTGGTGTCTAGCCCGAGTAAACCTAGCTCGATCATCGGGAACAACTCTCGTGGCTTGATATATAATTCTAATTACCGCCGTGATCCCCTACTTGCAACGACCTCGGATGTGCGAGTCGCGTCGCGCTTCGCCGCGAACTATCGCCGCGGCTTGCGCTCGATCGTGTCGTCGCCGGCGCCGACGACTGCACCGCCGCGCCGGGGATCGACGACGCCGACGAGTTCGCCGCGCTCTCGGTCGACGGCGACCATCTGCGCGTCGCCGACGTCGGTGACGGGAGCGTCCGGCACGTCGTAGCCGAGGGCTTCCAGGCCGTCGATCGTTTCGTCCGGGACGCCCGACTCCCACTCCCCGGTGAAGACGTACATCCGCGGGTGCTCGACCGCTTCTTCCAGCGTCATGCCGTACTCGAGGACGTTGAGGATCACGTCGGTCACCACCTGCGAGATGACGATCCCGCCGGGCGAACCGCAGGTGAACAGCGGTTTTCCGCCCCTGAGAACCATACTCGGCGCTGCGGTCGTGTTGTATCGGCGCAGTGGCCCGATCGCATTCGGTCCGCTATCGCGGAGCTGGCTCACCGAGTTGTTGAGGAAGAACCCGTATCCCGGAACGACCGCTCCGGTACCGAAGGCGGACGAGAGCGTCCCGGTGAAGGAGACGACGTTTCCGGCACCGTCGGCGACGGTGAAGTGGGTCGTGTTCTCGCTCTCCGGCGGTTCGTGTCCGCCCGGGACGTCGCCCTCGTCGACGCCGACCGGCGGGTCCGTCGTCCACGGCTCGCCGGCCTGGTGAGCCCACGGATCGCTCGGTGCGCCGAGGAGATCCGGATTCCGCGCGCCCCGATCGATCAGCTCGCGCCGTTTCGCGAGGAATTCGTCGTCGAGCATCCCCTCTACCGGCGCGTCGACGAACTCGGCGTCCCCGATCGTCCGCGATTTGGGGTCCTCCATTGCGGCTCGAGCCTGCCACGTGAGGTGGAATCGCTCGGCCGATAGCGAGTCGACGTCCGACAGGTCCAGCCCGTCGGCGATCTTGATGGCGCCCGGAGCGATCACGCCCCCTTCGACCGGTGGCGGTGACGAAATCACGTCGATCGGGTCGCCGTTCGCGATCGTCGGGTGGGGGTTCTCGTACCGGATCTGCGTCGGTCGGTCGATCGTCGGCCGGTACGTCTTCAGATCCTCGACCCGCATCACGCCGCCCGCGTCCTGTACCGTCTCGGCGATCGCTTCGGCGATCTCGCCGCGATAGAACGGGCGAATACCGTCGGCCTCGATCAGGCGGAGCGTCTTCGCGAGGTCCTCCTGGACGACGAGATCGCCCGCCTCGACCGGATCGCCTCCAGGCGCCCACACCTCGCGGGCGGCGTCGTTCATCCGCCACGCGGCGGCGCCCGCGATCCTGGCTACTCGAGCGTCGACCTCGAACCCCGATTCGGCCAGTTCCGCGGGCCGATCGACGAGTTCGCTGATCGACCTCGTTCCCCAGTTTTTCACCATGACGTCGAGACCGCGAAGCACGCCGGGCGTCCCGACAGATATTCCGCCGTAGAACCGTTCGGCAGCCGGCTTGAGGGTCCCGCCCTCGTCGTATCGAACGTCGGGCGAAGCGTCGATCGGCGCGCGGACCTGACAGTTCAGCGTGTAGGCTCGCTCGTCGTCGTCGGAGTAGCCCACCATCATTCCGCTCCCGCCGAGCCCGGAGCCGTACGGATCGACCACGCCGAGCGCCAACTGAACCGCTGCTGCCGCGTCGAAGGCGTTTCCGCCCGTTTCGAGGACCTCCGCGCCGATCTCCGACGCGATGGGGTGGGACGATGAGACGATACCATCTTGATCGCGAATCGCCGTGGTCTCCCAGCCGCCGTCGCCGTCTTCGGCGGCGCTCGCCGGACCCGTGGTCGCCCCCGAGAGCGCGACCGTAGCGGCCGCCCCCTTCATGAACTCCCGGCGCAGCGGTGCAACGGATTCGTCCGACGGCGTCTCTCCCTCTCGAGATTCTCTCTGATCGTCCTTCATACGATACTTTCAATATATTTTATTGTAATTAAGAGTGTCGGTGATTGATACTTTCTGTGGCGGACCGCGTCCGTTCGCGGCCGAACGCGGACCGCGGGACGACCGACGTCGCCCGGACCGAAGCCGAGCTACTGACGGTCCGATCCGGGCTAGACGTGTTCCGTCGGCCAGACGTAGAACTGGAGCGGGAGCGTCGCCGCGAGGAGCGGATCGCGGTGACGGACCTCGCGCAGCCGATCCTGAAAGCCGAACAGCAGGGTCGTCATCGAAAGGCGGTCGAGCGAGAGGTCCGGGTCGGCGGCGGAGCGCTCGACCGTGACGCCGTCCGGACCGTACGAGAGCCGAACGGACGCGTCGTCTCCCTCGAGACCCAGCGTGAGGTCGCCGCGCTCGGACCGGCCGCGTTCCAGCCAGCGCGTCTCGAGTTGGTCCTCGAACGCCTCGAGGAGGGCGGGGAGATCGCGGATATTGAGCTTTCGGTGAGGGCGCTGCGTCCAGAACCGGCTGTGGCGGTGGAACACGTCGTCGAGCGGGTGGCGCGGGTGGACACAGGCCGCGAGTTCGTTCAGGTCGTACATCGCGAGCACGTGCTCGAGCAGCGTCTCGACGCCGCGTTCGGAGCCGCCGAACTCCTCGATCGTGCGGCTTCGACTCTCCCGCGTGAGGCTGAGGTACGCCGGGCCGTCGGCGCCCTCGTACAGGAGCGTCTCGAGCCCCCGCTGGCCGAACACGATCCGACTCCGTTCTCGGTCGCGGTGTACGCGGTACGGTTCGGCCCCGTGAATCTCCCGAAGCGCGTCGAGGTGCTCGTCCGCACCGTCGTAGCACGCGACGGACTCGGCCGACGGTTCGGGCGTTCTCGCGAACGATCGGTCGGTGATCGTATACCGGAGTTCGGCGCCGGCGTTCTCGTACCCGAAGTGATTGTACCGCTGCCGATTGCCGCTGAGTTCCGACAGCGGGACGCCGGCGTCGTCCATCCGGTCGAACCAGAACTCGAGCAACTGGCTCATGTAGCCGTTTCCGCGGTACCGTCTGTCGGTCGCGACGCCCCCGATGCCCCAGCACTCGACGGTATCCTCGCCGACGACGAGCGTCTGCGGAACGGCGGCGACGTGGCTGACGATCCGCCCGTCCCGCTCGATGATCGCGTGGCGGTCGCTGCGTTCCGGATCGTAGCAAAACGGGAGTCGGGCGGCCATCCCGCCGCGCTCGTAGGCGAAGTAACGATCGAGCAGTGCCATCATCCGGGGGAAGTCGTCCTCGGTTGCGAGCCGCGGACTGTCGGTGTCCGTCATGCGATACCAAGCCAGAGGGGGTCATCTCACAAAAGCTTTGTCAGCCGCGTGATCGGCAGCGCGGGTAAACGCGGGACTCGGCCCCGCCGAGAAAAGAAGCGTTCCGGAACGTTCTCGGCGAAACTTATTTTGTCCGTACCGACAGCTAACGGTGCATGCGGATACTGTACATCGACTGCGACTCGTTGCGGCCGGACCACCTCGGCTGTTACGGCTACCACCGCGAGACGTCACCGAACATCGACGAACTCGCGTCGGCCGGCCGAACGTTCACCAACGTGTACGCGTCAGACGCGCCCTGTCTACCCTCGCGAACGGCGTTCTACACGGGCCGGTTCGGGATCCACACCGGCGTGATCAACCACGGCGGCCGCAACGCGGACGTCCGCCGACACGGCTCGCGGCGACGCGCGAACTACCCGGACCGATTCAGGACGCTGGCGTCGGCCCTGGGAGACGAGGGGATCCACGCGGCGATGATCAGCCCGTTTCCGGCCCGTCACGACGGCTGGCAGGTCGTCGAGGGGTTCCGGGAGCTGTACGATACCGGCGGCAACGGGAGCGAGCGCGCCGACGAGGTGTATCCATACGCCCGCGACTGGCTCGAGGAGCACGCGACGGAGGACGACTGGTACTGTCACGTCAACTTCTGGGATCCACACACGCCCTATCGCACGCCGGAGGGGTACGGGAATCCGTTCGCCGACGAGCCCGCACCCGAGTGGTTGACCGAGGACCTGATCGAGCGACACTACCAGGAGTCGGGTCCGCACAGTGCGCAAGATCTCAAGGGGTGGGGCGGAACGTGGGACTCGCCGCGAATGCCGCCGGAGATTTCCTCGCGGGAGGAGTTCAGGGAGATGGTCGACGGCTACGACGTCGGCGTTCACTACATGGACCGCTACATCGGCGAGCTGTTCGATCTCCTCCGCGGTGAGGGCGTCTTCGACGAGACGCTCGTCGTGATCAGCGGCGATCACGGCGAGAACCTCGGAGAACTCAACGTCTACGGCGACCACCAGCTGGCCGACGACAAGACGTGTCGGGTCCCCCTCGTCGTTCGCGGACCCGACGTGCAGCCGGGAACCGACGACGGACTCCGCTACCAGCTCGATCTCGCGCCGACGCTCGTCGACCTGATCGGCGGCGACGCGCCCGAGGGGTGGGACGGCCGGTCGTTCGCCGACGCGATCACCGACGGCGCCGACGGCGGACGCGACGAACTGGTCGTCAGCCAGGGCGCGTGGACGTGCCAGCGGGGCGTTCGCTGGGACGACTGGCTGTTGCTCCGGACCTACCACGACGCCTACCGGAGCGGCCTCGAGGACGTCATGCTGTTCGACCTCGCGAGCGATCCCCACGAGACGACCGATCTCTCGTCGGACAGACCGAACGTCGTCGACGACGGGTTGGCCAGACTTCAGCGCTGGCACGACGACCGCCTGCTCGAGGCGGCCCGCGGCGAGCGCGGGGGCAACCCGGACGCCCCGAACGGCGTCGCCGACCCGATGTGGCAGGTGCTCAGCGAGAAGGGACCCTACTACACGTGGGACCGGCTAGACGGCTACGTCGACCATCTGAAAGAAACGGGTCGCGAGGAACGCGCGGCGGAACTCAGGGAGCAACTCGAGTAAGTCGGACGGGAAGAGCGATCAGCCGAGCAGGCGGTTCAGCTCCGCGAATTCGTGTTCGGCGACCTCGCGTTCGTCGTCGCGGTCGTCCCGCGGGACGTGACACTCGTCGGTGACGTAGCCGTCGTATCCCGCCTCGGCGAGCGCGTCGAACAGCGGCCCGTGATCGACTGCGCCCTCGCCGAGCAGCCGCGGCTGGAACGTCTCGAGCCCGTCGTCGGTCTCGAGTTCGAACGCGCCCGGCCGACCCGGATCGTCGATTCGCTGTTCGTCCTTGACGTGGACGTGCGCGAGGTCGTCACCCAGCTTCTGGATCGACTTCGGGCCGAAGTCGTCGAGCGTGATGTACATGTTTCCGGCGTCGTGGATGGCGCCGACGTTCTCGCGGTCGATCTCCTCGAGTAGTCGTTTCGTCGAATCCACGGTTTCGATGATCGTGTGGGCGTGAATTTCGATGCCGATCGTCACGTCGTACTCCGCGGCGCGATCGGCCGCGCGAGCGAGCCACGCCGCGGCGCGTTCGTAGTCGTCGTCGGTCGCCTCTCGAACCGGCGGGCCGCCGGGACCGTGCCGGACGAGGTCGCAGTCGAGCGCCTCGGCGAACTCGAGGAACGTTTCGAACTCCTCGAGTTCCGCCTCGCACTCCGGCTGGGACTTGCCGACGTAGTGACCGGTGTACGTCGCCAGACACGGCACTGCCAGGCCGAGGTCGTCGAGGCGGTCGCGAAACGCGGTTACCTCCTCGAGCGAGCGGTCCACGTCGAGGTGGGGCTCCCGGCACATCGGCTCGAATCCGTCGTATCCGATCGACGCCGCGAGTTCGGCCGCCTCCTCGAGCGAGCGGTCGCGTAGCACTTTGCTAAACAGGGCTGTCCGTATCGCCATTGCAACTACGGTGCCGCTACTGAACCTTAAACACTGGTGTCCATTCTCCCTCGCTTACTCGCCGGATCCGCGAACGCGTTCGGCGAGCGCTCGAGCGGCGTCGAACACGCGGTCCTCGACCGACGATTCGAGCCGGCCGGGATACCGGCGAAACCGGGTGACGCCGCCGCCCTCGTACCCGCCCTCGGCGAGCATCCGTCTCGAGGGGACGTAGGTGAAACTGCCGCTCGTGTAGCCGGCGATCCAGACGGGACCCGACAGCTCCGCCTCGAGCCGAATTGCGTAGTCGACGACGACCTCTCCCGCGAGCGCGAGGAGCGTCAGGTCGTCGCCGAAGCCGACCGCTCGCAGCGGGTACGGGGACGTCGTCGGCAGTTCGCCCGCGGCGTCGAGACGCTCGAGCAGCAGCGTCGCGTGCCGACGCTCGTACGGATCGTCGGACCCCCGTAACGACTCGAGGTCGTCGCGGTCGTAGCCCTCGAAGGCGAGCGGAATCTCCTCGTGTGCGAGTCCCAGCGGGCCGCGAAGCTCTCGTCTGGGCGCCTCGAGTGCGGCCTCCACCGCGTTCGCCAGCGACTGCCCGTGCTGTTCCGGAAGCTCGGGTCTCCGACGCGGGTACGGGTTCTGGTCGCCGGCACAGCCGGTGAGAAACAGCGCGGTCGCGTCGGGGTATCGGTCCTCGACGGCCGCCATGGCGTAGCCCGGCCAGTCGCCGCAGTAGCTGTCGACCTTCCTCGTGGTGGCGTGACAGGCGTAGCCGAAGACGATCGCTCGAAGGGTGCCCGCCGACTCGACCGCGAGCACCGGAACGTCGTGATCGACCGGCCCGTCCGGATTGGGGCCGTGGACGATCCCGTCGGGCGTCGGACGCCGCCGGTTCATCGCGAACCCGCACCGAGCACGGCAGTACGCGAGCGTCGCGGGCCGGCGGTCCGCGAGCGCGTCGCCGACGAGTTCGATCAGGTCGTCCTCGAGGCGGTCCCGGTACGCCAGCGAGCGCTCGATCAGGTCGTCGTCGACGTCGTAGATCCGCCCGCGAAACTCCTGCAGGAGCGGCCCGCAGTGGGTGTGCGTGGCGGTGAACGCCACCGACTCCGGGCCGAGACCGAATCGGTCCGCGCACCGCCGCTCAAGGTTCTCGCGAAGCGCCGGCGGGATCGAGATCACCTCGACGCAGACGAGGACGAGCGTCTCGCCACTCGCGTCGCTCACCGCTAGCGCTTTCGCGTGGAGCTCCGTTTCGACGCCGTCGGCGGGCGCCTCCCGGGAGGCGAAGCCGGCGAGCCACAGCGATTCCTCGGGCGTGATGACGGTCGTCGCGGTTCCGGCGCGCCATCCGGGAGACGGAGCGTCCGTCGTCATCTCAGGTCCCGCAGCTCGTCGGCGTGCGTTTTGATCTTCCGGATCGCCTCCGGGATCGTCGCGATACCCGCTTCGTCGGCCAGCAGTACCGGATGGGAGTAGGCGACGTTCTCCCGACAGAGCCGTTCCGCGCCGGAAAGGTGCAGATTCCGGTAGTCGGGGACGTCGGTTCCCGGCGGAACGAGCCGCCGGACCTGGTCCCGGAAAAACGCGGGCTGTTTGTAGATCGGGACCTCGTAGCCGTCGTAGACGGGGACGCCTTCCGCCCGCATCGCCTCGATGAACCGGTCCCTGCCGAGTCCATCGAACGCCGCCGGATCGTAGCGAACGTTCTCGAGGCAGTAGCCGCGGGCGGTGATGCGATCGTCCCGCGGCTTCGTGCGGATCCCGTCGATCGTCCCGAGTTCCTCGATCAGTCGCGCCTCGTTTCGCTCGCGAACCTCGTTCTCCGCCGGCAGTTTCTCGAGTTGCGAGACCGCGAGGGCGGCCTGGAGGTCCGACAGTCGGGAATTCGACGACAGCGTGTAGTGACGGTAGCCGGTTTCGCCGTGTGCGCGGCCGATGTTCTGCATGGTCCGGGCCCGCTCCGCCAGCACGTCGTCGTCCGTCACGACGATGCCGCCCTCGCCCGCGGGCAGCGACTTCGACTCCTGGAACGAGAACGTCCCGAACTCGCCGAAGGTGCCGACCTTCTCGTCCCTCCACTCGCTGCCCTGCGCGTGGGCCGCGTCCTCGATCAGGAAGAGGTCGTGTTCCGCGCAGATCGGGAGCAGTTCGTCGAGGTCCATCGGGTAGCCGGCGAAGTGAACGCCGACGATCCCGACGGTGTCGTCCGTGGCCCGCTCGCGAACCGATTCGGGATCGATATTGAACGTCTCCGGGTCGGTATCGACGAACCGCGGCACTGCGCCGACGGTCGGGACGGCGCTCGCGCTGGCGATGAAGGAGTACGACGGAACGAGCACCTCGTCCCCGGGTTCGACGCCGACCGCCCGCAGAGCCAGTTCGATCGCGACCGTGCCGTTGCTCACGGCGATCGCGTGCTCGGCGTCGTGATACGCCGCAAACTCGTCCTCGAGGCGGTCGATCCACGATCCGCGACACCAGTTTCGACTCTCGAGGGCCTCGAGCACGTTCTCTCGGCACTCGTCCGTGACCCGCGGCCACTCGGGAACCGACAGCGCTTCGGCAGCCCTGGACCCGCCGTTAATGGCAAGTTCACTCATACCAACGTCGTTGGTGTCGGATCGTGCATAAGTCTTCGTCCGAATAACCGGTCGACGAGCGGATCTCGGTTCCGACGCGTTCGCGCTCGATTACGGGCGAAGAACGGCCTTGATAACACCGTCCCGCCGCTCGGTGACGGTCTCGATCGCCGTTTCGTACTCCTCGAGCGGGAACTCGTGGGTGACGATCCCCTCGGTCGTGAGTTCGCCGCGGCGAAACAGCGAGACGACGTCTTCCGTCGCGTGCGAGGCCGTGACGCCGCCGACGACCTCGAGCTCCTTCGCGACGATCTGGTTCGGGTCGATCTCCTTGCGTTCCCCGAAGACGCCGGTGAGGACGATCGATCCGCGCTTCCGCGTCGCCTGCAGACAGGTCTCGACGACGTCGCCGGCGCCGGCGGTTTCGACGCAGAGATCGACGCCGTCGCCGTCGGTGTACGAGCGAAGCGCGTCGACGGGATCCTCCTCCCGCACGTTGACGGTCAGGTCCGCGCCCAGCGATTCGCCGACGGCGAGTCGTTCGTCTCTCGTCCCCGTCAGCACGACGTCGTCGACGCCCTGAGCCTCGAGCAGTTGCACGCCGAACAACCCGAGCGAGCCGGGGCCGAGAACGGCCGCGGCGTCGGAGAACGACGTCTCGACGCGCTGGAGGCCGTGTAACGTACAGGCCGCCGAGTCGATCTGACAGGCCTCGACGTCGGAGACGTCGTCCGGGATCGGCGTCAGGGTGTACGCCGGAAACGCGGCGTACTTCCGGTAGCCGCCGGCGACGGTGAAGCCGATCTCCTCGAGGTCGTCGCACTGGTAGTACCGACCCTCGCGACACGGGGTGCAGGTGCCGCAGTAGACGAATCCGTGGAGGGCCACTCGATCGCCGACCGAGAGCGACTCGACGTCGGATCCGAGTTCGACGACTTCGGCACACACCTCGTGGCCGGGAGTCAACGGATACCGCGTCCAGGGTGGCCCTTCGCCGTGAATCAACCCGAGGTCGCTGCCGCAGATGCCGACGGTGCGAACGCGAACCAGCGCCTCGTCGGCGCTGGGTTCCGGCCGCGGCTGCTCTTCGTCCCATATCTCGCCGTCACCGTTCGTGACTAGTGCCTTCATGCTATCTCGACCGGACTGTGATCGCCGCCAGTCCTCTGTAGAGGGTCCGGGATGCCGGTCACTTAAATCTAGCCTCGAGTGAACGATCCGCGTCGAGGGGAGCCTTTATCACCTCGTCGCGAAATCACCAGCGTGTATGGACGCGATCAACTCGGCAGACGCACCCGATAGTATCGGACCGTTTTCGCAAGCGGTCGTTCACGACGACACCGTCTACGTCTCCGGACAGGGGCCGGTGAATCCCGACACGGGCGAGGTCGACGTCGAGAGCATCGAGGAGCAGACCGCACGGACGCTCGAGAACATCGGCGCGATCCTCGAGGAAGCAGGCACGTCGCTCGAGAACGTCGTCAAGGCGAACGTCTACGTCACCGATATGGACGATTACGACGCCGTAAACGAGTCCTACGCCGAGTACGTGTCGGAGCCGTACCCGGCGCGCTGCGCCGTCGAGGTCTCCGACCTGCCGATCGACATCGGCGTCGAGATCGAGGTCGTCGCGGCGCTGTGAGGAGACGGCGCGTCGTCTCGCGAGCGGTCGTTTTTTCGACGAACGAAGTGTGAGATGGCGAACCGACGAGCCGCCGGCGGGATCAGAGATACTGCACGAGTTCGGTGACGACCTCGTACAGGTAGTTGCCGACGATCCCGACGATCGCGAGGTAGCCGACCACGCCGAGGGCGGTGACGAGGCGACCGTTCGAGTGCGACCCCATGACGTCGTCGCTGCTGGCGAGCGCGAGGATGAGGAAGCCGAGGATCGGGAACGCGACGACGGCGGCCGCCTGCGCGATGCGAAGCAGTTCGACCGGATCGCCCTCGAAGATCAGGACCACGACGAGTCCGAACAGCACGGCGACCGTCGACCATATTTTGACCGGGCGGCCGTCCATCGAGGGATCGCGGCCGAGGCCGTCGACCAGTAACGTCGCGCCGATGAGCGCGTTGACGACGAGCGAGGAGAGGCTCGCGAAGAAAAAGCCGAGCGTGAACAGGTAGAACGCGCCCGAGCCGGCGACGGGCTCGAGCTGTGCGGCCATCCCCGTCGCCGAGAAGACCGGCTCTCCCGCGCCGTAGATGACGCTCGCACTGGTCAGGAGGATGACCGTAACGATGAGCCCCAGCACGGCGATGCCGAGGATGCTGTCCATGCCTTTCTCCGACAGCTGGTCGACGCCCCACTCCTTCTCGCGCACCAGGTAGCTCTGATACGTCGCCGCGGCGATCGAAAAGGTCGTCGCGGCCATCCCGAGCGCGAGGAGTGCGGCGTCGAGGTCCGGAACGCTGGGAACGATTCCGGTGGTACTCGCATGGACGTCGAAGCCGACGGTCGCGAGCGTCCCGACGAACGCGAGCAGCATCACGCCGACGACCGCTTTCACCAGCAGTTCGACCTTGTCGTACAGGTCGGGCAACCAGAGGAAGCCGATCGCCGCGAGCGAAAAGACGGCGGCCCACAGGCGAACGTCGTACCCGACGAGCGCGCTGGTAGCGAATCCGATTCCGGCGTTGTTTCCGGCCTGAAAGGCCAGAATCGCGAGGAACCCGAACGATCCGCCGGCGGTCGCGACCGTCGATCCGTATCGCTCCCGGGTAACCTGCAGGATCGTCTTGCCGGTGACCAGTCCGATTCGCGCGGCCATCCAGGTGTAGGCGATCATGAAGACCGTCGCGACGATCGGGACCCAGAGCAACTGATAGCCGTACAGGCTGCCCGCGATCGTGCTGAGCGCGATGCTTCCCGGACCGACGACGACCGCCGCGAGAACGAGCGCCGGGCCGATCGTCCGAATTTGGTTCCACACCGCACCGCCCGACACGACCCCCGAAATTCGTCTGAACATATACGGTACTACGTTATCACACACCATAAATAACCATCGGCGATACAGTCCGAATCCGGTACAGGATCCCTCGACGGCCGCCGCGACAGCCACTGCAAAGTATGACCGTAAATACGCGCGCAGAGCATGGATCCGGTCGCTCTCGCCGCCGAGTGGGTGGTGGTCACACCCATCACAAGTTACATTAGGAACTAGTCCGTCAACGAAGACGAACGAATGCCTGCTAGCTTTGTACGCGTAGAGATGCCAATGTCTACCCCCAGTACCGACGAGAGGCGTCGTCTCACTGCGACCGACGTGACCGAAGACGGGGTGCGCCGAACATGAAGTTCGGCGTCTTTCTGAACCAGTACTACACGCCGGACGGGGACTTCGAGGTTACCGATCTGTACGAGCAAGCCGAACTGATCGAGGGCGTCGGCTTCGACGGCGTCTCGCTCGGGGAACGACACGTCCACGAGGAAGGCGTCGTCGAACCGATCGCGGGGCTCTCCGCGCTCGCCGCGCGAACCGAGACGCTCGACCTCTCGACGATGGCGATGCTGCCGATGCTGTACAACCCGCTGCACCTCGCCGAGTACGTCGCGACGATCGACCGACTCTCGGGCGGCCGCATGCACTTCGGCGCAGCGGTCGGCTATCGCGAGCGCGAGATCGAGCCGTTCGGTATCGAGATGGAGGAGCGATCGAAGGCGATGATCGAATCGCTGCACGTGCTCAAGCGGCTGTGGACCGAAGAGAGCGTCAGTCACGACGGAACGCAGTGGTCGTTCGACGACGTGTTCGTCAGTCCCCGTCCGAAAGAGTCGATGCCGGTCTGGATCGGCGGCCACGCGGACATCGCGATCAAACGAGCGGCCTACCGCGGTGACGCCTGGATCGCGAGCGCGTCCTCGACGACGGCCGACCTCGAGGAGCAGATCGGTGTCTACGAATCGTCACTCGAGGAGTTCGACATGGATCGCGACGACAACGAGGTCATCCTCATGCGGGATTGCTTCGTCGCCGATTCGGTCGAAGAGGCGCGAGAGACCATCGAGCCCTACCTCCTGGAGCTCTACCGGATGTACGCCCGCTGGGGACAGACCTACATGGACGAACACGAAGTCGAGGTCGACTACGAGGAACTCGAGGAGAAGTTCGTCATCGGCTCCCCCGCCGACTGCGTCGAACAGCTTCGCGAGTACGAGGAACTCGGCGTCGATCAGGTGTACGTCCGCTGTCAGTTCCCCGGACAGCCCCAGGAAACGACGCTCGAGACGCTCGAGCGCTTCGGCGAGGAAGTCATCCCCGCGTTCGAGTGACCATGGCCAAATCCGATACCCCAACGACGGACGTCAGTACCGGCGACGAAACGAACGCGCCGACCGTCGGCTACGTCGGCCTCGATCACCACCACGCCGAGCCGTACTTGCGGACGCTCGAGACGCTTCCGGCGACGGTGGCCTGCGCGTGCGAACCGAACGACGCGTTCGACGTCGAATCGGTCGCGAGCCTCGGAGACGTCCCGGTGTACGGCGATCTGGAGACGATGCTCGCGGACGCCGCGCTCGACGCGGTGTTCGTGACGCTCTCGAACCGGGACACCCCGACGGCCATCGAACGGGCGCTCGAGCACGGCGTCGACGTCTACACGGAGAAGCCGGCGGCCCGCACCGCCGCGGAGCTCGAGTCGCTGATCGACCTCG
Source organism: Natronococcus sp. CG52 (assembly GCF_023913515.1). NCBI lineage: Archaea > Methanobacteriati > Methanobacteriota > Halobacteria > Halobacteriales > Natrialbaceae > Natronococcus > Natronococcus zhouii. The sequence goes on from NZ_CP099392.1 coordinate 99,758, forward strand.
CGGCGCGCACCGACGCGACCGTCTGCGTCTCCTACCCGTGGCAGGGCCATCCGATCGCCGAACAGCTGAAGTCACATCTCGACCGCGGCTTCTTCGGCGACCTCCGCGGATTCGAGGCGCGGTTCGTCGCCTCGCAGCTCGAGCATCGCGACGCCGACCACTTCATCTTCGACGCGGACGCGAGCCGCGGCGGCATCCTCCAGTGGCTCGGCATCCACTGGATTCAGCTCCTCGCGTGGCTCGTCGACTCCCCGATCAGCCGGGTGAACGCCAGCACGGCCGCCGAGTTCGACGGCGTCGACGTCGAAGACGGGGCGACGCTCCAGCTGGAGACCGAAGCCGGCGCACTCGGGACGTTTCACTGCGGGTATTACCTGCGCGACGGCGTCTACGACACCCGGCTGAACCTCTACGGCAGCGGCGGCCGGAGCAGCTGGGATCCGATGGGACGGACCTTCGGCTTCGAGGGGGAGACGTCGCTCGAACTGGAGTCGACGGACGACGACTGGGGCGCCACGCCCCACCGGACGATCACCCACGAGTACGAGGAGGGGGCCGGCTACGGCGGCGCGTGGGGCCGGGAGTTCGTCGAGGGGTTCTTCGACGCCCGCGAGACGGGGACGGACCCGCCCGTCACGCTCGAGGACGCCCTGACCGTACTCCGGATCCTCGACGCCGCGTACGAGTCGGCCGAGACGGATCGGTGGGTTGCGGTCGAAACGTAACAGTAGATAGCACGGTTTCGCTATTCAGAATTCCGTGTGAAACTCGCGTTACGTGCAGGCGAACTGCGTCTCACTTCGGACCAACCCATTTTCTTGCGGTGGCGCGCGCTGTCGACTGCCCGAGCGCGAGCGAGGGCGGTCGACGACGCTGTGTGAGGGGCGAACGAGCGCAGCGAGTGAGTCGGCTGGGGAGGGCGTGGTGATCCTGTGTTCGTGCGAGGAGGACCTGATCCTGGAGAATTACCGCGAAATCCCTGGCCTCTTTCAGTCCCACCCGACGGCGGTTGGCCGGAACTGCAGATTCGACGCCGGACGTTCCATCCGCTTCTCTACGTAACGATTCGACCGACTCAGATTCAGAACCAGACTAAAGAAATCGATTACCAACTATTGGTGAGATTCGTTCTCAGCGTTCGACGACGTGGTTCTCGAGCGTTCCGACGCCCTCGAACTCGACCTCGACGACGTCGCCGGGCTCGAGCGGGCCGGGTCCGAACGGGGTGCCGCTCGCGATGACGTCGCCCGGCTCGAGCGTGATGAGTTCCGTCACTTCGGCGACGAGTTCCGAGACGGAGAAGATCATCATGTCGCGCGTCGTCTCCTGTTTCGTCTCGCCGTTGAGCCGGAGCTCGAGGCGCGCGTCGTCGGGAACCTCGTCGGGCGTCGCGAGCACCGGTCCCATCGGGAGCGAGGCGTCGAACGCCTTCCCGCGGACCCAGTTGCGCTCCTCGGCCTGGTCGTCGCGATTCGAGACGTCGTTGACGCAGGTGAACCCGCGAACGACGTCCATCGCCTCGTCCTCGCTGACCTCGCGGCACTGCTCGTCGATGACGATGCCGAACTCCGCCTCGAACTCGACTTCGTCTCGTCCGGGCGGCAGTTCGATCGCGTCGCCGTGGCCGGCGACGCAGTTCGGGGTCTTCAGAAACAGTTCGGGTCGGTCCGGCAGGTCGTCGAAGCCGGACTCCTCGCGGTGATCCACGTACCCGCCGGCCTGGCAGACGATCTTCGTCGGATCGCTGGGCGGCAGGAGGGTAACCTCGTCAGGGTCGTAGCTTCGGTTGCCGGTTTCGATACCGCTGTGGGTCCACGTCCCGGTCCGGGCGAGGCCGGACGGATCGCTAAATCGGACGGTGCGCATCTGTGTGCGATCATGGACCTACCGGATTAACGTTCTTTCGGTCGTCGTAACGGGTCGGCGGAGTCGGTTGAACCGGGCACGTCCCGGTCAGAGCTACTCGCCGTTCTCGCCGTCGTCCTCGTCGCCGTCGTCCGTCGCGCCCTCGAGGGTCAGCGTGATTTCCTCGTCGTCGTCTCCGACGGAGACCTCCTCTTCGACGGGTTCGAACTCGTCGTCCGTGCTCTCGGCGACCACCGTGTAGTCGCCTTCGTCCTCGAGGGAGACGGTCACTTCGCCGCCCTCGATCTCCTGGCTGTACGTGTACGAGAGGGGATCGTCCTCGAGGTCGACGGTGACCTCGACGCCCTCCGAGATCGGCTCTCCGTCTTCGTTTTCCAGGCGGATCGTCAGCGATCCGGGACCCTCGTCTTCGCCCTCCAGTTCCTGGTCGTTCAGTTCTTTCTCCTCGTCGTCATCGTCGCCGTTCTCGTCCGCGTCGTCGCCGTCGTCCCCCGCACAGCCCGCGAGCGCGATTCCTAGGCCGGTTGCAATCGTTACACTAACCTGTCTTCGGGTGAGACGATTCGTTCTCACACCGGATACGTACTCGGTATATTATATAACGTTTACCCGGACCGTTCGGTCAGCGGTACTCGTCTAGCCGAACGGCCTCGTCGCGATTGCTCGAGTCGTAAATCGCGCGGAGTACCCGCTGGACGGTCAACGCGTCCTCGACCGTCCTCGAGAAGCCCTTTCGCTCTCCGTCCAGGGCCTCGAGGAACGCGCGATCCTCCGCCAGGTGCATGTCAGCGACGTCGACGGCCAGCGTCTCGTCGGCGCCGTCCGTCCGGGCGTCGAAGAGGTCGACGTCCGGTTCCGTGACGTCGAACTCGACGCCCGCGTCGGTCCCCCGAACGACGCACTGCTGCGACGGCGGCCGCGTCGCTCGCCAGGACGTTTGAACGGAAATCGACCGGTCGTCGGCACACCGCAACAGCGCGAGGGCCGAATCCTCCACGTCGTACTTCCCGAACTCGCTTCGGGTGACGCCGGTCACCTCGAGGACGGTCGGGTACTCGAGCAGGTACAGCGCCAGATCGACGACGTGGACGCCGAGATCCATCGCGACGCCGCCGCCGGCCAGGTCCGGATCCGTGAACCAGCTTCGCCCCTCGCCGGGCAGCGCGTCCCGTCGAAGGTAGTTCACGTCGACGTGGCTGATCGAGCCGAGTCGGCCCTCCTCCCGCAGCGTCACGACCCGCCGCGTGAGGTTCGAGAATCGCATCGTGAACCCCACCGCGCAGAACGCGTCGGCGTCGTCGGCCGCGGCTGCGATCCGCTCGGCGCTCTCGAGGGAGTGGGCCAGCGGCTTTTCGAGGAGGACCGCGCGTCCGCTGTCGAGGGCGTCGGTCGCGACCCGTTCGTGAACGCGGTTCGGAACGCAGACGAACACCGCGTCAGTGTCGGTACTCTCGAGCATCGTCTCGTGGTCCGCGTACGTCGAAACGCCGTACTCCGCCGCGAACGACTCGCGCGCGTCCGCGCTCACGTCCGTGCCGGCGACGAGCGTCGCGTCCAGTCGATGAATCCGGTTCGCGTGAATGCGGCCGATCGTTCCGAGTCCGACGATCGCGACGCGGGGGGCCGTCCCGCTCATGACGAACGGCTCACCTCGACCGGCCGGTCGGTCGTCGCGGATTCGTACGCCGCTTCGACGACGGCGACCGCCTCGAGCGCATCCACCGGCGTGACGGCGGGGTCGTATCCGTCGGCGACGCTGGTAACGAAGTCCCGGAGCAGCCCCGCGTTCGGGTCGGTTCCGCAGAAGACCGAGCGGACCCCCTCGTCCTCGCCCGAGGCCTTCGTGTGGACGAGCGACTGGTCGAAGCAGTCGACGGCGATCGTTCCCTCGCGCCCGACGAACTCGAGCGTTGCGTCTCCCCACGTGTGCCACGCGTCCGGCTTGCTCCAGGAACCGTCGAGCAGGAACGTCGTTCCGTCCGTCAGCCGCATCGAGAGTACGTTGACGTCTTCGACGTCGATATCGTGAAACCGGGTTCCGGTCTCCGCGTACACCTCGTCGACCCGCTCGCCGGTGAGGTGTGACACCAGATCGACGATGTGGACGGTGTGATCCATCACCGCGCCGCCGCCGGATTCGTCGGGATCGACGAACCAGCCGCCGGGCATCCGTCCACGGTTCGTGCCGGAGATCGATCGGAGCTCCCCGATTTCGTCCGACTCGAGAGCCTCCTTCGCTCGCCGTGCGGGTTCGCTGAATCGGAGCGGCATCGCCACGCCGAGTCCGATATCGGAACCCTCCCAGCGGTCGACGATCTCCCGAGCCGTCTCCGCGGACGGCGCGAGCGGTTTCTCGCACAGGACGTCGACGCCCACGTCGGCCGCCCGGTCGATCCACTCGGCGTGGCGAGCGTTCGTCGAGCAGACCAGCGCGCCGTCGATCCGCTCGAGTAGCGCGTCGGCGTCGCCCTCGGGAACGTACTCGACACCGTGGCGATCGGCGGTTTCGCGACCCCGATTCGGATCTTCGTCCGCGATGCCGACGAGTTCGGCGCCCTCGCGATCGCAGAGCAATCGCGCGTACTCGTCCGCGTGAACGTGTGCCGCCGACAGGATTCCGACGGAGACGGTTCCAAGGGTAGTCATCGACCCACCTCCGCCGGCGAGACCGGTTCCCCACGTTCGGCCGAGCGCCGCGCGGCGAGCGCGAGGCGCAGCGATTCGACCGCGTCCTCGGGACCGACCGCCGGCTTCGAATCGGACTCGAGAGACGAGACGAAGTGCTCGAGTTCGCGGCGGTATCCGTCCTCCGAGAGCGGCCGTTCGACCGTCGATCCCTCCTCGTTCCAGCGAACGTACGGCTCGTCGGTTGCGCTCGAGAACTCGACGAGTCCGTCGTCACCCGCGAGTTCGAGTTCGTACGTCAGCGGTCTTTCCGAGGGTTGTGCCCACGAGGCTTCCACGTATCCCACCGCCCCGTTCTCGAAGCGGAGCGTGGCGAAGCCGTGTGCGGAAGTCGACTTACCGCTGGTTCTGGCGAAGACGCGGTCGACCGGTCCCCAGCACCAGCGGAGGTAATCGAGATCGTGAATCGCCAGGTCGACGAAGATGCCGCCGCTCTTCTCCGGATCGGCGAACCACTCGTTCGAACCCCAGTCCGGGAACGGGGAGAGCCGACGCGCTCGCGCAACGCCGGGCGAACCGATATCCAGTTCGCTCGCCCGTCGGTACGCCGGCACGAATCGAACGACGTGGCCGACCATGCAGGTTACGTCAGCGTCGTCGACGACCGCGGCCAGTTCGCGAGCGCTGTCGAGCGATTCCGCGATCGGTTTCTCGAGAAAGACGTCGAGTCCCGAGTCGACTGCGGTTCGGACGATCGGAAGGTGCGTGTGCGTCGGCGTGCAGACGTCGACGAAGTCGAGGTCCGCGCGGTCACACATCGCGTCGACGTCGGTGTACGCCTCGGCGTCGAGATCGAACTCCGCGATCGTCTCGTCGGGACCGCTCGGAGACGAGAGTGCCGCGATCTCGACGTCCGTCTCTCTGTACGCCTCGATGTGCGTCCGCGCCGTGAAGCCCGCGCCCGCGATTCCGACACGCATGTTGCTGTAAATGACTACCACGGGACGGATAATCGTTTGGTCCACGGTGGCTCTCGAGCGAACCGTACAGCTTCGGTCCGCGATCGACGAGGGGAACACGGAGCGCGCTTACGGAGCGGACGAGTTCCGCTCAGTTCACGCGTTCGACCTCGTATCCCTCGTCTTCGATCGTCTCGATGATACCGCTCGCGTGACTGGCGCCGCTCGTCTCGACGAGAAAGACGAGATCGGCTTCGCCGACGGACAACGAATCGTCCGCTCGGTAGTGGTGGACGGTCCTGATGTTCGCTCCGCGCTCGCCGATACAGGTCGAGAGGTGGGCCATCTTCCGGGTTCGTCGTCGATGCGAACGCGTAGACGAATGAGCTGGCTTCGTGAGGTGAGCTCGTGGGTCAACAGCGTCTGTAACATCGACATATCCAGGTTTCCACCCGACAGGACCGGAACTACGGTTTCGCCCGTCACGTCGAGACGATCGCTCAGTAGCCCGGCGACCGGCGCCGCGCCGGCACCCTCGACGAGCTGCTTCGCGCGCTCGAGAAGGATCACGACGCCGCTGGCGATTTCCGCGTCCGAAACGGTGACGACCTCGTCGACGTGCGCTTCGATGAGCTCGAGCGTGAGCGACGACGTTGCCCCGGTCGCGATCCCGTCGGCGATCGTGTTCGGTTCGTCGAGGACGAGCGGTTCGCCCTTGTCCAGACTCTCCGGAACCGTTGCGGCGGATTCCGCCTGTACGCCGACGATTCGGATCCCCGGCGCGTGCTCCGCGAGGGCGGCACCGATGCCGCCGACGAGTCCACCGCCGCCGATCGGGACGACGATCGTATCGACGTCGGAAACGTCTTCGACGATCTCGAGCGCGACGGTCCCCTGCCCGGCGATAATATCGGGATCGTCGAACGCGTGGATGAACGCAGTTCCATCGCGATCCGCGAGCGTTCGCGCGTGGTCGACCGCCGCACCGAAGTCTAATCCCTCGAGCACGACGTTCGCGCCGAATCCATCGGTCGCCTCGATCTTCGACTGCGGCGCGGTCGTCGGCATGACGATCGTCGCCGGAATTCCCGTTTTCATCGCGGCCAGAGCAACCCCTTGCGCGTGATTCCCCGCACTCGCGGCGACGAACTCGTTGATGTCGTCGCGTTCGGAGAGTGCGAGCAGTTTTCGATACGCACCCCGCGTTTTGAACGAACCGGTGCGTTGCAGGTGTTCCATCTTGAGATGAATCTGTCCGCCGGTCATCTCGCTGAGCGTCCGGCTGTACTCGACCGGGTTTGCTGCACGATATCCGGATCGTCGAACTGGCGGGCGGCTTCGTCGATATCGCTCCCTGTGATCCGCGGCATCCGTTCGCAGTACACGTCCGCCAGAGAGTATTAATGTATGGTGTGTCGCTCGGACTCTCATCGTTCCAATCAAGGTTATTACAATTTCCGCAGAAATTAAGAGCGGTCGAAGAGTGTGCGCGTGTATGACAATCAGCGTCCGATCCGTCGATCAGTACGTCCTAGACATGGAGTTGCGAATGCCGTTTCACTTCGGGAATACGACCCTCACCGAGCTCCCACACCTGTTCATCCGTGTCGAGTGTGGCGGGGAGCTGGCGGGACAGGAGGGTGTCGCGGCCGAAGGGCTCTCGCCGCTGTGGTTCCTCAAGGAGCCGGGCGTCACGTTCGCGGACGGTCTCGACCGGATGCTCGAGGTCATCGACGAGGCGACCGCGCGCGCCGAGGAGATCGACGCCGACACGGTGTTCGACTTCTGGCAGACGCTCTACGAACGACAGCGCGAGTGGGCCGCCGGGACGGAACATCCGCCGCTGCTCTGGTCGTTCGGCGTGAGCCTCGTCGAGCGCGCGGTGATCGACGCGTTCTGTCGAGCCAGAGGGACGACGTTCGATCGGGCGGTCCGCCGGAACGCCTTCGGAATCGATCTCGGCGAGATCTATCCGGAGTTATCGGGTACCGAACCCGCGGACTACCTGCCGGCCGAACCCCGGCGCACGACGGCGATTCGGCATACCGTCGGCTTCACCGATCCCGTGACCGAGGCCGACCTCGACGCCGAGAGCCGGCTCGACGACGGACTGCCCCAGACGCTCGACGAGTACGTCGCGGAGCAGGGCGTCTCCTTCCTCAAGATCAAACTCAGCGGCGACGTCGAGCGCGACGCGAACCGGTTGGCGCGACTGGCCGACGAACTCGAGGAGATAACGGACGAGTACGCCGTGACGCTCGACGCGAACGAACAGTACGGTGACGCCGAATCGTTCAGAGCGGACTGGAATCGGTTGACGGACTCGTCGGCGACCGATGCGCTGCTCGATCGGTTACGCTACGTCGAACAGCCGCTCGCCCGCGGCGACGCCCTCACCGACGCCACTCGGGAGACGTTTACAGAGTGGGACGCTCGCCCGCCGATGATCATCGACGAGTCGGACGGCGAACTCCGGAGTCTCGCGCGGGCGCTCGAGTGTGGTTACGTCGGAACGAGCCACAAGAACTGCAAGGGCGCGTTCAAGGGCATCGCGAACGCGTGTCTGATCGAACACCGCCGGCGCGAGGATCCGGGCGGCGAGTACGTCATTAGCGGCGAGGATCTCTCGACCGTCGGTCCGGTTTCGCTGTTGCAGGACCTCGCCGTGATGGCGACGATGGGGAACCGACACGTCGAACGGAACGGCCACCACTACTTCCGTGGCGTGGCGATGCTCCCCGACGAGCTCCAGGACGAACTCCTCGCGACTCACGGCGACCTGTACCGCCAGCACCAGCGGGGATTCCCCACGCTCGACGTCGACGACGGCTGGATTTCGCTCGAGACGGTCGTCGACGCACCGTTCGGCTACGCCGTCGATCTCGACCTCGAGCAGTTCGCGCCGCGATCCGAGTGGGAATTCACGCCGTCGGACCCCTGACTCGCGAGACGGTACTGTTTTAGAGGAGAAAACAGCGCCTTCGTTGCGAGCGCTCGCGTGGATGACCGCCTTTCTGACCAGAGACAGAGATTAAATTACAGGAAGAGGCGGAGACGAGGTTCCGACGAGCGACAGATACCGAACTTCGTTTGTCCGAGCGAGACGGATCGCTATCGAGGTGACGAGATGCTGACTGGTTGGCTGTTTGGTATACCCAAACGCTTAATCTGGTGTGTCTTATCATACCTGGATAACGAATGAACGCAGCAAAAAATCCCATACAAGCGGTCCAACGGACGCTCGAGATCGTCGGCGTGCTCAGAGACCAGCGGGAGGCTCGAGTGACCGATATCGCCGACGAACTGGGCCTCTCGAAGGGAACGATTCACTGCCACCTGGCGACGCTCGAACAGAACGGGTACGTCGTCAAAAACGGGCAGCGATACGCGCTCGGACTCCGATTTATCGATCTCGCCCACCACGCGAAAAACCGCGTCGACATCTACGATATTACGCGAGCGGAGGTCGATACCCTCGCAGCCGAATCGGGCGAGATGTCGCTGTTCACCGTCGAAGAACACGGAGAAGGTGTCTGTCTCTACAAGGCCGAAGGCGAAGACGCCGTCCAGACGGAGCTGTACGTGGGCTACCGAAACGGACTGTATCACACCGCCGTCGGGAAAGCGCTCCTCGCGTTTATGCCCGAGGAGCGTCGGGAAGAGATCATTCAACAAACCGACCTCGAGCAGATCACGCCGAACACGATCACGGATCCGGACGAACTCCGGGAGGAACTGGCCGAAATTCGCGAGCGCGGTATCGCGTACAACCACGAGGAGACGATTCAGGGACTCGTCGGCATCGGCGCGCCGATTCGAGATCAGGACGGGACGCTCTACGGAGCCGTTTCGCTCATCGGTCCGGTGAGTCGGATGGAGGACGAACGACTCACGGAAGAGTTACCGGAACTGATCCGCCGAGCGGTCAATATCATCGAGGTGAACATCACCTCGCTGTAGTCGATTCATCGGAGCTCTCTGTAGTCTATTTTGCCACGGCTCGTCTCGCCGTGGCTCGATCGCTCACTCGAGATACGCCACCGACGTCGTATGGAGCGGCGTAAATCCTTCCGCGAACGGGGTTCCGGATCGTTGGCCGAGTGATCGTGCCCTGGCGCGCACGTTCTCGAGAAGGTCGTCGAATTCGCCGTCGATTCCGCCGTGGTTGTCCAGCCACGCTACCTGCGACTCGTGTTTCGCGACAGCCCGCAGTTTCCGTTTGATCTGCTCGGACACGTCCACGAACGTCTCCGGTTCGAACGACGATGTCGGCTTGCCGAAGTAGTAGACGTTCGACGGATCACACGGCGACGAGGACGTTTCGACGAGCGGCAACGACGTCATGTAGTACGCGTCCGTCACCAACCTCGACGTAGCGCGGTGGTCCGGGTGCATGTCATCCCGATAGTGAGTTAGAATCAGTTCGGGAGCGTGTCTGCGAATCGTCTCGACCAGTTCCAGCCGATTCTCCATCGAGTACGCGACTCGCCCGTCGCGAAAGTCGAGGAACTCGACTGCGGCGCCGAGCTCTTCGGCCGATCGGCGTGCTTCCTCCTCTCGGACAGCAGCGATTTCCGCTTCGGCACCGTTCGCCGTCCCGAGTTCGCCACGAGTCATGTGAACGATCGTGACGTCGTCACCACGATCGGCGTGCTTGGCGAGCGTTCCACCACAAAAGATGTCGGCGTCGTCCGGATGTGCAACTATCGCTACGATGGACATGAGGAAGGCGAATCACTACGTTAATAAAATACTTTCGGCGACCGTAGTGCCTGAGAGAAGGATTTAATAATATAAAACGAGAACGGGTAACGAATACCACAGTGTAACAGTCGAAAGATCGATTGTGGGAAGAATTACGGTAGTACGTTCGTAATTTTATCAGTGACACGAACGTTATCCCGTCTACTATCCTTGAATATCGACTAAAGTGTCATTACACCATATGTGATGAGGAATGATCTCCGATCCGTGTTACACACCCGATCGGTAACCACCACAATCAATGGTCAGATATTGGTCAATACGAAGACCTCTCGACTCGAGAAGCGTTCAAGGCGTGAGAAATCGATGTTTTCAGAGTTACTGTGAGCTCGCCCGGAGAGACTCGATTTCAAATTGATTTCGAGGGGAAGGAATTTTGAGATGAGACACACACACCGGGTTTCCGGTGAAACGGAACGAGTAGAGGGCGGACGAGGGGTTCGTCGATGTTCATCTGGTGTTCTCGATCGATCTCGAGACGACCGACCGCCGGGAGAACAAGTCACCATCTCACGAGCCCCGTAGGAAACGAACACTATCAAACTCACACCGGATTTCCGGTGAAAGATCGTTCTTTCTATCCGCTTCCTACCCATACCCATAGAAAGAATCACAGTAAGAATCCAGAAGCAGACATCACTACAGATAGGGGCCGAGTCCATAGAGCTCCAAGATCTATAGGTAGTAGCTCCATAGACGGTTCCCATAAATATATAGGTAGTTTTATTACCCTCCAGAGAGTAAAGTCCATTGAGTTAATCACATATATTAGAGAGTGACGAAATGTCACGTTAGTACTTTCGTGTTTCCAGGTGATTCGCACCCGAGATCTCTCGTCTCTCTATTTTAGAACTCGTTTGTGTCGGGCGCGCACTGCACTAACACGATCATTGACAGGCACCTCCCCGCTTTCGAACCCCCGTTTCTCCTGCAGCACAATCGCCCTCACATCCTATTTCACCGGAAATCCGGTGTGTGTGTGTGTGCCGCCGAAACTCTCAAGTCAATTCACCGGAAACACGGTGCCTGAGTAAATGCCCACATCCGACGATCTCTTTATTCGAGAGGATCCGATTTTCATCAACAAGGAGCTTCTCGAGATCAGCCATCTCCCGGACGAGGGGCGGATTGTTGGTCGAGACGAAGAGATTAGCCAACTTGCTAACGCAGTCAATCCCGCAATCTTCGGACAGAGTCCGAGCAACGTGCTCATTTACGGAAAAACCGGGACTGGAAAATCTCTCTGCGCGAAGTACGTTTCCAGACGACTCGTCGAGACTGCCGAAGAAGAAGGGATCACAGCCGTCTTCGCCTACGTCGACTGCGCTCAGGATACCACCGAAACGCAGGCCGTCCAGACGATCGCGAGCTCCGTCAATATCGATTCGACGGATATCTACATTCCCGACAAGGGTATTAGTACGGCGACCTACTACAAACGACTCTGGCGGCTGCTCAACCAGGAGTATGATGTTGCACTGATCATCCTCGACGAGATCGACAAACTCGAGGACGACGCGATCCTGATGCAACTCTCTCGTGCTGGCGAGGCGGGGAAAGTAACGGATTGCAAGATCGGGGTTATGGGGATCAGTAACAAGATCAAGTACAAAGACCGGATGGACGAACGGGTCAAGTCCAGTCTGTGCGAACGGGAGTTCGTCTTTCCGCCGTACAATGCGAGCCAACTCAACGAAATTATGGTCGCACGGAGTGACGCGTTTCGGGACGGCGTTCTCGAGGACGCAGTCATTCCGCGGGCGGCAGCGCTTGCCGCTCGCGAGCACGGTGATGCCCGTAAAGCGATCGATATTCTCCGGTATGCCGGCGAGATCGCGCAAGCGAAGGACGTTGACATCGTCCGGGAGAAGTTTGTCGTCCAGGCCCGCGAACGTGCGGAGGTCGACCGATTCCGTGAACTTATCCGCGGTTCGACGCCCCACTCCCGGTACGTCCTGCAGGCGTTGACCGTGCTCTCTCTCGATCACCAGCGCGACGGTGGTTCCGTAGAGCACCACGGGTTCCGAACGACCCGAATCTACGACGTCTACGAACAGATCTGTCGGCAGGAAGGAACCGATGCACTCTCACTCCGCCGCGTTCGGGATCTGCTAAAGGAACACGCCTTTCTCGACATTCTCGAACAGACACGCCACAGTGGCGGGAGTGCCGAAGGGAGCTATACCGAACACACGCTCCTCGAGAACCCTGAAGTTGTCAAAGACGTGCTCGAAGATACGGTCGAGTAATTTCTATCCCTGCGGCGTCTCGAATTCACCGGAAACGTAGTGTGTTTTGTAATACCGCTTTCCCTTTCACCGGAAACCCAGTGTGCTCGCAACAGACTCTTATTTCACCGGAAACCCGGTGTGTTCGCTATCGGGGAAGGGCAGCCATGACGACGGGAACTGTTAGTCGGAAATTTTCATTCTCGCTCTCCGATCGTCTCTCCATCCGTTTGTCCCTGGTTTGATCCGGTTCGGAAAGCTTGTCGGCCTATTGTGCCGGCTTCAGACGGCGGTTGCAATCCTGCTGTTCACCGGAAACCCGGTGTGGATGACAGTAATCAGAAGAACTGGAGACACCGGGTTTCCGGTGAAACGGGATCTCTGAATCTTGTTATCCATTAACAATAAACGTTGGCATGAGACTCATATTCACCGGAAACTCGGTGTGTGAACAGGCGATCGTACTTCTTCACGTAACCGCCAGACGAGCGACAATACTCGCGGAATTGGGGTCGGGGAAATGAGCGCTCGGATTCGTGAGCAGTGATTACGTGGCAATCGTAAATAGTAGCCACTGACAGTCAGTGCACACCCGATCGCACTGTCCGCGGTTCTCGCTTGCTTGGCTCGCTCCGAACCGCGCTCCTGTCGTGCGGTCGGTGTGGAAACCGTTAGTTGGTATTATAGCGACGGACAGACACACTATATCGCAGAAACGGACGGAGGCGCGAGCAGCGAGATCGAATCAGCCGGATTCGAGATCCTCTCACCGGTCGTCGATGGTACTGTCGTTCTCGTGAAGGGACCCGAGGGTGCGGCCGACGAACTCAGCAACGTGCGCGGCGTATCTACGGTAGTTTCCGACTTTGTGGTCGAACTCGAGGGCCCGAACGTCTCCTCGAAAGCTGTCGACACCGAAATCGACGATGTCGTCGATGACGGGGTATACGACGGGTATCTCCGGAACGAACAGGTCCAGCAGGGCCGTGAGGCCCACGAGTACGCGACCGGTGCGGGACAGACGGTCGCCGTTATCGACACCGGTGTCGACGACACGCACCCCGATATCGATGTCGATATCGAACGCAGCACGACGATCATCGACGGTCAACCGGACGAGCACATCGGCGATTCCGGATATCACGGGACGCACGTACATGCAATTGCCACGGGATGCCGACGTTGGGGCGTACCGCCGACTGTTCGAACCAGTTGCTAACAGCGTAGCGCGCGACGGAACGGTACTGGTTGGATCGGGTGGCAACGACGAAACCGATCTCAATGGCGGCTGGCTGCGTCTCTGGAACGGTCTCGACGGCGTAATGGGCGTAAGTGCTCTGACGCACGGGGCGAACTGTCCTACTACTCCAACTACGGTACCAGCGACATCGATGTTGGTGCGCCTGGCGGCGACTACGAAACACAGGAGAAGACGTTCACCGAGGACTTCGACGAAGTCGCACGTCCCTGGCCGCTCAACGCGATTTTCTCGACCGTTCCCGGGGAAGATTCTCTCTCCGACCCCTACGTGAATACGACGATCGATGGGGACGCGTACGGGTGGCTGATGGGTACCTCGATGGCGGCCCCGCAGGTAGCGGGTCTCGCTGCACTCGTCCGGGAACTCGAGCCGGATTTCAGCGCCCGGTACGTTGAGAACGCGATTAAACGGGGGGCGGAGGGGGGAGATGGACAGAGCGACGACGAACTCGGCGCGGGGCGCACGAACGCGCTGGATGTTGTCGAATCCCTCGATTAGCTCCTTCTCGAGGAACCTACTAATTGCTCGCCGCCGCTGCCGGTCGTCGTTTCGTCACCGACGTCGCGACTTCGAGCGTCGACACGAACCGGCTTCTCACTCGGTACTTGTAACCCCAGTAAGTTCGCTTTGATTTCTCCCTGCCTCGAGTGACTGCGCTACGCGCCGAAGCTACCTATCGGACAGTTCGTCTACTATCTGGGTTACTCAGAGTGGAACGTCTCGGTGAGGTGTGTTCGTAACCTACAATAGGTGCAATAGTTACCTCGCCTAATCCGTCTACCCTATCTATCCAATATATTATCCCTATTGCACCTATTATCCCTATTGCACCTTTCGGAGCTATACCAGCTACTGTAGCTGCCTGCGGTAGAATTATATGCCTCTCGTTGGATGTGTGTACTGTCCGCTGAAACAGACGTTCGTGGTACAATAGGTACCTATCGAAATTTGAAGCGGGTGGAGTCACACAACATGACAACAACAGACGAGCCCCGCGCCGTGAGCGTGGTCATCCTGAAAGGTGGTGTCGGCAAGTCAACGACCTCGATGAATCTCGCGCGCCAGCTCGCCGAGCGTGGTCCGACGCTGTTCGCGGACCTGGATCCGAACGGTCACGCGACGAACGGCCTCGGATTCACGGACGCATACCGGAGTGAGACGAATCTCGGTGACGTCATCCTCGACGGAAACGCGACACCGAAGGACATCATTCGGCAGACCGAGTACGGCTTCGATCTGCTGCCGTCGTCGAACACGCTCGAGGACGTCGAAAAGGACCTCGCCGGCGCGATGCAGGGATCGGCCCGCGTCAAGTCCAACATCGTCGACCCGCTGCTCGGCTCCGCGTACGAGTACATGGTCTTCGACTGCCCGGCCTATCCAGGGATGCTCAACAACAACGCCCTGGTCGCGACGGGCAACGTGATGATCCCGATCGAACCCGGGTCGAGCGCGATCGGTGGGTACAAGCGAACGATGGAGCGGTTGATCGAACCGGCCCGTGAGTACATCGACGTCGACGTCCTCGCCATCGTACCCAACAAACTCGAGGATCGAATCGATCAACGGACCGAAGATCGGGAACTGCTCGAGAACCTGAACACGGCGAGTTACGAGGTGAACCCCGGCCAACCGCTTCCCGAGGTCGTACCGGCGTTCGCTCGCATTACGGCCGAGGAGTTCGAGCAGATCGACGAGGGTGAAATCAGACCGCCGAAGCCCGGCATTCGGCACCGTGCAGCGCTCTCTCGGTCGCTCAGCGCAGAACAGCCACTCCAGGACTACGATCCGGAGTGCGATCAGATCGAGTACTACGAGGAACTCGCGGCGATCGTCGCGAACGGAGGAGTCGAACGATGAGCAATCCGTTCGACGACCTGAAAGCCGAGAGCGGCGAGGACGGAGAGGGTGAGGTAGACGGAGAGGATAGAACGGTCGGGGTCGAGGCCGAGACCGACGAAGCGGAGCCCAGTTCCAGTTCGGATGCGCTCGAACCCGACGTAACGCAGGAAGCGCCGACCTCGAGCCCGGATTCGAAGTCGAAATCGGGGGCCGCTGTCGAACAGGAGTCGCGCGAGTCGACGCCGCCGGCGGATTCTGGTCCGGCCTTCGAGTACTCGACGGTGCGTCAGCGCCCGCTGTACGCCCGTTCCGAAACGTGGGACGATTTCGAAAAAACGCTTCGAACGTCGATCACTCCGACGCTGGCCGAAGAGGATGTCGTCGACGAGGAAACCCGCGAGATACACGACGCAGTGCTTCGACTCGCAGCCTCCGAACCGGAACGAGTTGCGGAACTGGTGCTCGAGGCTCGCCGTCAGCCGGAGTGATTCGACGGGGCTGCGATAACTCTCGTTACGGCACGCGACTCTTTGTCGTAACCCGAAGGAAATTCGATCGAGCGAACAGTTGGGCAAACTGTGCGGTTCGCAGACCGCACTTTCACGGACGTTCTCGCTCGCGAACAGCACGACAGAGCCGTACGAAGGAGCCGAGACAGCTATCCGGCTTTTGTGAGAGGGGTGACCGGATCGTTTACGGAGGAAAGCTCCTGTAAACCGGTATCATATGCCGATTACCATATGCAACAGGGGTGGCCACGTTAGACGTGACTGGGAAACGGGAGCGTATGCACAATCAACGCGTCCTCGTGATAGGCGGTGCTGGATTCATCGGTTCAAATCTTCCAAACGAACTGGTAAACGGCAATCAGGTTTACGGTCGACAACTGCTATCTAGGTACCCCAGAGCGCCTCTCGTCGGCCGGCGAATTCGTCGAATCCAGCGTGCTCGATTCGGATTTTCCATCGGACGTTGACGTTGTCTTCCACATTGCCGCGCTTTCGTTGTACGCTACGCACGAAGCGAATGTACGGCGGGGCGTGCGGGTCAACGTCGAGGGATTGGCTAACGTCGTCGAGACGGTCCGAAACAGCGACTGCGATACAGTCGTGTGGGCCATCGACCTCCTCGACTTCCGGGGGTGAGACCGAACCGCCGTCGGAAGAGATGCCCGTGGAGGTGAAGACGGGGACGAAGCGTCGGAACTCGCACGTGAACGCTACGGTGAGTACGCGAACATCGTTTCACAGTTCGTCGAGGGATCGTGATCGATCTCCGGAACTGTCTGGCGACGGCACACAGACGCGCGACTTCACCCGCGTCACGGATATCGTTCGCGGCTTCGAGATGACCGCGGACTACGGTTTCGGCGGCATCTACAACCTGCCGCGAATTCGATTTCGGAAGACGTCTGCGTCGAGGACGCCTGTGCGGACACCTCGAGGATTCGAGAGGCGACGGACTGGGAACCCGAAATCGAGATCCGCGACGGGATACGACGGGTTTGTGCGCCGTACATCGACTGACGTTTCCGTTTAACGCCTGGTTTGATTGTTAACCGGTGCAGGAAAATTGGTCGTCGATACGGGTTCTCCACGAGGAACGATTCGGTATACACACACTAATTGAAATGTTGTAGTATAGGGTATAACGTATTTTACCTGATATAACGGTCGCGTAGGCGATTGGAACGATATTATCTCTTTTAGGGGCTACCGTCGTCTGGGTCGGTGTTAGGCCTAAATATGCTGACTCCCACTCAGACTGGGCGCGGACGTTCACGGTAACAGAGCAGCGGAACTCGGCAGTCGAACCGACAACGGGCGATCTCGGGGAAATACCATGAGTGACCAACGCCGGAACGCGTGGAAAACGGAACGCCGACATGAACGCCACGGCGAGACGGTAGCTGGTGTCGTCATGACGGCAACGGACGAGTCGCTCGAAGAGATCAATCGTATACACCGCGCGAAAGGGCAGGGATACGACGTTCTCGTCGCGCTCTCGATCGATCGATCTCCAGAACTGGCGAGAGTCGCTCGAACTATCGGTGCACAGGTGGTCGACCTGGATTGCGATATTCGACTCGCCGATGACGCGCTCCGGGAGTTGCTCGCGTTCGTTGCCGGACAGAAAGGATACTCACAAATCGTATTTCCCGATTACGATGGCACGCTCAGCGAGTCGATCGATTGTACCGACGCGATTACCTTGCCGAACGCCACGACGATCGAACAAAACCGATCGGTTGAGGAGTCGTCGGAAGAAATCATCGCCATCCCTGCTTACAACGAAGCAGGAGAGATCGCAACAGTCGTCGAAGAGGCAAGCGCCTACGCCGACCGTGTACTCGTGATCGACGACGGAAGCGACGACGAAACGGCGTCTCGAGCACGCGAGGTCGGCGCAACGGTCATCGAACACGATTACAACCAGGGATACGGGGCAGCGATCAAGACGGCATTCGGCGAGGCGGCTCGTCGCGGAGCGACCTCTCTCGTTACGATCGACGGCGACGGACAGCACGATCCGTCGGATATTCCGGCGTTGCGGGAGGTACTTGAAACCCGTAACGTAGACGTCGTAATCGGTAGTCGGTTTGTCTATGGAGCGAACACGGACATCTCACTGGTTCGTCGGTTCGGTGTCTGGGCGGTTAACCTCTTGACGAACGTGAGTCTCGGCTACGTTCGACCGCGCGATCGCATCACGGACACACAGAGCGGATTTCGAGCTTACAGCGGCCGAGCGATCCGTTCGCTCAGTGAGGATCATAACCTCGAGACCCAGATGGGCGCGAGTACCGATATTCTTTATCACGCACGGAAGTTCGGCTACGATATCGAAGAGGTC
Source organism: Natronococcus sp. CG52 (assembly GCF_023913515.1). NCBI lineage: Archaea > Methanobacteriati > Methanobacteriota > Halobacteria > Halobacteriales > Natrialbaceae > Natronococcus > Natronococcus zhouii. The sequence goes on from NZ_CP099392.1 coordinate 118,156, forward strand.
GCCACCACTATCTCCTACAATGTGGAGAACCCGAGCAGCCAGAACGCGTTTACCCACGGCACGACACTCGTCGCGAACATTGCGAAAACGGCGATGTACCAGCACCCACTTCTTAGCCTCGGTGCACCGGGGTTCGTGAGTGTGCTGGTCGGACTCTGGTTCGGGATCTTGCTCGTATCGAATTATCTCGAGATGGAGACGACGTGGACGACGGTGCTGCTTTTCGCGGCGGTCTGTAGTTGGTTCGGTCTTGTTGCCGCTCTCACGGCCGCGCTCATCGTCGTGCTCAAGATACACGGTGATCCGGTAGAATGAATCTCGAGAGACCGCATATCTGGTGCGATCCGTCCATCGAGTGAATGAACTAACGAAACGACTTCGATAATATCCCTCGGGTAGTGACTACTCGGTAACTCATTCAGTACCGACCATCCCCCGATATTATCCCCCGAATTGAAAAGGCCCGCTAACAGAGTGGGGCCTTTACTTCCCGACGACGGATTCGCCGTGCGCTACACACCTACGCTTCACGTTTCAAATAAGGAAATTAAATCTGCATAATACGTGCTACCGTTGACACTCTTCTATCGTCCAAATTTCTTTCCATCGATCGGGATACTGCTCTTGGAGTCGATAAATATCCTTCATTTTCACATACGCTACTATCAATTGGTAAAACTCTAAAAATGCAATGAAGAACCCCCGATATCCGTCGAGAGCGGCCTTACTGAGAACAAGCCGGTCCATGGCGACTGCGATCCCTCGCACGAAGAACCAACCGAACCCGTTACGCGTTCCGTTTTCTACGGTCTGAAGCGCCTCGAGAGCGCTGTACTGTTGAATTTTCTCTTCCATCTCGGACGCCCGCTCAAACCGGTAGTGATCGATACGATTTCGAAGCACTCTCGTTTGATCCGCGTAGTCGTTTTTAACCGATAGCCGTTCCCAAATATATTCCTGTTTGTAATACAACACGCCTTTCCTCGCGAGATACGGTCGCTTGACGTGATACTGATGAGTTCGAGCACCCAGCATGTACTCCTGTTTTTCCATATAAAATGCGACTACGCCCGGCGTTCCGAACGAATCGATGATCTCGTCTCTGAGCTCGGGAGGAACTTCCTCATCAGCGTCGAGAATGAACACCCAGTCGTTCGTGGCACTGGACACTGCCTCCATCTTGATCTGCGCAAAGCTCTGAAACTCCCGTTGATAGACGGTTGCTCCGTACTCTTCGCAGATGTCTCTTGTCCCATCCTGGCTGTTGCTATCGATGACAATAATCTCGTCTGTCCACTCGTGAACACTTTCTACACATCGCCGAATCGTTTCTGCGTTGTTTTTTGTCGTAATACAGACGGAGATCGGCAACGGTTCTATATTCTGGAGGGTTGTGAACGACGGAGCCGGTCTCGCTTTCTTTGAGAGTTCATCTGAGAGGTAGTCTAATACGTATTTATGAGCGTCTTTCATGGCTCGATTATCTTCAGTGTGGTACTATCTTCCCGAACGGAATTCAGCGGAATGCTCCGGTCGGTACTTTGACCGAACAGTTCGATTTTGGATTCTTCGACAAGCCATAGGACCACCTCTCAACTGGAAGGCTAATGAAAGGAGTTTATCATCACATGACCAGTACGAATTAGAGAAATACGATAGATCGTAGTAAAACGACTTCAGGGCTCCCCGTCGGCTACTGACTGTATAGTAGACGACTGGTGAGTCGTTCGATCGTAGTACCAGATAGATTTGTACAATTTTCTGGGTCGCTTATCAACGGTCACGTATCCAGATAACGATCCGAGAAGTGAACTACGTCAATACTTTTTGCCATCGTCTGTCCCCGTCAACTAACGATTTGAGCGCCTTGAGATCGTGTGTGCGCATGATCGATATCCGCGGTATCGAAAATGGTTGTCTGAAATTAACAATATCTGAGGCGACGACTGTAGTCGCCGTCTCGAATCCCGCTCTAGCCGCAACGGTTGTGAGATTACGGTCGAAGGCGCCAGAAGGGTACGCAAAACTGTGTGGTGGGTCACCGGTGATCTCTGCGAGGATTCTACGTGACTCGTCGAGTTCTGTCCGGGCCCGCGAATGTGAGACGGTCGTCAAATCGGGGTGAGTCATCGAGTGGGCGCCGATTTCCTGGTCTCGCCTCTGAAGGTCGACGACATCATCTCTTGTCATAACGTGCTCACCCTCGAAGTGCTCACCGAGTAATCCCGGTATGATATAATGGGTTGCGGTCACTTCGTAATCCTCTAGCACCGGAAGCGCGTATTCGACCGTCGACAAGAGCCCATCATCAAAGGTGATAACGGCGGGCCGTGGTGGAAGGGTACCGTTTCTCCAGCGCTCTATTGCCTGCGAAACCGAGAGTAAATCGAACGTTTGGGACAGCCATTCGACGTGACGACGAAACTGAGTCGGAGTGACGTCCCACGGTCTGGGATCTTCACTGACGCCGTGATACAGTACGATCGGACAGCGTACCCCCGCTGGACGGTACTGGCGTTTCAGACCCGTCCAGCGAAATATACGGTCGAGTACCCTGCGACCCCCCTCTCGAATAGCGATACGGTGCTCCTCGACTCGTTTCATCCATCTAGGGTTCTGTCCTACGTCTCTTAGTTAATCGACTCCATTTGGCACCTCCGGTCGACCGCAATCACTATATAAATTAACAAATATTAACGGCGACCGACGAACGAGGGCCGGAGAGTACGTCGTGACGATACTCAACGACTACGTGAAGCCGTAGATTCGAGTGCGCCATCTGATAGCAGTACTCAGTACTGAATTTCGATACTCGACCGAGATCAGCGAGAAGAGCACGAGGAAGAAGAATTTGGGAATGGAGTGTTGATTTACCTGCTGTATCATATATGTCCGGTTATGAACGGATATCAAGCAGATTAACGAAATAGTGGCAACAGTATCTAGGGAGCAGTTTCATATCAATGAGTTACTCGGAACCAGCGGTCTCCGTCGTTATCCCGTTCAGTCCAGAATATACGCCGACCGAGATGTTAGCAGACGCAAAACGATCCGCATCCAATCAGTCAGTTTCGACAGAGATTATCGTGGTGAACGATCGAGAACAGCAGGGTCCCGGAGCAGCCCGAAACATCGGACTCGAGCGAACGAAAAACCGGTACGTTGCGTTTCTCGACGCGGACGATCTCTGGGCCGAAGACAAGTTGTCGCGCCAGTTAACCCGGATGCAAGCAACCGGCGCAGGACTCTGTCTCGACGCCCCCCAGATGACGCGGGACGATTTCGTCTACGAACTCTTCGTCGGCGGACTCAACGAGATTATGTCCTCCGTTGTTATCGACACCGAACAAGTCGATACGAGGTTCGAAGAACGACTCGATCGGTGGGAAGATCACCTCTTCGCGCTTGAGGCGTCGTCTGCCGGAGTCTGTTTCACGCAGGATACGTTTAGAGTGAGATACCACGATACTAGTCTGTCCACGAGAAATAACGATCCGTCTGCTTATCTTCGAAACGGAAAGCTCTATGTTTCTTTCGTCTTCGAGCGTATCCCTGAAGCGAAACCGTTTCTGTACATATTTTATAAACACATGTACTTTCTTACAGGGTTTTATCATCACCAGCGTGGTGATTACCGCAGGGCGATCACGTACTTTTGGCGATCGCTCCAGATCGGGATCTCTCCGTATCCAATAGTCGGGTTGGTCGGAAGTACGATGTTTCTACTGGGGTCAGTCGTATCTAACGTACTCAGGGAGCCCATTACGCAGATTCGACACCGTAGGTGATTCAATCCAAGTGAGTTATATGTTCCTTGATTATCTTAGTTCCCTACTATTTGATTGGCGACTTCGCTTGTTCACTCTTCTCACTTCGTTGATGGAAGGTCCGCTGGCGATCTCGTGGTTACGCTGAGGTGACTAACGGAGAACGACGAGACTGGTGTCCTCAGTTGAGACCGGTGTTTGATTGATCCAGGAGGGACTGTACTCTTGTTACCAACAATCTTCTACGGAAGAAGTGGGATAGTTATCGAGACCGCGAACAGTACGTTTCCGGAGGGCCGGCTGGTCGTATACGAGCGAGTCCCAAGAGACGCCTAGAGACTAATATTCTTCCGAATTGACGGACCAACCCATTTCGTTGCTCGTTTTGGCAGTCTCTGCCACGCGTTCGAGAGATAATCGTACTTCTCGTCGTCTGGATTCGGCAGAGTAACCGTACCGTTTGGGAAGTAGTGGTAATCGTCAAACCAGACCTTCTCACCCCCCCAACTTTTCTTGAAAGAATAAACCCCGGTCCCCTCTCGTGTTCGACCGAGTGAATAGCTCGAGTATCCCTCAAGAGTGGCCTGCTCGATCGAATTCCACAGGAGTAGGCTCCCTCCCTGGAGATCACGGAACTCGTGATCGGAAACAGAACTCCAGTGGAAACAGGTATCTTCGGAAAAGAGCACGATCTGCCCGTTGATGAGCGACCCGTTGTATTCGACGAGATCAACGTCGATAGTGTCTCCCAAATCCTCCCACAGCCGCTCAAAAAAGCCGAACGAGTGCGGCGGCGTTCCGAACTGCTGCATATTGTCCAGATAGAGGTCGTAGTACCGACGTAGATCGTCGACCGACGTCGCTGTACGTACGGTAAGGTCGTTCTCCCTTGCGGTCCGGATATGTCCTCGACGAGAACTGTCCAGTGCACTCCAAGCACTGTCGGGATCATCGTCTTCGAGCGGGATTTCAAACGTGACGAACCGGTGCTTTCGTGTGAATTCGGGCGTAGTAGCAGTATCTAGATCTCGGCCACGGAGACTGACGAACTCCACGCTCAATTCATCCGACATCTCCCGCACACTTTCGAGCAAGTGGGTCGTCGTCTCCGCTGGCGCCTCAGCGGCCAGTACAATTGATCCGTACTCGCTGTACGGCATCGAGACGAGTTTATCTCCAAATATTTGACTTTTCATGTAGACGAGTGGAATTACACCGAAGAGTTCGCTACTCTCAGTCGCACCGAGATACGCGGTTTCGTGACCGTAGTGCTCACATAACTGGCCCCACTCCCACAGATCGAATACCGGGCCCGAGTGACGGGTAACAAATTGGTTCCACCGATCCGGCTGTTCGATGTGTTCGACCTTCATGGCGATGGTTTCCGACAGTACCGGTGATATAGACGGCAGGTAGTTTATCGAGTAAACGCGGCCAATTCGACGCCAGTCAGATTGCACGATTTGACGGTATCTAGTAAATCGTTAGTTGGTACGGTATTCGGGAGAGCGGATCGTTCACGGTAAGCTGTAGTACCGTTCTCGGTGAAATCAGATTCATCACGGGGGCAATCGATAGGACGTAGAAATGAGAGAGCGAGCGTTCTGGAGTCCGATTCACCCATGACGGACGGTACCGAAACTGACGACTCGAGAGCGTTTGCGTCACGAGCGATCCGTGTCGTCGACGACATCGGGTCCGATGAAGCGACCGTACTCACGCGGCAAACCGTCACAACCGCGGTTTTCGCCCTGTTGATCGTTTACTGGGCGAGCGTTCTAGGAACGGCCTTCGACGTACACATCCCCGTCGTACAGGAGATCACTGGTGGAATACTTCTGACAGTCGTACCCGGCACATTGCTCTACGGACTGTTCAACCGGACTGATAGATTCGGCGAGTTCGTTCTGTATTCGATCGGGCTCGGTCTCGTGTTCGTCTCCGTCCTGATCGTGATTCTCCAGTGGACGGTTGGTCAGTTCGTTCGACCACTGTCTGCGCCCGTCTTACCGGTCGCAGTGACCGTATCGGTGATCGTACTGACCGTCTTGTCGACTCGCGGTCGTCGATCGGTTCGTCTCCCGCGTATACCCGTTACCCGTGGGGCTATCTCGACCGCCGTTTTGCTCGGCACACTCCCGACACTTGCCGTCGTCGCCGCTCACGTGTGGACCGTCTATCAGCGGAACGTGCTCATGTACGTGCTCGTGATCGCGATCGGGATTACCGTCGTTTCTTACCGGTTCCTTCCGCGTCGCCGCTATCCTCTCGTAATCGGATCGATCGCCCTCTCGACGTTTCTTCACCGAAATCTGGCCTCCTCGTCGCTGGTCGGGGCCGACGTCCAGTTACACTATTATCTCGCAGCGAATTATCATGAGACGGGCTACTGGAACATCGAACTGGCGAGAGAGAACGCGTCGGTCCCGCTCGTCACCGTGGCGCCGGCTGTCTTTTCGACCGTCATGGGGGTCGACCTCACGTTTGCGTTCACGGTCGTCTATTCGTTCTTCGTCGCGTTGCTACCCGTGGCGATCTACTATCTCGTCCGCGACCCCCTCGGAGCGGCCCCGGCGTACTTCGGCAGTCTCTTCTTTCTGTTTTATCACGGTACGTTTTATTTCACTCCCGGCAAGGAGCACGTCTCCGAACTGTTCGTCGTTCTCATGCTACTCGCGCTACTGAGCGATCGTTCGGGGCCTCGAGCGACGCTTTTCGCGCTCCTGTTCGGCCTCGGGATGGTCATGTCACACTATGCGACGTCATTTATTTTCATCGTCGCATTGGCCAGCTGTGCGGTACTGATTCGACTGGCACCGGGCATCGATCATCGTGCGGTCGGCAGGACGATCACCCTCCCGTTCGTGGGGACGCTGTTCGCGATCACGATCGGGTGGTACTGGGTTATCTCCCCTGCACTGATAGATACGCTGGCAATGCTACCGGGATCGATGGCTGAACAACTCTCGCATCTCATCGCGCTCGAGTTCGAATATCTCTCCGGGGGCACCGGCGCTGGCATGGTTCAACAGCAACAGACCACCCTCCAGCGACTGATGACGTACCTCTATGCCAGCATAGTCGCTCTTGCCGGAGTCGGACTGGCGACTCGAGCCTATGCGGAGTTGTGGGCCGAATCGTCCTCGGTTGCGGCCAGTTCGCTCGTCGGTCTTGCAATCCCCCTGTACGGTATCCTCGGAATCTCGGCCGTCGCAATCCACGATCTGGACGCCGATCGGGTGCTCCAGATCACGATGCTCGCTTTGGCTCCTTTCGCCGTCATCGGATACAGGGATCTCTACTCGAGGACCAGTGGAATCCAACAAACCGTCGAATGGTTGCCGCTCGTGGCACTGCTGCTAACCGTATTCGTCATTAACGTCGGAGCCGCTCCACAACTCGTCGGAGAACCCACCGATTTCACGTTCGACGACGAGGTTTCCGACTTCGCGTACACGGACGACGAGATTGAAGGAATCGAGTGGCTCGAACAGCGAGAATCGATCGATCGGACCGATGGAGCGGGAGACGACTCAATCGACGTCTACACCGACACACGCACAAATCAGCTGTTCAGGGCGGTCGTTCCGCCTGATTATTACGAGATAGAGATACACCCGCTCCCGACCTCGACTAACTCCGACCACTCGCTCGACGACGGATACATCGTCATCAGAGAACGCGCGGTCAACGACGACGGCACTATCGGAGAACTCACTGAGCGAGAGCGGGAACGGATTGCAGAGGACGAGTCGACGGAGAAGGTCTTCGACAACGGAGAGATGCAGATCTACGAGTATCGGTCCGACCCGCCACCAGATAGGTGATCCTGATGGCAAATTTCGGTGTTCTTCGGGTGAAAACGGTGGCGACGACGACCGAAGCGGCGCCACACCACCCAAAGCGGCAAGCCACTGGTCGGCGTGACTCGGGTATGTTCGATCGAGAGTCGAACGAAGACTGCCCTTCGTCAGAGACGGTTTCTCGCAGATCGGTTCTGCGTGGCGGTGCATCGCTTACGATCCTGATCGGTGCTGGCGACCTGACCGCTTTGAAACGCCACGAACTGATTCGGTTCGGGTACGGCGGTAAATTGATCACGACCGATTCGGGATCCACACTGCCGGATTCTGGGGAGCGTGATCGCGTACAGAACTACGGCGAGTACGGGTACGGTGGAACGAAGATCGAACGGGGCAGCGATCGGTAGTAATCGGCCGTCGGCCGGAAACGGCCCATTGACCCCCTTGAAGTATCGGGGGTATTGATTCCGTGTACTCTCGTGAACAGAGCAGTTGTCAGCCGCGAATGAAACTGACGCTAACAACGACGAAATTCTATGACCGATAATCACGACTACTATACTCCCGACAAGGGAACGATCGACTGGCATACGTTGTTAAACGACAACTTCCGTACGATCGACACTGACGTTGAAATTCGTGATACCGAAGCGAACCTCGAGGAGTACGAGCCGAAGCCCGGTTCGAAATTTTTCGCGACTGACACGGAGAACGTGTTTTTCGGGAACGAGACCCGGTGGCGTCCCGCGTCTACGTCGGGACACGAACCGAGGTTCTCGTCACTCGAAAGTAACGAGGTCAACACGGTACGGACGCCAGCGCCGGAAGATGGTGTCGCGGGGATCAACGATGCGATCGACGAACCGGGAGTCACAGTTCACCTCCGCCACGGCGTCTACGAGGCGAACGAGCAACTCGAGATTCCGTACGACAACGTGACGATTCGGGGGGGCGGACACAAATCGCCCGAAGCGCTGACCGGAGCTGTCGAAGAGCCGGGGACGACTATCCGCCGAGAGATCGACGACGCCGTCGTCGCCCTCACCGGTTCTGCCGTCAAAAGCGTCGCGTTCCTCGACTTCCACGTCGACGGGAACGGTGACGAAACGGACGGCGGGAACGTGTTCGATCTCGGCACCTACGCGCCGTACGCTCGATTCGAGAATGTCTCCTGTCAAGACGTCGACGGACACGTAATCACCGGTGACATGATCCACAACTTTCGGTTGTTTCACCTCACAGCGCGGGATCTCGGCGGCTATCTCGTTCGCATCGAGCAGACGGGGAATATCAACCCGTCGTGGGGAACGATGATGAACTGTCGCGTCACCGGGGTCGACGACGAACGCGGGGACGGCGTTCTCGATGCTGACGCGCTCCACCTCTCGACGCTCATCAACTGTACCGCCGACGAAACGGCCGACGCAGCGTTTCGCATTCGAGACGGGTTCAATAACCTGGTACTCAACTGTGGCGTCGAAAACGCACGCAGCCACGGGTTCGAACTCGGTGATCAATCCGAAGGACTGCAATACGACGGCGGCGTCATCGCCGCGTGTTGGCTTCGGGGCGCCGGCGGTTCAGAGGACGGGCTTCACATCAGTAACGGTGTAAACGTTCGATTCGAAGGCAACACGATTCAGGACTTCGGCGGCGACGACGTCCGGATCGTCAACGGTGAGCGACTCGATTGGGGTCAAAACGCGATCGAGACGCTGACGAGCGACGTGGAGCTCCCGTTCGCCGAGGGACAGTCAGTTCGACACGATAACGAGACCGAGATCGCCCACGTCGACTTCGAGGATCGCGAACGATTTGTCGTTCGAACTGGAGGTCCCATTCGGTTTTTCGATGCGAGCGAGAACCCCGCCCTGACGATTGGCGAGGGACGGACCGATCTCGAGGGGACCGATCTCAGGAACCTCGCAAAGTACGCCGACGACGGCGAGGCCCCGGACGACACGCTGTACTTCGACGAGACAGACGAACAGGTCGAGTACAAAGATCCCAACGGAACCGTCCACGAACTCGGATGAACGCGACCATAATACGACAGATGGGTATCTGGCCGTCGAGGCGGATACCGTGACGAAACGAGACGGTCGGGCAGCGGGGTGTAATTGTATCCCGTCGGGGAAGCCGGCCAAAACGACGAGATCGACGTCCGAACGCTAAACACGTACCAGGCACCGAAACCATGACGCTCGACACGGAAGATCCGGTACGCGTTTGTGTCCTGTTCGACGGCGAGACGACGACCGAGTGGGCTGCCCGGGCTATCGAGCGAATGGTCGCCGAGACGAACGCGGAAATCGTGCTCGCGGTCGTCGACGACCGGTCCGACAGTTCAGCGATCGACCTCCTTCGACGCGTTCCCGAGAAGCCACACTGGGCTCGCATTATCGGCGGACGCGCGGTCCTCGACGCAGTCCTGGGAGCGCCGGCGTACCGACGCGACCGACCGATAGACGAGATCGAAGGACTGGAAAACGTTCCTCGGATCTACTGCGTCCCTGAACCGGTCGACGCGTTCGGCGTCACGTTGCCGGACGACGTCGTCGAGCGGATCGGCGAGCAGTCCGATCTCGTCTTCCGGCGCGGGTTCGGAATCATCAAGGGTGACGTTCTCACTGCGACGAAGTACGGCGTGCTGAGCTACCACCACGACGATCCGACCGAGTATCGCGGTGGTCCTCCGGGGTTCTGGGAGTACATGCACGGGCGGGAGACGGCCGGGCTGATGTTACAACAGTTGACCGAGGATCTGGACGGGGGACGGATCGTCGTCTACGACGAGATCGACGTGAGCGACGCGAAAACGTGGCGCGAGGTGCACCGGCGGCTCTGTATCCACTCGATCGGATTCCTGACGACCGCGGTCGAACGACTGCAAAACGAGTCGTTCGAACCGGAACCGATCGATCCGCTCGGCCCGATCTACACCGCCCCCGACTGGCGGGAATACGTCCGGTACCAGTACAAAAACAACGTCGGCCGAGCGACGTTGATCGCGAGACAGATCCTCGGCGGCTGAGCTGACATCCGACACTACACGTTGAGCGGACGTCCGGTCTGTGACTCGACGGCCTCGAGCACCCGTATCGTATCACGGGCATCCTGCAGGGGGACTGGCGGTTGCACGCCGGCCTCGAGTGCCCTGACGTAGGCGTCGAGCTGGTGGTAGTGACCGGTGTTGGCCCACCCTCTAACGTCTCCCTTCCGACGAAGTCGAAGCAGATTTCCGTACGTGAGGACGTTTCGCACGACGTTTCCGAGGAGCTGAGCGGCCAGGTCCACGTTCCCGAGGAGCACCGTACTGGGTGTCGGATCGAACGGATGGTCTCTGTTGACGAAGACGCCGTACCGACGGAAGTCGACGACCAGCTCTCCGTTCGTCCCGTGGATCTCCAGCGTGTGTTTCGGAACGGCGTTCGTGCTAATTTTCGTCGTTACGAGACGATCGCCGGTAGAGTCCGTCATCTCGATGGCGACGCCGTCGAAATCGATCGGCTCGTCGTATCCGACGAAGTTCTGCTTTGAGACGCAGGCGATGTCGCCGAGACCATCGACGAACGCCAGCGGCAGGTACACCTGGTGGACGAGTCCCTCGCCGATCTCCGCGCCGGGAAGATCGAACACCCAATCACCGCGGGTCGGTTCGTAGAGATCTAGCGGTTCGGAGTACAGCATCGTGACCGAGACGACGTCCCCGATATCGCCTCGCTCGACCTTCCGTCGGGCGTTTTGTATCTCCGGAGAGAACTTCCGATCGTGAACGACGGAGACCGGCGTCTCGTTACGCTTTGCGGCGTCGACCATCTCTTCGACCGCTTCCGTGCTCGGTGCTGCTGGCTTTTCGACGAGCGTCGCGATACCCTCGTCGAGCGTTTGGGTCGCTATCGGGGCGTGAGTTTGGGCCGGAGTACAGACGTGGACCGAGTCGAGCGTCTCATCCTCGAGCATCCGCTCGAGGTCCGCGTACCTCGTGACCGGGGAATCGACTTCGATCGATCGCACTCGGTCGACGTCCGTATCACAGAGCGCGACGAGATCGACCGACGGATGGAGGTCGAGAAGATCTACGTGGATCTCCCCCGCGATACCACAGCCGATAACAGCCGTTCTAACGGGCATAGAGCACGAACCACAGGACCGAGTATAAAATCGAGGGGGTACCGATCAGTTATTTAGGTGGGGCTCGCGTGACACGTCGGTACCAGACGAACGTGCGAGCAGCCGTCTGGACGCCGGCGCCTCGAGGATCGTCAGCAGCGGGTACAGATCCGGCATCCTGTCGGCGCCCGCGAGGTGGTCCCGGTAACACTCGAGGACGGCGTCGTAATCCAGGAACGGACACTCGCGGATGGTCGACTCGTGGCGCCGAATCGTCTCGATGACGAAATCCGTCTCTCTGATCGCCACGGCTCGGTCCGTCCACGGACCCGGATGAGCTTCTGACGCAAACAGTTCGTCTTTCACGGCTTTGGCGTAGGTCAAGAGATACTGCAACGTCCAGGGGTACTGGAGTCCGATCCCCGTTTCGGGGTGCGGAACCGCTGCGAGGTCCGGATCCAATTTCGTCAGCGCATCGTCCACGATATCCCGGCGGATGAGATACCTGACAGGGAGTCGAAGCGAGAAATCGACGAGTCGGTTGTCGAGAAACGGGTCGCGCGTCGGCAGCGTCTGGTAGAGCGTCTCGTACATCAGGAACGAACCGTCGCTCGAGAGCGGGTAGTTCTGGTAGCACACCATCTCGGTCAGCGAGGGATACTCGACGCCGTGAAAGGTGACGAACTCGCCGTCGGTATCGACGTTATTTCTCACGCAGTCTTCGAGCGTCGTCTTCGCCGTTACGAACTCCGGCACTCCTTCTCCCCGCTCAAACGCGGTGAACAACTCGGCGAGTTCGCGAACGGTACGCTTGTCGGCGGTGTACGGTAGGTCCATCGTCCAGTCGAGAATCGGAACGCGGATCGACCGTTGCGGGTAGAAAAACCCGCTGAGAAACGTGTCCGCGTAGAGGCCGGTAAAGACGATATCTTGCTCGTCGCGGAGTCGATCCGAGAAGCCGGCCGTGTGCGCCTGATCGAACCAGCTGGCGAAGTTCCATCGTGACGGACCCTGCTCGAGTATCCGTTCTTGATACTCCGCGTCGCGCTCGAGAAACTCGAAGTCGACACCGGCGATGTCGGCAACGCGGCGAGCGATCGTCGCCTCCGCGTTCATGTACTCGTTCATGTGGTAGGCAACGACGTCGTGATCGAGCGCGGCAAGCATCAGCCGCGAATCGCTGCCGCCGCTCAACAGCAGCCCGCACTTCTCGTCGGCGTCGACTCGCTCGGCCATCACCTGCCGGAAGAGGTCGACGAGTTCGTCGACCGCTCGAGAATACGGTCTCTCGTTCGGTTCGTATTTCGGCCGCCAGTAGACCTCGCTGGTAACTTCCTGATCGGAAAGATCGTACGTGAGAATCGAGCCGGGATGGACGTTCTCGATCCCCTCGAACGGCGTCTTGACGCCCAGCACTCGCTCGAATCCGAAAAACTCGCAGAGGTACTCGAGGTCGAGGTCCGTTTCGACGGCCGGATGATCGACGATCGACTGAACGAAGGTGGAGAAAACCAACGATCCGTCGTCGGATCGCGCGTAAGACAGCGGACGCGAGCTGAGGCGATCGGTAAACAGCGAGACGGTACGCTCGGTCCTCTCGTAGACGACGCCCGCGAACTCGCCGTTCAACCCGTGGACGAACTCGAGGCCGTACTGATCGTACAGGGCGGCGCAGTACTCGGCGTCCGAGCTATTCGGCATCGTCTCCGACCGTGGAAGATAGCCATTCGGTCCTTCGAAGCCGTAGAGTTCACCCCAGGCCCAGAGTAAGACCTCACCGTCTGCCGCCACCGCAGGCTGGTCGTGTTCGTCGTGAAACGCAGCACTGACGGCAACGTCGTCGTCACTGTACCCGCGCAACTGCTCGTGTCCGTTCCAGCACAGTTCGTCGGTCAGTGGCTTCGTGTCGAGACGGGCAGCGCCGAGGTGACCACCGAGTCCAACCATCGAACCTCATACCACGCCAACAAGTATATACTTTCCAGGCGAACGGATTCACAGACGTCCCGTACGCGGGTTATACGCGAGCCGATGTATTTGTGGTTGGATAATATAAATGGACCTGACACGTTCGACTGTCAAGCTGTTCGGCGGACACGTAGGATTCGTCGTACTCACATTTCTGGGGATCATGTACTTTGCTCGCGAACTCGGCGCCGCACAGATCGGCGTCTTCTTTTTGTTTCAGGCGCTGCTGAGCGTGCTCGTTCTGCCCGCTAATCTGGGAACGCGAATCGCACTCGAGAAGCGAATCAGCGAAGCCGATCGACCGGGCCAGATGCTCACGACCGGAGCGTTCCTCAAGTTCGGTCTGCTCGTTCCCGTTGTCCTCGTCGTCCTCGCTCTCAGCGACGCCATCGACGGGTACCTGGGTATGGAACTGGCGATCTATCTGGCGATCGCGATACCGCTTCAAGAAGCTGCGATGACGATGAACAACGTCGTCAGAGGAGAGTTGCGCGTCGGCGAGACTGCCGTGATCGAACTCTCGTACATCGTCGTCTGGGTGGGAGTCGGCGTTGTCCTCACGTCCATCGGCTTTGGCGTCGTCGGACTGGTTTATGCGGTCATTGCAGGGTACGCCGTTCAGTTCGGCTACGGCTTCCTCAAGCGCGAGACGCCATTTCATCGACCGAGTCTATCGTGTGCGCAATCGATCGTCGAGTACGCGAAATATAGCATCATTCCCGAGATCGACGGAGAAATTCACAGCTGGATGGACGTCCTGATTATCGGCTATCTACTGACGCAGGCCGCGGTTGGCGCGTACGAAGTAGCCTGGCGCATCTCGATGCCCGTACTCTTGACGACGGGGGCGATCTCGCTCGCGATATTTCCCCAGATAAGCGCCTGGAACGCCGATGAATCAACCGCGTCGATCGAAAACGTGATTCCAGCAGCACTCACGCCCGCGCTCGCACTCGTATTCCCCGCCTTCTTTGGCGGACTGCTGTTCGCACCGGAGATCCTGGGATTCATCTTCGGTCTCGAGTTTACTATCGCGTCCGGAGCACTCGTCATACTGCTCGCGGGAAAAGCACCTGAAGCCGTTCAGTCAGTCATCGGTAAGGCCCTTCTCGGCATCGACCGCCCGGATCTCGTTACCCGTGCTGCGTCCCTCGATATCGTGTTGAATCTCGCGTTCAATATCGTACTCATCACGCAGTTCGGTCTCGTGGGCGCGGCTATCGGAACGACGCTCGCACTCACGATCGGAACCGTCCTTCGCGCTCACTATCTCTCGCGCTTTTTCACCCTCCGTATTCCGTATCGCGACCTCGGCTGGTGTCTTCTGTGCTCGGTTATCATGTTCCTCGTGCTCTTCGGGCTCCGAACGATCGTCGAGATCGAAACGCTGCCGGGGCTGCTGGCAGCCATCGGGTTCGGTGCAGTCCTGTACTGCGCATTGCTCGTGGTCTACAAACCGCTTCGCACCCAGATCGTTCGACAGACTCGAGCCGTTATTTCGTAAGCGAGTCGTCTCACCATCCGTGACTATCCAACGACTGTTCGACCGTACCGAACTCGAGTGCCGCCAACAACGCCTCGAGTTTTCGTTCTAACGTCTCGATCCCGTAAAAGCTGACGAACCGCTTGTGAGCGGGAACTTCGGGCGTCGCGACGGCCGGGTTGAACTCCCACGGATGAAAGTACAGCGTCGACGGGACCCCCCGTCGGTTGAGGTTCCGGATTCCACGTTTCAGCAGCCACGTCGGCTGGAGACGCGCATAAAACCCGCCCGCTGTCGGAAGTCGAAGTGTCGGGTGAAACGTCGCCAGGGGAAACTCGAGCAGCTCGGACCCGCCGTGTCTCCCCGTCGAAAACGGCTCGTCGATATCGACGCGGTACGGTTGAACAGGCGCGCTCGAGACGCCGTACATCGGCGTTCGAACCGGAAAGACGCTCGAGTCGTACCGGAGCTCCGACTCCGCGAGAACGTCGAACGCCCACTGGGTCTTCGGCGTGATCGAGAAGTTCGGAGCACGAAATCCTACTGGGCGGGTCCCAATCGCATCGGCAATTGCGTCAGCACTGTCGACGAGTTCGGATTCGAACTCGCCGGGTGTGAGGTCGAACAGCGGAGTGTGAGTGTGACCGTGCGTCGCGATTTCGTGACCGTCGTCGGCGAGTGCCTGAACGACCTCCGGATATTCGGCCGCAACCTCGCCAACGACGAAAAAGGTCGCCCGTGTGTCGTGAGCGGACAGCAGCTCGCGAACCGCGCGGACGGATTCCTCGAGTCGATCCGTCGGTGCGCTGACCTCGTCTCGAACCAGAGTCGCGGTATACCAGTGTTCCAGATCGAACGAGAGGATGTTGGTGATGAGCGACGGGTCGTTCGACGCAGTTCTGCCGGCGTTCGCCCCTGGTGACGATCGCGCGTCCGCGCTCAGACTCTCGTGGTTGGTCATGACACTCGCCGGAGACGCGCCAGGAGCGTGCTTTGTTAGCTTTACCGTAGCAGTCTGACACTGCGGATTACCGTGCTCGTGAGACGACAGATCCTGCAGGTACCACACATCCAGCTCGAAAAGGCCGGACCAGCGTACCGAGTGCTCGAGAACTAATCCCGATATTCCCCGACGTTTCAACGAGTAAGGTCTTCAATTCGGCCGTAACAGACGGTAGATTGACCAAGAGCGACGTAGCGTTCTTCTCCGACATGGGGGCGTACGGACCGGTCGATCAAAGGATACTGGTAACGGGTGGAGCGGGCTTTATCGGGAGTCACCTCGCAGACAGCCTCGTCGAGAACAACGACGTCAGAGTGCTCGATTCGTTCACAACTGGCGAGACGTCGAACGTCCCCGACGAGGCGAACTGTATCCGCGGCGACATCCGCAACGAAGGGATACTCGAGCGGGCGACCGACGGAGTCGACCTTATCTACCACCAGGCGGGACTCGTAAGCGTCCAGCGATCGATCGAGGAACCGTCGCGGAGCCACGAAATTAACGTCCATGCGACGCTGGCACTCCTCGAGCGCGCCCGCGAACTCGACGTTCGGATCGTTCTCGCCTCGAGTGCGGCAATCTACGGCCATCCAGAAGAGGTCCCGATCACCGAGGACGACCCGAAAGAGCCTCGTTCACCGTACGGACTCGAGAAACTCACGATCGACCACTACGCGCGCCAGTATCACGAACTGTACGGCCTCGAGACGGTTGCGCTTCGATACTTCAACGTCTACGGTCCCCGACAGGCTGCGAGCGATTACAGTGGCGCCGTCTCGACGTTCATCGAACAGGCTGCGAACGACGACCCGCTCACGATCCACGGCGGCGGAACACAGACTCGAGATTTCGTCTTCGTCGACGACGTCGTCCGTGCGAACCTGCTTGCCGCCGATACGGACCGCGTCGGGGAGGCCTACAACGTCGGCAGCGGCCGGAGCGTCGCGATTCGAGAACTCGCCGAGACGGCCATCTCGGTGGCCGATGCGGACTCCGATCTTACCTTCACCGACGCGCGACGGGGCGACGTTCGTCACAGCGAGGCGGACCTCGAGAAGAGTCGAACGGAGATCGGCTACGAACCGACCGTCTCACTCCGGCAGGGGCTCGAACAAACGATCAACCGGCCTCGCGGTCGGATCGCTATCCAGCAAGAAATGGACGATTTCTCCGGTCGTTGACGATCACAAACCGTGACTGCTCGCCGTTCACTCGTTCGTGACGTTCTCGTTCGGATCGTCCTGCTCGCAATCGTACTCGCCGCCCTGTTCGGACTGTTCGTCTGGTACGGAACGACGGGCCTCGGAATCGACCCTCAGCAATCACCCCCAGACTCCCACGACGTTCTGGACGACGAGCCTGCCGGCTGGGAGGTTACGTACATGTACGCGGTCTCCGCTCTCGCCGCAGTGTGGGTGATCGGCCGCGCACTCGTTCACTGGCGACTCGACCGTCGCCGCCTCGCGCTGGTCCCGCGCAGTCGATTCGACCGGACCACGACCGGAGATCGATCGGGACCGACGGGTGAAGACGATGGCTGACCTCCTCACTCACGTTCTCGCGGCGTACATCCTGGGAACTGTCCTCTCCTGGCGGCTGGAGTGGCTCACTCCGCCGTACGTCACGGTGGCGATGGCGGGTGCAATCGTTCCCGACCTCAACCGCACCGAACTCCTCGTTCCCGGGGCGACGTTCGAAGCGGCGTTCGGGCTACCGTTCGACTGGAACGCGTTCCACACCTTTGGCGGTTCACTGCTCGTCGTGCTGATCGGGGTACTCCTCGTCCCTGCTGCACACCGCCGTCGGGTAGCCGTCCTGTCTCTCCTCGGTGTTCTCTCACACCTCACGCTCGACCTCCTGTTGATTCAGCCAACCTCTCAGTCCTATGCAGTCCTGTGGCCACTGACTGAGTATCGGCCGCCGACGGTCGGACTGTATCGAAGCACCGATCAGTGGCCGGCCGTAATCGCACTCGTCGCCGCCGGTGTCGTGACGCTCGAGACGCGACGTCGGAACGCACTCGACCCCACACGGACCCGTTGAGTACGCGCGGATAGTTATTTATCGCACTTGCCAACGACGCATTCAGTAGTTCACATTCCAAATTTATTCGAATGTTTTGTATACGGCTGAATTTTACTATAATTCACATCGGATTGGAAGGAAAGTGGCTACATTGGATACATATTTAAGGAAGAGGTCAGGGTATAGATCGTGTGAAGCGCGTTAGCCATGAGCAATACGTTTAAATATCCGAACCAAACGACTCGTGAATCCAAACTTCTTGCTGTGTGTTCCGACTATACCTTTGACCGTATCTTGGACGTCGGGTGCGGAGACGGAGAACTCACGATGCGAATCGGAGAAGCGTGTAACGTTGCCGATGTCTTCGGGATCGATATCTCCAGAACCGACGTAAAATCGGCGCAAAACCGGGGTGTGAACGCAGTACTACTCGACGTCGATCGCGAGGGGTTACCGTTCGAGAACGAGACCTTCGACGGCGTTCACTCCGGAGAGGTGTTCGATTACATCAAAAACGATAGTAGTTACTTTCGAGAAATCCACCGCGTCTTGAAACCCGGCGGAATATTTATTATTTCCATTCCGAACCTGGCATCGCTCCACAACCGACTCGCATTATTGGTAGGGGAGATGCCATTCCCGTTACGACCCCAGTTCGATTGTTGCTATTCCGAGCACGGATTGGGATCCGAAACGACGGCGGAACGAGTGAACGTACTTACCCACGGACTGTTGCAAGAGACTGTGAGGAGACACGGCTTTGCAGTCCGCCGTGTTGTCGGGTGTGGGGTGGATACCAACCTGTCGTTCCCTAAACAACTCTTCGACAACCTTTGTGCTCGGTATCCTCCAGTAAGTTATCGAAACATACTAGTTTGTGAGAAAATAGACGACGAATTAACGTACTGAGACGGTAAGATAGAAAACCCGTACGGGCTATATATGCGGACTCCGGTGACCCGAACGGGCTATTTTCGGACCTCTCTTCGAACGAGTACCAACAGTTGAATAGTCGGACCGAACCGAGAAACACCCGGATGGTAAACGGAAATGGACAGCGACCATCACGATCCGGTCGAGATCGTTTGTCGGTGGTAAGAGTCCTCTAGTACCGTTTACACACCCCATATTGTTTATTCAAATTGTATAAATTCACACCCAGCAGAAACGGTGGGTTAGCTATCTGAACTCGTTGGTTTAGAGGGGATACTGCGCTATAATTCTGAAAATTCGGGTAGCAAAATCCGGTCAATCACCTCTACTGGAATCCTCGATACGCGTTATGTCTGAAAATATCTCTTTTAGTAAGCGCGCAAACATGACTCCGAAACGCCCTATAATACATAGATATTTTCTAGATTGGTTGATACTGTACGGGGGAAATATATTTATACGTCCTTGTGCTGTAAATTTGCCATGGTATTCGAACGCGGCCCTCAAGGGAAACTCCATGCCCCGGCATACCGGAATGGCTGTTATCATGGACGGTTAACCGACTGTTGTTTCCTTTGCATGGGGCGCATTGCCCTCTCCTCGACGACGTCTCCACTCCGATACCGAGCCGCTCAACGCGACGATGACCACGACCTTCTCGGTGAGCGCGTCGTGGTCCCGTGCGTCGATCGTTCGTCTGCCTCGTACGAACTCGATTACAGGAGAGGGATAATCAACGACATCTACGTGCTCTCCGGGGACGATCCCGATCTGCTGACGGTCAAAATCGGTGAGGATGAGTACATCCATATCAATCTGGCACCAAATGAACGGCGAGGAGCCGTCGAAGTACAAACAGAGTCGCATCCTGGTAAGCTGTGACGAAGGAGTTCCTCGAATCAATCTTGCGGTGAGTTGAGCTTCAGAACGAGGTAGTTCGGATATGCCGTGTGCTTCGAGATGCCACGGGACGCCACCGATCACTGACGAAGGAATCTGTGGCGGTTCTCGCAGGTGTTCACGAGAGCGTCATCGGTCACGTCGGTGTCGGAACGGGTGACGGCGGATGGCCGCCACCTCTCTCGGTCGCTTCCGTCGTCGATGGTGTATTCGGGGGTACCGAGGCTGACACTCCCGTCGCCGTACGCAACGATATCCTCGGCGGCGTCTTCAAGGTCATCTCACACAAGAAATCGAACTCGTCCGCCATCCCGACGGATGAGCGACAGGACTGGCGGTTTGTCTCCGTCTCTACTTTCTCGCCTTTTTGAGTCCGCGCGGGCCCGAACCCTCATCCTCTTTCCCTCGCCTTTCTCACCAGCCGTGACGTAGACCTCGTCGGCTTCACACGTCGTAGCGGTCGCATTCGTCGATATTGCCGCTCACGTCCCGTTGCTATAGCACGTACTGCTGGGAACCTTTGTCGGTCGCTCCACGGTTCCACGTCGTCACTCTCGTAGTGGACACAACACGTTACCGTCCCGCCCGCTTCGGCGAGATGGAGACGCTCGAAGCATCGCCTACGCGGAGGGAGAAAGATCTGGGCTGACTTATTGCCACCGTTGTATACCGCGCTCATCGACGAGCGTGTCGCCGATTTGGACCCCGATTCGATGGACTCTCGAGTCAGGCGAACTCGACGAAGACCTCGAGCCAGTCCGCAACCTGCCGAGGAAGTAGAAATCCCTCGCGAACGTGTTCCCGCCCGTTTTGGCCGAACGACTTCCGTTGTTCTTCGTCCTCGAGCAGCGCTTCGGTTCGTTCCGCCAGCGCTTCGATGCTGTCCGGTTCCACGAGGTAGCCGTTCTCTCCGTCGACGATCTGCAGTGGAATGCCGCCGACGTTCGAACCGACGACCGGCGTCCGCTTCCAGAGCGCCTCGGCGACGACGAGGCCGAACCCCTCTCGCAGCGACTTCTGGACGACGACGTCCGATCGACGCTGCAGAACGTTCATCGTGGTATTCGGGAGATCCGCCAGGAGGTGTACGTCCGGATCGTCGGCCGCCTCGACTGCGACTCGGTCGTAGATCTCTCTCCCTTCCGGATCGTCGGCGGCCATGCCGCCGACCAGCGCTAGCTGGAGGTCCGGTATCCGCTCGGAGATCCGTCGGTAGGCCTCGAGCGTGCCGAACTGGTCCTTCCACGGATCGAACCGGGACACGTGGGCCACGAGCGGTGCGTCGAACGAGATCGGCAGTTGCTCGCACTCGGCCGTGATCGTCTCGTCGTCGAGGTCGCGGTTCTTCGGAGCGAGCGGATCGATCGACGGATAGACGACGCTCGAATCGCGAACGGAAACCTCGCTCTCGTAGGCCGAGCGGCTGAATACCGCGTGATCGACGCGCTCGGTGTAGTCGGAGACGAACGCGAGATGCTCGTGAGACGGGTCGCTCAGGTCGATGTGACAGCGCCAGACGACGGCAGCGTTCGGCATCGTTTCCGCGAGCGTCTCGACCATCCCGAGAGCTTGGGGATCGTGCAATACGACGACGTCGTACTGGTCGTCGATCGCGCCCGCGTTCCGTTCGACGACGTCGCGATAGGTAGCCTTCATTTCGTCCGTCAGCGGCGTCTCCTTCCCCTGGAGGCCGTTGTGAAGGGACTTGGTTATCTCGAAGAAGCCCTCGTTGGCGTCCATGACGAGCCAATCAGTGTCGACGCCGAGGTCGGAACACAGCGGAACGATCGACTGGAGGAGTTCGGCGACACCGCCGCCGGTCGCCGTCGAGTTCACGTGGAGTATTCGACTGTCCGCAAGGCCGTCTGCGAGCGTGCGGAGTTGCTGAGTCTGACCGGGACTCGTTGCGGAGTCGTACGCCGCTATCGATCGGTCTTCGAGAACTGGTGAGCGCATAGTGGTGGCGAATCCATCTCCAGTGACGGGACGGAAGTGAGTACGCCTACGTCCATGTTGGAACACTCAAGGAGATAAACACCCGGGGCGGAATCACGAATCGAGTAATCTGATTCCCGAATCTTCATCCTTCGATGACTTTACACTACTCGTTTCCGAGCATCGCAGCGTCACGATTACCGTCGGTAGTTGGCTCGGTCCCCGATCGAACACGACCGCTCTTCGCCGCGCGACGACATACCTACGACAGAATGGAATCGAAAATCGACGGATTCTCTTACCCGAGTCGTCGACGGCGAGTCGATCGTCGATTCGGTCTCTCTGCGCGTCCGGACGTCCGACGTCGTCGCCGTCATCGGCCCGTCAGGTGCGGGGAAGTCCGCGTTCCTCCGACACCTCAATCGGCTGGACGAACCCGCCGACGGCACCGTGTTCCTCGACGGCACCGATTATCGGGAGATCGATCCGCAGAACCTGCGCCGGCGGATCGGACCGATCCCGCAGGACGCCGCTCTCAGTCGCGGCACAGTCGCAGGAAACGTCGCGCTCGGCGCCCGCGTCCGCGACAGCATCAAGAGTCCGGGTATCGTCCAGATTCCCGGACTGATGGCGGGGATGATCATCGCCGGAGCGAATCCGATCTACGCGGCCCAGTATCAGTTCGTGATCATGCTGATGATCTTCGCCGCCGGCGGGCTGACGGTCGTAGTGAACACGATCCTGATCAGTCGCCGCGTGTTTACCGGCGCGAAGCGGTTGGACGATGGCGTCCTCGACGCGATCGAGACGTGATCCGACCGCGAAATACCTCTCTTTCGAGCGTTCCTCGGCTACACCGTCGTTGATCCGTTCGAAGGCGAAGCACTCAGGAGTTGCGCTCCCACCCTCCTTTCTCCAGTATAGCGGCCCGGAACTACCGAGGAAACCCGAGCGGTGCTCTCAATCGTTGAAACGCTTTCGCTGATTCCTATCGGGGAGCGCTCGAGCTGATCAGTTAATGCGTTCCGGGCGAACGTGTTCGTATGGCGCAGGCAACGCTCGCGGTCGCGCTTCCCGAGGACGTGTGGATCCAACAGGTATCGACCGCTCATCCCGAGGCGACGTTTCACGTCATCGCCGCCGTTCCCGGCACCGAGTCCGGATTCGCGCTGGTTCGCATCACCGATCCGGACGTCTCGGCCGTCCTCGAGGAGATGGACGATCACTCACAGATCGTCGACCTGTCGCTCGTTCAGCGAAGCGACGAGGAGGCGACGGTCCACTTCGAGACGACGATGCCGCTGCTGCTCTTTTCGTCGCGAGACTCGAGCACGCCGATCGAACACCCGGTCGAAATCCGGGACGGGGAGGCGACGATCGAGGCGACGGGCTCTCGTAAACACCTCTCCCAGTTCGTCGAACAGCTCTCCCAGTTCGGACTCCAGTACCGTATCGAGTCCCTGCGGGAACGGCTTCACGATAATCAACTCCTCTCCAAGCGCCAGCAGGAACTCGTCGTTGCCGCCGTCGACCAGGGGTACTACGACACGCCGCGGCGGTGTTCGTTGACCGAACTCGCGGACCACCTCGGTATCGCGAAGTCGACGTGTAGCGAGACGCTTCACCGCGCGGAAGAGGTGATCGTCAAACAGTTCGTCGACGGCCTCGCTACCGTCCAGGCGGAATCACTGTTCGAAAACTGATTGTATCGGCGGTGTTCACTCGGGTGTCAGACGGACGACGGGGGCGTCTTCGTCGTCCACGACGACGTACAGATTCCCTGTCTCGGGTTCGACCTCGACGTCGCGGATTCGCCATCCCCGGTCGTCCAGCAGCGAGTCGGCTTCCTCGACGTCAGTTCCGTCGACGGTGAATCGGCCGAGGTACTCTCCGGCCAGGGTACCGACGAACAGGTCGCCCTCCCACTCCGGAACGGCGTCGCCGTCGTAGAAGGTCGCCCCGGCGGGCGGAAAGCCGCCGGAGTTGCACTCCCAGTGGTAGACCGGATCGACGACGTCCTCGCGTTCGTGCGGTTCGTCGCCGATCGGCTCGTCCGTTCCGTACTCGCAGCCGTAGCCCGCGACGGGCCAGCCGTAGTTACCGCCCGACTCGACGACGTTGATCTCGTCGCCGTCCTCCTCGCCGTGTTCGCCCTGCCAGAGCTCGCCCGTTTCGGGGTGGACCGTCACGCTCTGGACGTTCCGGTGGCCGTAGCTGAAGATAGCGTCCCTCGCATCGTCCTCGTCGACGAACGGGTTGTCCGCGGGGATCGAGCCGTCCGGCTCGAGCCGCAGCGTCGTGCCGAGATCGTTGGTCACGTCCTGAGAGACGTGGTCGGGGCCGAAATCCTTGGACGCACGGTCGCCGACGGTGACGTAGACCATGCCGTCGTCTCCGAAGACGACTCGGGAACCGTAGTGGGCGTCCGAGTCGACGAACGGTTCGGCCGCGTACAGCGCTTCGACGTCTTCGAGCCGTGCCTCCTCGGTATCGAATCGGCCCCGGCCGAGAACCGTGGTCGACTCCCCGTCACCGTTCGCCGTCGAGTACGTCAGGTAGAGCCACGGCTCGTCCGGGAAGTCGGGATGGAGCGCGACGTCGAGCAGGCCACCCTGGCCTTCCGCGTACACGTCCGGCGCCCCCTCGAGTTCTTCGTCGGTCCCGTCGTTCGGGTCGATGAGGCGAAGCTGACCCGCACGCTCGGTGACGAGCAGCCGACCGTCGTCCGGGAGAAACGCCATCCCCCAGGGGTGCTCGAGACCCTCGATTACCGTTTCGATTTCGAAACCGTCGGGACTCGCTCTTCCGTCGAGGACACCGGTGCAGCCGGCGACGACTGTCGAGAGGATACCCCCGGAACTCGAGAGAACCGTGCGTCGCTTCACGGAACGATATGGGGATATACACGAGTAAAAGCTTTCTCCGACACTAATCGGTCGTGTTTAGTTAAGCGCGAAAAGCGGGACGGCACGATTTCTGGTTGCCTATAGCAGAAATTGACTCCTTCAGTGGTTGAAGCGGCTGGATCGACTTGAATTTGTGGAGCGCGAGCGGACACCACGTCGGCTGGTGGAGCTCGGTATTCGACTTCCTCTTGCTGGACTATCGCTTTCGAATACCGTTCGAAAAATATAGAATTTCGGTATCGAACGCTCACGAAAAGCAGTCCACGGTTGAGTTCACAAATACGATCTACAGCCCGCCGACGGGGCTTCGTCGCATCACGCTGCGCTCGACGAGACCGTGATTCGGATCGACGACCAGCAGTAGTGACTGTAGGATGCGATCGATCCCGAAACAAACACACTGCCGCATATCCTGCTGCTCTCGACGACTACAATAGCATTGATACAGACGTTTCTCCGGGAGATTTATGAGAAATGACATCGGAGACACCGTATCCTCGTCGATCATGGACAGTATCTAACGGCTGTACTGCACCGAACTGGGCTCCATTTCAGACCATTTGGAGAATCAGTTGTAAGAGAAATACCGCGCATTCGAACGGCGAATGGATATCGCTGAATTAGCAGACGAATGGCTCCCGAAAAGTCAGACCCGGCGTGCCGTTCGACGGACGAGCAGATCCATACGGTTCTTCGCTTATCTAAAGACGGATGGGTGAGTGAATTACCTCGCCCTGCTTGCTCGGCTTGGGCTCGCTCGTCAAGACAGGCACCCCTCACCGGAGAGCAGTCAGACCGTCGTTCCTGTTGATGTACACCGTCTCGCCAGCAACGAAACAATCAACGCTGAACCCGTCGCTCCATTGCGCATCGTCGAACGTAAACCGCCATCGCTCGGATCCACTCTCGAGGTCGAATCCGATAATTTCGTCGGTGACCCGCGATCCGTTTACGCTGTGAGCGACGACAACGGTCTCGTCAGCGATCGTCGGCCGTCCATACCGATGCATCCCGTCTTTCGACCAGCTGGAACGAGAGTTGTACATCGCGAGGCCATCCCGTCCGCGGGTTACCGTCCGTCCGTTGGCGGTGGCGGTCGCCAACGCATCCGGAATGAAGTCGCCGTGTTCCTCTTCGGCACGGTCGAAAATCATCACCCCCCTTTCGGTCTCGTTTTCGATGAACAGCGTGTCTTCGGTTACGGTCAGCCCTCTAGCGTAGTACCCCGGCTTCAGGTGAGCCGACCACTGCGTCTCACCGGTTCTCGGATCGAACGCGGCTACCGCGTCCGTGTTGATGGACCCTTCACTTGCTCGATCATCGAGCAGCGCCCAGACCGCTCCATCCGTCGCAGCGATCGAGTCATATCGCGTGTTGAAAATGTAGGAGGTCTGACTCGGACTGTCATTATGAGGTAGTTCGTACGTTACGCTGACCGAGTCGCGCTTCCAGCAGCACGAACCGTCGGCGGTATCGAACGCGTAGAGCGTCCCGTTGACGACGACGTAGACGGTCTCAAAAGCGACGACTGGTGCCGAACTCACCGCGTTGTCACCGAACGTGTTGCACCAACGGATGTCACCGCTGTCAGCCTCGATCGCCGTCAGTTGATCGCCGGTCACAAAGACCGCCTCATCGGCAACCGCTGGCGTCGTCAGGCCCTGAATATTGCCAGTCGTCCACAGCAAGCATCCATCGTCTGCATCGAGGGCGTGGATCTCGCCGTCATTCTGGAGGATCTCGCCGTCCGTCTGGAGGTACACCGTTCCGTCGACGACCGCGGCTGCTCCGGTCTCGTCGTACTGCCAGGCGATCGTCTCCGGTTCCTCAAGATCGTCCGCGGACGGAACGTATCGTGTGTTTCCTGCGTTTCCTCCGTACGATGACCAGCCGGTGGGTTCTTCGAGCGATGCCTGATCCTCGTTGATCAAGTCGTCTGCAGTTCCGCTCGACGAAAGCAATCCACCAGCCAGAAGCGCTGTACCTGTTCTCAGTACCGACCGCCGTTGCCAATCTGCCATACTCCCTTCGAGGATCGAATCACATATATTCATTCAGCATCTAACGTAATAGTTACATTCTTAGAACAATTGATGTAGAGGAAATATAAAAATCAAAATTGATATGACTAACTATAGTTGACATTCCGTCATTTTCAGCCAAGAAAACGTTTCGGGAGGGTTCCGTATAGGCTGATCGCCGGTGGTGGACAGAAAAACGGCCGTCGGACTCCGTACCTGGGGAAATCAGAAGGGGACGATCGGCGAGAAATCGTCGAACTGCGGGCATTGCGACGGTGGTCTCGAAAATGTCGATTCTACGGTCGCGGACGATCGAAGGACGTTCGGACGGGCCCACTCGGGAGTCACCGTCACGTAGAGATTCAAGACGCCTCGGAAGGCTAGTGCGCCTCGAACTCGAGTTGGTAGCCGGTCGCGTCGGCGCACCTGTCCATGGAGAAGATGTAGGACATCGTCTCTTCCGGGTCGAGTCCGAACTGGGCGATGTCGCCACCGAGGGAATTCCCATCGTCGTCGGTTGTCATTCCGATTCCCTCAAACCAGATCTCAGTATCCGACGTGTTCCGCAACTCGACCCGAATGTTACAGAGGTGCGAGCCGGGATAGGACTCCCAGATGAACTCGTGATCGATGATTTCGAGCACTCCTTCTAGCTCATCGTCCATAG
The DNA here is from genome assembly GCF_023913515.1 of Natronococcus sp. CG52. Classification (NCBI taxonomy): domain Archaea; kingdom Methanobacteriati; phylum Methanobacteriota; class Halobacteria; order Halobacteriales; family Natrialbaceae; genus Natronococcus; species Natronococcus zhouii. The sequence goes on from NZ_CP099392.1 coordinate 145,680, forward strand.
TAACCGTTGCCTCCATCTCGTCGTTCTCCGGTGGGTCGTTAGCCTCATTGTTTTCGTGCTCATCCTGGTCCTCATCGTCGGTTTCGCCGTCCTCTTCCTCTTGGTCCGCGTCGGCCGAGTCGTCGGTGTCATCTCTCGTCTCGTCGTTGTCCGTCTCTTCGTCGTCAGTCTCATCACCGGCCTCCTCGTCATCCGCGGCTCCTTCGTTAGGCTCATCACTCGTCTCCTCAGCGTCGTCCGTCTCGTTTCCGGATTCGTTGTCCGCCTCCTCTTCGTCTGGATCGTCCCAGTCGTCGGATTCGTTGTTCGCCTCCTCGTCGTCGGTTTCGTCCTCGTCTGTCGTCTCTCCATCGGTGAGAGAGTCCTCGTTGTCTTCGTCACTCGTCTCTGAATCTTGGCTATCAGAGTCGGTGCCGAACGAAGTACATCCTACAAAGATAGCGATCAGCGAGGAACCAGTTAATTTCGTGAAATATCTTCTATTCATTACTCACAGTAAGCTACCTCTATTAATAAACTTATACAATATCACCAACGGCCATAGACAATCGTCGATTGGGGATTCATCTGTGATCGGATCTGTTCTAACGGATTGACTCATCGGAATCTGAGGTGGCGGAAACGCGTTCACTGGTGGATATTGAGAAGATATAGACTCTGATCGATCGAATACCGATTACCCGCCCGAGCGAGGATCCGTTTTTGTCCGGTGTCGGTGATACGAAAGTCGAGCCAGAATCCTGCCTCCGGGAACGGGATCTCGCCAAATAAAGGGTGCCTACTACACAATTTCTTAGCTTCAACGGAAAATTTGATCGATGACAATAATGGGACGACTTCTAAATTCATTCAATTACACCCTATTATGTTCTAGTATATCAATACTAATGAAATACTGCCATTATACATTGAAATTAACGTGTCAAACTGGCAGCCGCGCGGTCATACCATCCGATCCGGCGGTAATCCAGCAATACACTCACAACCATGACGCCTAGCCCAGAAACGAGGGTCTTCGGGACCAACGACAGTACGGCGAATAGAATACTCAATTTGAACAGTCCACGCGAAGAGACGCTCGATCTCGGGAGCGATGACCAGGCTCAACTCAATCAGCGGAATCGGTCCGGGATTCGCATCCGGGTAACCACCGACGTTGCTGGCCTGAAGTGCCGTCTCTCTGCAATGACCGACGGGGTCACGACGGCACACCTGACCGACGATTCGGGAACCGTCCTCGAGCAACAGGCGATCGGCGGTCTCGAATCTGGCCAGACGTTCTCGTTTGACACCGAGCTCAGTGCCAACGAAACCTACCTGGTCTTGTGCGATGCCGATGGCCAAAGCTACACCCGGGGACGAGCCGCGGTCGACTACCCGATCGAGGGCGACTCCCTAATCGCCACCCACGGCGTCTACACCGGCAATGGTACGCGATCGAACAGCTACCGGTACTGTATCGATCGTATCACACCAGTCGGCACGCGCAGTGAAATTGGTGGTACGCTCGATCTTGGGGATGACGACCTCGCTCAGCCTGGCCAGCGGAATCGCTCCGGAATTCGTATCGAGACGACCGAGACTATCGACGGCCTGGCATGTCGTATTTCGAGAGAGACAGTCGGTATTATAACGGCGTATCTGGTCACCGATGCGGGAACGGTTTTGGAACGCCAAACGACCGCAACGCTCGCACCCGGCGAGAGGTTCGCGTTCGAAAGCGAGCTCGAAGCCGACACCGCCTACTGGATTCTCTGTGATGCCAGCGGGCGTACGTACACCCGGGGACGAGCTGCGGTCGACTACCCGATCGAAGGGGAGTCGCTGGTGGCGACCCGCGGCATCTACACTGGCAATGGTGCGCGATCGAACAGCTACCGGTACTGCATCGATCAAATCACGCCGGGCGGTATACGAAACGAGATCGGTGTCTCGCTCGATCTCGAGAACGACGACCAGGCGCAGTTCGGTCAGCGAAATCGATCTGGAGTTCGGATCCAGGCAACCGACGAGATCACTGGCCTGGAGTGCCGCCTCTCGGCGGAGACCGACGGAGTCACGACGGCACACCTGACCGACGACTCGGGATCCGTCCTCGAGCAACAGGCGATCGGCGGTCTCGAATCTGGCCAGACGTTCACGTTCGACACTGCACTCGAAGCTGACGAGACGTACTGGGTCCTGTGTGACGCCGATGGCCAAAGTTACAGGCGGGGCCGAGCCGCGGTCGACTACCCGATCGAGAGCGACGTTTTGGTAGCCACTCACGGCATCTACACTGGCAGCGGGGCACGGTCAAACGACTACCGGTACTGTATCGATCGGATTCAGCCGGCCGACGCGACTCTCGAGATCGGCACGACGCTCGTGCTCGGGACCGACGACCAGGGCCAATCCTGGGCCGGGCTGACCGGTCAATCCGGGGTTCGAATCGAGACGACTGAGGACGTTGACGGCCTTGAGTGTCGCCTCTCGGCGCAGACGGAAAGAGTCGCAACGGCCTATCTGACCACCGATGCGGGAGTCGTCATAGAACGCCAAACGATCGCAGCGCTCGAAGCCGGCGAGACGTTCGCGTTCGAAAGCGAGCTCGAAGCCGACACCGCCTACCGGGTTCTGTGCGATGCCCGCGGTCGCGATTACGTCCGTGGTCGAGCCGCGGTCGACTACCCGCTCGAGAGCGACTCCCTGGTGGCTACCCACGGCGTCTACAGTGATGATAGTCAGTCGAGCAGCTACCGGTACTGTTTCGATCGGATGAGACCCGCTAACAACGTGGAAAGCAGGGTCGGTACACTCGATCTCGAGAGCGACGAGTTAGCCCAATCCTGGAGCGGACTGACCGGTCGATCCGGCATCCGCATTCGTGCGACCGAAGATATAACCGATATAGAATGCCGTCTCTCTGCAATGACCGACGGGGTCACGATGGCGTATCTAACCGACGACTCGGGAACCGTCCTCGACCAGCAGGCGATCGATTCCGTCGAGGCCGGCGAGACGTTCGAGTTCGATATCGCACTCGAGGGCGGCGAGGTCTACCGGGTTCTCTGTGATGCGGACGAGCAGAGCTACACTCGGGGTCGAGCCGCGGTCGACTATCCGCTCGAAGGTGATTCCTTGGAGGCCACTCACGGTATTTACGGCGGAGACCTCCAGTCCAGTAACTACCGCTACTGTATCGACCGTATCAGGACGGCTTCTACGAACCGTGGATTACTGGCGTCACTCAGGAATCGTTCGCTCGATGTCACCACCGTCGACGTCGCTGAACATCCATCGATCGACGAGAACGGAGACCTGTCTGCGGAGTTGCTCGACTACCTCGAGAGCCAGGAGGAGGTCAACCACGAGATCGTCCTCCCGAGAGGGTCGTACAAATGGAATACAAACTTCGTACTCACTGATCCGATCGAATTCCTCGCAATCAGGGGCGATCCACGGGCGACGCTCGAGATTCGGAATCACGACGTGAGCCTCGCGTTTCAGTTCGGCAGGTGGGGGAGTAACACTCCGCCCCAGCACGTCGTCATCCAGAATCTCGACGTCGATATCAGCGACGAGCTCGAGCGGGACGCCGGGCTGATGATTGTTCACGCCGGTCGCTGTCTGATAGACAACGTCAATCTCGTCGGTCAGCGCACTCTCCACGGACCGTATTCCGGCAACCGATATACGTTCTTGATCAATACTCGGGACGAAAATGCGACCTCGGTGATTCGCAACGTAACCGCCACAGACGGCGAGATCGAGAATCCCAATGTACCAATGCTCGGGAACCACACGATCGGATTCAGCGCCGATCCACCACACGAGGGGATTAACGTCTGGCAACAGTGCCACGTCGAAGATTTCGTCGTTAGCGCGTACTACCTGAAAAACAGTCCCGGCGAAAACATTTTGGATCGGTCGACAGCGATCAACAATGGAAGCAGCGGCATCCGGCTCGGAGTGGCAGACGAGGCTCGCGATTGTAAAATAATCTTCGATGACATGTCGAACCGGAAATATGCTGGATGCGGACTTTGGTTCAACGGCGGCCAGCCAGTAGCCGAGCGAATCGAGATCGACGGGACTGATGCTCAAAACGACCTGGTGAGGGTCAATAGCGAAGCCGATGGAGGCCACATTAGGAACCTCAGCGTATTTTGTGGTCCTACTGCTGCCGCCACCACGGTGCGATGTACACGGGCATCTTTCACAGATCTCCAAGGTCTTCTAATCGAAGACTTCGTAATCGACGATATCACTACGGCCAGCATCGGTCCGAGCGTTGTTGTGCGACGACCGGATGTAACGCTCCGGTCCGGCGTGATCTCCGTCGAGAATCGCCCGGCGTTAGGCGGTACCGAAGAGCCAGTGCTCGAGGACGTCAACTTCCAATAGGCACGAGTAGCTCTACTGCGCTGTTTCTTTCTTCAGGTGGCTACCCGATGCACTGCGGATGCTTTCGTCTCGAATTGCTTCGTTTTGCGTCCGGCTGACGATAGTTTCAGCTGGTTCGAGCTACGACGTGAATTTTGCAAGACGCTTTGGCCTATGCCAAAAATCGACCGTCTCGCCGGTTGTAGCGACTGGATTTGTCGAGTTTCGCCTTTCGGAAGTAGATTGATGGTCAGGGAGAGCTGTCGCTGTAAGCGTAGCGGGCAGGGTGTCGCATGAGCGTCACCCGACTATATTCCCATTCGAAGTGTTTCGCTCAGAGACGAGCGCCGCGAACCTGCCGGGGCAGGTTCGCTGGCGCGATGGCCTCCAGTGCCCGCGCTGCCGGTCTGAATCAGTGACCAAGTCCGGCAGCTATAGTGGATGCTAGAAATAATTGCTCACTTTTGGAACTGAGAGTTGTTCAAGAGCGGTATCGATCGCCGTTGTTAACTCGGCAAGTGAGTCGAAGAACCGGTTGTTAAGAGCCGTTCGAAGCTGTCTCCAGCACTCTTCGACCGGATTCAGTTCTGGAGAATTTGCTGGTAACGTGATGAACTCAAGGTCGTCACGGGCCGCTAGATCCGTGACGGCCGACGCCTGAAAGTACGGCGCTCCGTCCGGAATCACGATCAAGTCCTCTTCGAATTTACTACATAATGATAGAACGAATTGCTTGGCGTGATCGGCGGTAACGTACTCTTCGAACCGAGCGAAAGTGCGATCACCGTCCTCGGTGATCGCGCCCAACAGACACGTCCGGTCGCGTTGCCCGGATAAGTCGACAGATGGGCGCGTGCCGCGAGGAAACCACGCGGCACGCGGCTCGACTTGCACGGATTTCTTGGTTTGATCGACACACACTATTGTGGCGTCCATTTCCCGCCGCTTTTTTTGGGTTCCTCGCGGAACGTTTCTCGCTCGTCAGCATCAGACTCGGCGGCTGTACGGCGTGGCTTTTGATAGCTCAATCCCGCTTCTTTCAACAACCGCCGGCAACTCGGGACCGAGTATTCGACATCGTATGTCTCGTCAAGATACCGCTGGACGAGCGCCGTCGTCCACGCCGGCGCGTCAACCCCAACTTTCTCAGGAGATTCGTGGACAGTTTCTTCGAACTCTTGTTGCTCCTTTTCTGAGAGCTTTCGCTTTCTTCCGGACCGATGAGCATCAGTAACGGCCTGCTCAAGCGACTCGTCGGTGTCGAGTCGCTTGAGCCAACTATAGATCGTCCGTCGCTGAACGCCGTACCACTCGGCTAGTTCAGTCTGCGTGACGCCGTTTTTGTACGCTATTGCAGCTAAGAGCCGTTGTGTGGGCTTTTTTCCTTCCACGTTGCCGAGGGCATCTTGTAATTCCTCGACAGATATTTCGTCGAGATGGTCCACTGCGTTCAACAACAATACCTGAGTAGAAAGTTCTAACGGTTACTATACGAGTCTCGCTGTAAGGATTGTGGACGCACCTTCCGACAGGGCCGATTACTACAACCGTCAGAGACCGCATCAATCGCTCGACGGAAAGACGCCAGCTGAGGAGGTGCTAAACTAGACAGTGCCTCGTAGAGGTAATCGTCGTTCCGGTTCAGGGTCCCGTTCTCCAGGACGAGATGACCGTCGTCCGACCCAGCGGGACGTTTGCCCGCTGGTAAAGCTGAGAGTCGCTTCCGATGTTCTTAGACGCGTCGTAGTCACGACTCCTCTAAATCGGGCCAACGGCGAACTCGAGTGTCTCGTCAACGATCGCAGCTAGCGTCTCGAGACGGGAACAGAGTCGTTCGAGAATTAAGTGGCCAGAATCTCTCCTCGGAGACAGAACGTCTCATCTGGAGTGGGAACAACACCAGTTCGCATCTCGAGTTCCGGTTACCCTGTCGCTATCCAGCGCCCCACTGCACGAACACGGCCTCGAGTCGTGGTGGGCGCCGCCCGAAACACGCCTTGGCTACTCGCTTCTCGTTCGTTGAAGGGGGTCTACAGACCGAGCAATCGGAGGACGATCCCGATTACGATGCCCGTGATACCAACGAGCAGCCCAATACCTGGGACAATCGGGATAGGTATGAGACCGATTGCAAGGATTACAGCGAGAACGATAACGACTGTGGAAATTCTAACCATACCATATACATGCGAGTTTTCTGCGTAGATGTTGGGCTTGCTGTTTCGTCGTCGACGATCGCGGTCGGCGGGTGTACCGAGCCGCGGCGTGTTGGCTGCCGGCGAATCAGCCGTGGTTTTCGGACCGGACTGGCGTCAGCCGGTGTCCTCCTCGGTGCCGATCTCGGTCATCCAGCGGGCTGTCTCGGCGAGCCGCTCCGACAGCTGGCGGGCCTCTTCGGGCGTCAGCGTCGCATCGACGTGGCCCGTCCCGTGGTCACCCGCCATCGCGTCGACGCTCAGCACCACGCGCTCGTCCGCTGGGCGGACCGAAACGTCCGCTCTATCGGGATAGTCCCGCGGCGGGCCGATCTCGAGATCGCTCTCGCCGCGCGTGACGCCGAACTGGATCTCCTCCGGATACTCGAGGTCGAGCGTGTCCGTCGGATTCGTCTCGATCAGGTCGGGTTCCTCGGAACGGTTTGAATCCGGGGGCATACCCGGAGGTTGACGGGCCGGTGACTTGGCTGTACTGCCCGGTCCGCTCGCTGACGGTGCGGTCGAATCTCCGCGGAGACGCTCAAGGTTGATATGCGAAACGTGCGAGTGTGAGGTATGGAAGACGGACTACGGCAACTGAAACCGGGAGAACACGCGGTCGGTAACTGGATCTCTATCGGGCACCCGACAGTCGCGGAGATCTGCGCTCGTGGGTTCGATTTCGTGATCATCGACACCGAACACACGGCCACGGGTCTCGAGTCTCTGGAAAACGTCCTTCGAGCGGTCGACGCGCTCGACGAGGACGTTGCACCGCTCGTTCGTGTCCCCTGGAACGACCGCACTCGGATAAAGCGCGTTCTCGATCTGGGGGTAGCGGGGCTGATGATTCCGATGATCGAAACCCCCGAACAGGCAGAGCGGGCCGTCGAAGCGATGCGATACCCGCCCGAAGGTGTCCGCGGAGCCGCTCCGGCCCGAGCCTCCGACTACGGGCGGACGTTCGACGAGTACTTCGATCGCGCGAACGAGGAGCTAACGACCGTCGTACAGATAGAGACCGAACGCGGCGCCGAGAACGCCGAGGAGATCGTCTCCGTCGACGGCGTGGACGCGATCATCGTCGGCCACGGAGATCTCTCGGCGTCGATGGACGTCTTCGGCGAGTGGGAACACGAGCGATTCCGGTCGACACTGCAGTCGGTGCTGGAATCGGCTCGTGGTGCTGGCAAGCCCGTCGGAATGCTCGCAACCGACCGTGAGGGAATTCGGCGCTGGGTCGACGCCGGCGTCGATTTCGTGATCGTCGGTGCGGACATGTTCTACCTCGCCGACGGCAGCGATGCCGCACGAACGGAGTTCGAGGAACTGACAGGGAGCTCCGATTCAAGCTGAACCGCGGTGTTAGGAGTGCAACGGAGCCATCGAACGACTACAGTCGCCGACGGCGTCGTTCTTGCATGGTCGAGGCACACCTCCCAGAACTCGAGGGCGAGCGTATCCGGTACAGCGACGGCACCCGGAAGTTTACCGGCGCGGATCGACGTGAAACAGAACGGCGATCAGCTCAATCGGGAGTACCTGACCAGTCAAACTCTTCGTGGATCCGCCGTCCTTCCTCGTTCAGGACGGGGCCGACGACAGCGGTAATCCCATCGAGGATCGTCGCTGATCGGACGGACGGGCCACTACCCGTGAACTCTGTAATCTCGTCTCCGCCGACGCTGTACACGACCCGGTCGAATCCGGCCCGTACCATACCGCCAGCACACATCGGACACGGCTCCGTACTCGTGTACATGATCGTTTCCGAACGGTCGTCGGGATCGAGTTTTCGACACGCACGGTACGCGAGGTGGAGTTCTGGGTGTCGACGGATATCGTTCTCCGTGACGACGCGGTTCGAGTCAGCCAGAACGACTGCGTCGTCGCGAACGAGCACGCTGCCGAACGGTCGATCACCCCGGTCAGCGGCCTCGCGAGCGAGTTCGAAGGCCCTTCGCATGTGCGAATCGTGATCGAAATCGTCGGGATTCATGTTGATCGTGTCTGTACGAGCGGCGAGAAGCGAGATAAGTTGCCCCGGTGGATTCTCAGCGAGTTACGGATCGCGGTTCGTCCGAGTCGCGAACGCTTTTCGAGTCTCGATTGCTTCGGTTCGTCGGACGAGCAGCGACGTCAGCCCAGCGGGCTGTTTTCCGCTATGACTGTCTGTTAGAAGAAATTGCACCGGCACTGCCGATCGTAGGTGTCCGTAGACACCCACGGGCTATAGTAACAACTGGAACGGTTTCCACACCGATCGCAGACGGGAGCGCGGGTCGGAGCGAGCGAAGCAAGCGAGAACCGCGGACAGTGCGATCGAGTGTGCACTGACTGTCGGTGGCTACTATCGTTGAGATAGTGGACGAACTCGATTCGGATCCCACCGACGGACCGCTGAGCCAGTAGCTACTCTCACGTGCAACGGACCCGAACGATGCGGGGGTACGAACTTCCGCACACTTTCGCTTCGTTCTACGGTTGCACACCAACCCAAACCCGAGCTCGCCTACGCCCTGCCAGTGACTAAACTGAAGTAACGTCCCTCTCATTGTAGCGAATGTTCGATGGACACGACGCTTCTCATTGGTCCTCGACATCAACGCTTGGAAACGCGGGCCTTCCAGACGGCCGATCGGATCGCCGAGGATTCCATCGGAAGCGTTCTCTACCTGACGCGTAACGACGGTCGGCGCAGCCACGTTGCAAACGCGTAGGCTGAATCGAACGAGCCACTTCGATTCCGCGCCGAGACGCTCGATGCCGTTGTTCGAGAGTGGTACGAGAAGCTTGCTGGCCCGGTAGAATCACTCCCTGGAACAGTGAATCGGCGACTCGCAGAATACGCTCTCGATGAGACGACAGAAAACAACGAGAACGCGCGTGCCCTCCTGCGGCACGATTCCGGTCGTGGCGTCCGCGCGTCGCTCCGGTTTACCGCCGCCGTCGTCGAAGAGTCCGTCGAGTGGAGTGCTGAACGGATCAGTGAGATCGAAGCCGAACTCCGGTCGATGCTCACAGCACTCGAGTGATCATCGATCGAATCGAGATCGGAGAGGGCGGGCTCAGCTGAACTCGAGGGCGTTGCGAATCCCCGTTTCGATGCGGTCCGCGTCGGGCACGTAGGCGTCCTCGCGGGCGAACAGCGGAACGGGCACGTCGTAGCCGGTCACCCGCTCGACGGGGGCCTCGAGGTAGAGGAACGCTTCCTCGTTGACTCGAGACGTGATCTCGCCGGCCATGCCGCCGGTTTGGGGCGCCTCGTGGACGACGACGCACCGACCCGTCTTCTTCACCGAGTCGGTGATCGTCTCCGTATCTAGCGGGTAGAGCGTTCGCGGATCGACCACCTCGACGCTCGCGTCGATCTCCTCGACGGCGTCGAGCGTCTCGCGGAGCATCGACCCCCAGGCGATCACCGTGACGTCGTCGCCGGCTTCGGCCACGCGCGCCTCGCCGAGCGGGATCTCGTGGTCGTCGGGAACCTCCTCGCGGAACGAGCGGTACAGCCGCGTCGGCTCCATGAAGACGACCGGATCCGGGCTGCGGATGGCCGACGTGAGCAGCCCCTTCGTCTCGGCCGGCGAGGAGGGGAAGACGACCTGCAGGCCGGGAATGTGCGCGAACCCGGCCTCGAAGCTCTCGGAGTGAAGCTCCAGGGCGTGGATGCCGCCGCCGTACGGCATTCGGATCGTCATGGGACAGCTGATCGTTCCTCGAGTGCGACTCCGGATCCGCGCGACGTGCTGGGCGAGCTGGTGGAACCCCTGGTAGAGGAAGCTCTGGAACTGGATCTCCGGGACGGGTCGCATTCCGGTGGCCGCGAGTCCGACGCCGACGCCGACGATGCCCGCTTCCGCGACGGGCGCGTCGAACACTCGGTCCGGATAGTCGTCGGCCAGCCCCTCGGTCGCCCGGAACACCCCGCCGGCGCGGGCGACGTCCTCTCCGTAGACGACGACGCCGTCGTCGCGCTCGAGTTCCTCGCGGAGCGTCTCCCGAACGGCCTCGATCATTCGGAGGCGTTCACCCATCGACCTCACCTCCGAAGGCCTCGTACTGGCGCTCGAGTTCGGGCGGCATCTCCGCGTACACGTGCCGGAACATGTCCGCCGGATCGATCTCCTCGCGGCCCTCCTTCGCCAGGTCGATCGCCTCGGCGATCTCGGATTCGACTCGATCATCGATAGTCGCCTTCGTCTCCTCGTCGAGGAGTCCCCGATTCTCGAGGTACACCTGGAAGCGGACGATCGGATCGCGGGCCTCCCACTCCGTTTCTTCCTCGGACTCGCGGTAGACGGAGGGGTCGTCGGAGGTCGTGTGCATCGAGCGCCGGTAGGTGAGCGCCTCGACCATCACCGGGTTCCCGTTCCGAGCGCTCTCGATGGCGTCTTGGACGACCCGGTAGACGCCCAGTACGTCGTTGCCGTCAACCTGAATCCCCTCGATACCCGCTGCGATTGCCTTCTGGGCGAGGGTCTCGGCGTCGGTCTGTTTCTCGAGTCGCGTGGAGATGGCGTACCGGTTGTTCTGACAGACGAACACCGTCTGGGCGTCGTAGACGCCGGCGATGTTGAGCGCCTCGTATACGTCCCCCTCGCTAGTCGCACCGTCGCCGAAGTAGGTGACCGCGACGTTCGATCGGCCCTGCAGCGCTTCACCCCAGCCGACGCCGACGGCGTGCAACGGCTGGCTCCCGACGGGAATCGCCGGCGGCAGCGCCCCCTCGCCGCCCGGAATCTCGGCCCCCTCCTCCATTCCCAACGCGTACTGGAGAATCCTGTGGGGCGGCGTCCCGCGGGTCAGGAGCGCGGGCTGTTCGCGGAACGAGGGGACGATCCAGTCGTCCTCGGCCATGGCGAACGCGCTTCCGATCTGTGCCGCCTCCTGACCGATCGCGGGTGCGTACGTCCCGAGTTCACCGCGACGCTGCAGCGAAACGGCGCGTTCGTCGAGTCGGCGCGACCGCTTCATCTGCTCGTACAGTTCCAGTAACTGCTCGTCGCTCAGCGAGGGGACCAACTCCTCGTCGACCGACTCGTCCTCGGATAGTACCTGTACCGATCTGATAGTGAACTGAGCGCGCTCCTCTTCGGGCATACCGTTGGTACTTGTCGAGGAGGCTTAATGCGTCGCCCAGTATGCGACGGTGATACACGCCACCGCTGTGAACGCGACTGTTCCGGCGACCTCCCGCCGATCGAGCAGCCCGGACACCGTGACTGATACGTTCGGTGCAGCCGGTACGTCGAGACAGAGAACTTTTCAGGGTTTGTGACAGCCACACACTATGGACGACGAAACGGTCGGGATCGCGCTCGTGCTGACCTCCGCGATCGGGTTCGGCACGCTCGGTATCTTCGGCATTCTCGCCGCCGAGGAGGGACTCTCGATCCCGACGGTTCTCGCGCTGCGATTCAGCCTCGCGACGGTCGTCGTCTGGACGTTCCTCTGGCTGCGAGGACGGTTTCGCGTTCTCCTCGGCCGGCCGCTCGCGATCGCACTCGCGCTCGGCGGGATCGGCTACGCCACGCAGAGCGGCCTCTACTTCCTGGGACTCGAGTTCATGACCGCCGGAATGGTTGCGATCGTCCTCTACACCTATCCGGCGTTCGTCGTCTGCATCGTCGCGATCACGAACCCGGACCGGGTGACGACGGTCGTGTTGCTCGCGCTCGGCCTGTCGATCGGCGGCGTCGCGCTCATCACCGGCGCGGATCCGGCGGGTGTCGACCCTCGAGGCGTTGCGATCGTTCTCGGTGCGGCACTCGCCTACTCGCTGTACATCGTCGTGAGCCAGCGGGCGCTCACGACGGTCGACGCCGAGATACTGACGGCGTTCGTGCTGCCCGCTGCGGCCGTGACCTTCGTCGGGTTCGGCGCCGGAACGAACGCGCTCGCGATGCCCGGCAGTGCAACCGCCTGGGGGGTCGCGCTCGCCATCGCGATTTTCGCGACGGTGGTCCCGGTGCTCACCTTTTTCGCCGGCATCGCGAAGATCGGGGCGAGTCGAGCGAGCATCATCAGCACCGCCGAACCCGGTGTCACGGTCGCACTGGGCGCGCTCGTACTCGGAGAGCCGGTTACGATCGTGACGATCGTCGGCGGCACCCTCGTCGTCACTGGTGTTATCCTCATTCAGCGTGAAGACGCCTGACGGGCGCTTTCTGACGCTCGTCTACGAGGAGTCGACGTAGCAACTCTCCCATTCCCGATCGATCACTTCGTCGTCCCAGGCGACCTGGACGCACTCCTCGATATGCTTTCGCACGGATTCTCACCACGCGGATGGTTCCCTCGTCTTACTCTTCTTCATCAGCACTGTCGTCGCTTCTTCGGCGTCTGTGGTGATCGTCTCGTCCACGCCCCCGTGCATCATTCGGTCCACGACCACGATCATCGTTCTCGTCGATTCCTGGATAGTGGTGGTGAATAATCTCGTCGTTCTCGCGGATCATCAGACCGGAGTCGGGTCTCGTGTGAAGCTGTCCATCCTCATGCCAGACATCACCCATCCCGTCGAACTGGACTTCGATATCTTGGACTTCGAGCAGTTGGCCCCGGATTTCGCCATCAGGATGTTCGACAGTGTGTACGTTCGCGTACGTCTCCTCGTCTCGAATGGCGTCCACGAGTGTCTGGAACGATTCATCCTTGAACGGGCCGAGAAGGGCATCTTCTGTGATCGTGCCGTTCGCGAGAACTCCGTTGAAGGTAACTCCACCTTCGATTTCCCCAGTGAATTCTCCGCTCTCGTCTCGCTGCCCAAACAGAAACGCGACGACATCGCCGGACCCTTCACGTTTACCGGCGTGGATGTGGGCCTGGGTAATCTCCTCGAGTTCCGTAACGAGCAGTACGTAGTGAAGTTTGGTTTCGTCCTGTGAAAGGCTGAAAACAGCGGTGCCGACACCGTCACTTTCGAGCGGCGGTTCCTGTTGGTCACCGGTCATCGCGCCTGCGCTGAACAGCGCGGCTGCGTCGAAATTCTCGTCGTCCTGTGCGAACGCTACCGGTACTTGTGTGAGCGCCAGCGCGCCCGCCCCCAATTGGAGTAACTCACGTCGTTTCATCGTTAATCAGAACACGGTGATCCGTGTTCTACCCGTATTTGGCCGGAGAACGGGTTAGTCTTCGTAGGAGGATCGTGGAACAATAACGTATCATGACCAGTCGCGAATAGCAATAAGTTGGCGAACACCAACCCAACAATCAGTATTGATTATGATTCTCGATCCGTGTCGTTCTGAATCGGCCACCCTGATCGCTGACAGCTGGAAACCATCGTTTGTATATCCTGCACTGAACGGTCTGGCGCGTTTTCGGTGGGAGGACAGACCGTGCTGCGTCCGCGCCTTCTATTCAGCATATCTCGATTGAATTATAGAACTACTGTCCAAAGTGGCCCGCTGAATACAGAGGATGAGTGCAGCAGCCTGACTTCGTTCGTTCCGGGTGACCCATGCTAAGCGAGTATTTGGGAAACCTGCGAACCTAACGCTGTCATTTCTTCATCAACGTGAACCAGGGGTTGTGTGATCTGTTTATACGGCGATACTGCTGTACCGCGCAGGTAGGATTTTATCGGAGAATGGCCTACAGACGTTACGACGATAGCGAAATGGTTGTTTTCAGCTCTTCTAATACTACAGGCTCACTTTGCGGCTTCGTATCTTGTTCCGCTGGACAGAGAAGCCCAACAAGAGTTTGGCGGCCTCTTGAGGTGGGTCTGGCCCTGGAGCGATGGCGACAGTGGGCTGTTGGGCCAGCTTACGGTGTCGTCAGACTTGCCGTTTATCGGATTATTTCTCGCAATGATCGCGGCAACCCTCTTTTTCTGTGCTGCCCTCGCGGTAGTAGAGATCTGGGTTCCGTTCGGCTGGTGGAGGATACTGGCTGGGGGCGGGGTCATCCTGTCGCTCGTCTTGATGGCGGGATTTTTCGGAGCCACGAAGGTGATTCCGATGGCCATCAATGTCGTCGTTTTATGGGCCCCCGCAACCGATTGGCTCCAGCCCCCCGAGTGATGTCGATAGCTGATAAACGTGACGGCGTTACGTTTGTATCTCTACGTATCGAATTGTCCACTCGGATCTAGAACCACGATCGAACAACGCGTTCCGTTTGACGAAAGGGATTCTTCACGGGACCGACTCCACCGCTTCCGGGAGATCGTCGGGCTGTTTCCACGTGATGACCCGTTCGCTGACCGCCGCCTCGAGCGCAGCCAGGTGAGAGGCTGCCATCCCGTTGTCGTAGCGCTCGCGCATCTCTTCGTCGCTCTCGTAGATGCGCTTCAGCATCCAGAACGCGTTCCGAACGGCCGTCTGGTAGTGGTAGAGATAGCCGAGTTCCCAGACGTGGCCGCCGTCGTAGTCCTCGAGGACGCCCACGATGGACGACGACATCTCGGAGAGGATGTCGAACGCGGGGGCCCACAGATCCAGTTCGTCGCCGGTGAAGCCGAAATCCTCGAGTCGAAACGCGATCGCCGCCCTGCGCTCGTCGAGGAGATCACAGACCTTCTGACGCCGTTCCCCCGGCGCACCCGAGCCGCGGCCGATGACCAGGTACCGCCGATCAGCCCGCCGAATATCAGTAAATAGCTCGCCGTGTAGCCCGTTCTTCAGCCGCTCGTGCTGTTCGGGAGTCGGATTGAGCCGCTCCTCCTCGTTCAACCGTTCCGGATCGACACCGTCGATATACGACCCTTCGTCGACTCCGTCGTCGCCGCCTTTCATACCCGTATCTGATAAGTCCCACCACTAATAGAGGTATTGATTGTGGAATCATTCAACGAAATAGTCGTGCCATCGATTGATTCTATCGACCGAGTGTTTATGGTGATTGCCCGCGTATCCCCTCGTATGCACCCGAAGACGCAGTCGACGAACGCCGGCGGCGGGGGGCAGGGTGACCCCGACGCGTTCGATTCGTGGACGGCGCTCCAGAAGTCGACCGACAGGACTCGAGCGAACCTGATCGCCGACATCGTGGGTCACCCGAAAGGCGCGCCCAGCGTGACGGAACTGGACTACATGAATCCGAGCCTCGAGGCGGACGCGATCCGCCGTCACCTCACCATCCTGCGGGAGGTCGCCGTCGTCGAGGAACTCGTGGTAGAGACAGGGAATCGGATTCGAGGCTACCCGTACAAGTTCTATCGGCTGAGCGATGCAGCCCGCGAGTTGTTCGATCGGAACGACCTGTTCCCCCGGGAGGCGTGGCGGCGTCAGTACGCCCGCGTCCAGCGGACCGGCGAAATCAAGGACGTCGAGGAGATGCCCCGCCCGACTGCCGACTGAGTTTCTCGAAGACTTTCCCTCCACTCTCGTTTCCCCTTCTGACGGCCCTCTCGCAGGAACTCGATGGCCACTCTCTTGCTCGAAAGTTCGGACGGCGTCGACGGTCTCCTCGAGCGAAGTGCGAAACCGTGGCCGATCCGGCGCCGAACAGCAACGGGAGCCAGTAGGTCGCCGCGCGGTAGAGAAGGGTTACGGCCGTCGCCTCGACGGCGGGAACGCCCGCCGTCGCGATGAGCAACAGGATGAATACGGATTCGACGTTTCCCAGCCCTCCCGGAAGCGGCAGAATATTCGTTATCGCACCGAGTGGAACGATGAACAGGGCGGCTTCCGGCGGAATCCCGTAGCCGACGGCGTACGCGGCGAGCCAGAGCGCGAGCGAGAGACACAGCCAGCCGCTCGTCGAGTAGAGTAGTGCGCGTCTCAGGTTGCGTTGATCCTCGGTTACTCGTTCGACCTCGTCGACGAACAGTTCGAAGCGACGGTGTAACGTTATCGGTGAAACCGCACGAACTCCGGGTACGATGGCGCTTATCCGCACCGAGATGCCGCCGAGGACCCCGGCCGCACCGTCCACGAGTTGCCGCCGGTATCGCCACCCGTGAAAGACGCTCACCACGAGCGCTCCGAAGACGGCGAGCACGGCCAGCAGTACGAGTTCGGTCGGTCGACCGAGGGTGGCCGTCACCGCGAAGTACACCAGCCCGACCCCCGCCAGCGGCAACATCGGGGCGTAGTTGAGCAGGTCGACGCTCGAGACCGTCGCGAAACTCGTTTCGTAGTCGCTTCCGGTGTGGCGTGTCAGTAAGTACGCTGCGAGCGGTTCGCCACCGAGATACGTCGATGGAGCGACGCTGTTCGCGAAGAGCAGGTCTCCAAACAGCAGGTTTCCATGACGGCTAATAGATCTCCTCTGGATCGGTGCGTTGTATTCAACGCGATTTCGGCGGGTAGCGGTACGCGTGAAACGAGTATGTGGGTGCCTAGTGATAATCAGCCAACCGCTGGCTGCTTGCAGACGACGAGCGGAAGTCATCAGTTGCAAGACTGGTTGAACAGTTCAGTTAGTTTGTACCCGTCGTGAGTTCGACATCAATTGTAAACCTCGCCGAACCGCTCGTGTGACCCAAACCACGTTCCGAGAGTCAATCCGTAAATCGCATGCCCAACGTGAAAGACAAGCGCTTCGTCCTCCTCTAACTCTCGATCGAGGACGTACACGAAGATGACACGATGGCCGAAAACCGAAAGGACAAATCCGTACGCGAGCCCGGTGATGAGTCCTAACCGCTCTCGGTCGAGGCTCGTTTGCCGGTCGATAACAGCGAAGACGGGGCCGAAAACTCCTCCGGCACCGGCCCCGTAAAGAAAGTGGAGGACCAACCCGTGAAGCGGATACTGTTCGGCTTCCTCATCGCCAACGAATCGCGCCCAAAACTCGGCAGTCGGTGGAAGCGCGCGGAAAATCGGCAACCGATACAGCGTCATGACGGCCGTCGCGATGAATCCTCCTTTCACACCGCGAATCACAGCACGATATAATATCGGAGCGCGAGGGATTCGTTGTGCCCGTCCCCGAGTGAGGACTCGATGTTCGATACGATCGGAGGATGCCATTACTCTCTGTTTCCGCGGCGGAGAAGTTAGCCATAGTGCTGGAACTCTCACAGTGTTTCGGTCAGCATCTCAGGAGCTGTGCTGATCGTGTTAGCCGCTGTTCGTCTACATCGTGGGCGGTCAGGAGTACCGCTGCTCGATTTCGAGCGCGGTGGCGACGGCTTCGTCGAACCGCTCGCGCAATTCCTCGCCGAACTTGTCGATGCGGGGATCGTGATTCCCGGGTGTCAACGACTCCCAGTCACCTGCCCGGTCGGCGGTGTACTCCCGCCGAAAGCGCTGGCCGTTATTCGCGTAGGCCATAACGATCACTCCCGGATCGGCTTCGTCGTCCTGTTCGTCGCTGTCCGCATTCTCCCAACCTCCGGTTGCAACCACGCTCACGCGCCCGAAGTCTCGTAAGTCGACGCTGTACTCGCCGATGCTGAGGTGTTTGACTAACCACTCGCGATTCCACTCGTCGATTTCTCCGGTATCGATATCGCTTCCCGTCACGGTATCCTCCGAAATCGACTCGATGCGCCACTTGGTGAGCGCCGCCGATTCTAGTTCTTCTCGCGTTCGACTCCGAATGTCCCCCTCTACGACGAGATCTCCCTCCCTGACGTGGATGTAACGCGGGTTGGTCGCCGGAATATCGATGTAGATCTCTCCGGGTTCCGTGTTGACGATAGCTTCGACTCCCTCGATGTCTTGCGTTACCGTAGTCCGGTTGTATTTGTCTTCAGCCATTTGTCGTCCCTACAGAGGCGCTGTCTCTCGCGCTGGGGGGATCTTCCTTCCAGTTCGTCCCTTCCCGTCGCGGCACTGCGTTCCTCGTTATTACTACGCGACAACCACGCTTTCACTTGTCGGTGGTCCATACGAGCCGCGTATACAGCGCGCACCATCGTCCGATCAAACCGGTGGTAGGATCGGTCAGTACAGGAAACGTACTGTTCTCTGGTCTCGCTTGAACTGCGTATCTTGCACAGTAATCCGTACCAAAATCCACGACCGTATTCATACCGCGCGAATCTCGTTTATATAAAAGTACTCGTGGGGAAGATTGGTGACTGTTCGGAGCGAATAGCGGATATGGAACAGCATATCCTCGTTCCGGTGGACACCTCGTCCAGTTCCGAGAGCGCCTTCGAATACGTCTTGGAAGAGATTCCACGGCCGACAATAACCCTCTTGCACGTAATCAATCCACTCACCGTGTTCAACTACGTGCGCGCTGAGGGATTCGACTACGAGAAGTCTCAACAAAAAGAGCGGGAGCGACGCGAAGCCGTCGAACAGATCTTTGATGGGTACCGCAGCAAGGATGCAGCACGTGACCGCGAAATCAAAACGGTCATCGAGGCGGGAAATCCTGCGGAAAGAATCCTCGAGTATACCGAGGACAGGGGCGTGGATCACATCGTGATGGGTAGTCGTGGCAGATCCGGTCTCGAGGAAAAATTACTCGGTAGTGTGGCGAAGGATGTTGTGAAACGATCGTCCGTTCCCGTGACGATCGTTCCGTAGCAATCAGCACACCGTTGTGCAGGTAGTTGCCGTCTGACGACAATCCAGAATGCGATCGTACGTGCTGCTATTTGCGGTGTAGCAAGGGCTCTGTCTCGTCTCTGTGAACATCACCGGTACATGGTGCAATTTCAGCGATCGGCTCGAAGTTTCTATACTGGCCGATTCAGCGAGAGTCATCCGACATAAATGGCGTTGTGGTGTATACAACCTGCCTCAGAACCTCCGAACGTCAAAATCTGTGCACGACCTATTTACACAGTCTATCGGTTGAAATACTTGGTTAGTAGAAGTCAGGCACATCAAAGATAATCGGTTGGAGTGTTCAGTGTGCATGTACACTGAACACGGGTCTCTCCCACGGAAGCCGCCACTTACTATAGTACCAACTGAAACGATTTACACACCGATCGCACTGTCCGCGGTTCTCGCTCGCTTCGCTCGCTCCGAACCGCGCATCCGTCGTGCGATCGGGTGTGCACTGACTTTCAGTGGCTACTATAGCTACCCCCACGCAAATATCACCCAGACTACGATCAAGAGTTCACCGCCGACCCTGATCGAGTCGCTGTCGACGAGAAACAGATTCAGTTCGGAGAAAAACGGACGGTACGGTTGTACGCAGCGATCGATGTTGACTCGAAAGTCGTGCTCCACGCACGACTTTCTGAGCATCGTGGACGAGATCCCGCTGAAACGCTCTTAGAGGAACTCAAAGAGAAACACCGCGTCTCTCACGCGGAGTTTCTCGTCGATGGCATGGGATATCTCACGGCCCTCACTCGGACCGATCTCACCGACCACCTTGATTATTCTGAGCGCAACATCGTCGAGAAGCTGTTCCAGACGTACACCATGCGGATCGAACGGTTTCACGAAACCTGGAACGGCAGTCAGCCAGCGCCGAGCGCTGGCTGACTGCCTACACCGCCTACTACAACCACCACCGCAGCCACCAAGCACTGGAGAATCAGACGCCTCCCAAAGCACTCGAACTGGAGGGCTCAATCTAGCAGTGCCGAGTAATCTATTGAGTTTCCTCTCACCCACGATCAGATATCTGGTGATAATTTAATAGAACTTATTTTATATAAATATATAACCAATAATGTATTTATATATACAGATAAACGTGAGTTGGTGTACATGCAGAATTCAAAGAAAAGTAGTAATTCACTACCTGATCGAATAAACAGACGGCAGGTTCTACAGGCAATAGGCGGCTTCGGTGTAACGGGCTTAGCCGCTAATTCTGTGATGGGGAACGCCGAGGGTGATCAAGACGAGTGGATTCAGCTCTTCAACAGAGAAGATCTGGATAACTGGACTCCTAAATTCACGGGGAAGTCCGCTGGAGAAGGGCACAAGAATACGTTCGTCGTCGAAGATAGGCTGCTTAAGGTCAAGTACGACGAATACGATGAGTGGGATGGCACCTTCGGCCACCTCATCTACGACGACGAGTTCTCCCATTACGTTCTACGGGCGGAGTATCGTTTCGTCGGGAAACAAGTACCCGGTGCTCCCGATTGGGCTTACAGAAACAACGGGCTGATGCTCCACGGCCAAACGCCGGAGGAAATGGATGTTAGTCAGGACTATCCCGATTCCATCGAGGTCCAATTGCTCGGCGAGGCAGACGACACCGACACTGAACGCCCGACTGCAAACGTCTGTACTCCGGGTACTCACATTGTCATGGACGGAGACTTGCACGAACAACATTGTACCAACTCGAGTTCTGACACCTACCGGGGCGACCAGTGGGTGACCGTAACCGTCGTCGTTCGTGGCGATCAAGCAATCCGTCACATAGTCGAGGACGACGGAGTCGTCATGAGTTATACGGAGCCGCAACTGGAAGACGGTACTCCGCTCGAAGCTGGTACGATCTCCATCCAATCCGAAAGTCACCCGACCGAGTTCCGCTCGATCGAGCTGAAGGAACTCGACCCGAATTCACCCATCGGGGACGGCGATCCGACTGCCCCTGGCCCCGACTGGAGTACGTACACGAAGACGGAACTAGCGTCCGGCCTAGAACGACCGATGGCGATCGATGTCGCCTCCGACGGACGCGTCTTCTTCACCACTCGCGGTCCCCCTGTCGAGGACGATGAGAACGTTGGAACGGGGAGGGTCCGCGTGATCGACCCCGAAACCTCCGAGATTACGACGGCCCTCGAACTCGAGGTCTACCTCAGTGGAGAAGACGGACTGCAGGGTATCGTTCTCGACCCGGACTTCGAGCAAAACGGCTGGGTCTATCTGTATTACTCCGTCTCGACCACCGGAACCGGCGAGGATCCTCACAAGAAGTTGTCGCGATTCACGGTCGACGGAGACACGATCGACCCCGCTTCCGAAGTCAATATTCTCCGAGTGCCGGCCGCGCCCGACCCGTGCTGTCACGTCGGTGGCGACCTCGAGTTCGGTCCAGAAGGGAACCTCTACATCTCGGTCGGTGATGATACCAGTCCGTTCGAATCGAGCGGGTATACGCCGATCGACGAGCGCGACGGACGAGTGCTGTTCGACGCTCAGCGTACGTCGGCCAATACGGCAGATCTCCGCGGAAGTATCCTCCGGATTACGCCACAGGACGACGGCTCATACACGGTGCCTGACGACAATTTGTTCACCGAAACTCGGGGCTACGGTGAGGAACTCGCCGACGGAACGGTCCGCGAAGAGATCTACGTGATGGGCTGTCGCAATCCCTTCCGGATGAGCGTCGATCACGAGACCGGTATCCTGTACTGGGCTGACTACGGTCCCGACGCACGTCAGTGGGACGTCCAGCGTGGGCCACCCGGGATCGTAGAGTTCAACCGGACCGGTGAACCCGGTTACTACGGATGGCCGTACGTCGTCGGGCCGAATATCCCGTACGTTGACGGAGAGTTCGTCGATGCAGATAACGCACGAGGTCACACCTTTGAGTCGTCGGGTGAGCCGTTCGATCCGCAGAATTTGGTTAACGACTCTCCGAACAACGATGGACTTACGCAGCTTCCGACGCCCAAAGAATCGAATCTCTGGTACACGTATTTGTGGGATGCCCTCTCGAGTTCCCCGCCAGACTACGCGACGGAATATCTTCCCGACGAACCACCGTTCCCGCAACTGGAAGGTGGGGCCCCGATGGGAGGGCCGGTGTATCACTCCGATAACTACTCGGGGGATCAAGCGCTGCCCGAGTACTTCGATAACAAACAATTCATCGCAGAATGGGGTGAAGACTGGATACGGTGCGTCTCTTACGATGAAAACGGTGACGTAGTTGATATTGAGCCGTTTATGCCAAACGAGACGTTCCTGTCTCCGATGGATATGATGATCGGACCAGAGGGGGCACTGTATCTCCTCGAGTGGGGTCTCGGATACGAGACCGAAGGGACCGAACACTCAGGCATCTACAAAATCACGGGCGGTGAGACCGAAGATGATGCGGACGAGGAGGTCTACACGGTTTCGATCGATGTGAAGAATAAGATCAATCCGAAGAGCAGAGGTGTGATCCCCGTCGAGATCGCTGGTGAATCGGAATTTGACCCGACCGAGATAGATACCGAGATTATCCGATTCGGAACGCCAGATGAAGTTGAAACGGGCGGGGGAGCATCGCCAGCGCACGGCGGACATACGTCCGCAGATGGCTCCGTTATGCTCCACTTCAGAACGCAGGAAACGGGAGTCACGAGAGACAGTGAAACAATGAAGCTCGTCGCTGAGACAGCAGACGGAACGCCAGTCCGAGGCCAGACAAACATAAATCCATAATATATGATATCTTGTATCTATTTGGGTAGAAAGCTCTGAAGGAAGATCCGTCCTTCAGTGTATTCGAAGACGGATACCTATACAATCCCCCCAATCTATTGATATATTTACTAACCCAGATCAGAGTGCGTCTCGAGTCGCTGGCGGCCGATCTTCTCGATCGTCGTCAGACCGATTGAGAAGGCATATTGCGGACTTCGCGAGCCAATGTTTCGTCGGTACGAAATCTCGAGAAGTGTCTCCGTCGAGTTCAGACGCCGAGATCAGCTCATGAACGACCGTCTGTCAGCACGTTCGTGGCGCATTCCCATGATTTCGGCCAGTAGTGCGAACGAGGCCATCACCGTGATACTGTCATCAACGTGGCGTTCACAAACCGCGGCGATCACCGGTTTTAGCTGCTCCAGCACCGACTGAATCTCAGTGTGGCCGAATCGACCGAGCCGCTGTGCCGCGCCGGTAACCCAGCAACGAACGAGTACGCATGCGCGAGGCAGGCCTCGGGCCGCGAGAGGCCGTGACGCTGAGCGACGACGCCGAAGACGACGGGGTAGTGACCGGGGTCGAGCCGTTCTCTATTACGTCGGCGACGGTCGCTGCAACTCCCTCGCCGTCCGTTTCCTCGTCTCCCGCCAGCAGCAGCTCGCAGAGCTTCGCGCCCGCCTTGGTCGAGCTCTCGCGGAACTCCGCGGGCATCGTCACCGCGTGGAGCTGCTCGTCGACCGCGAACAACTGCTCGCGATCGACGCCGGCGCTCGCGGCGTGGGCGTTCGCGACCGCGACGGTCTCGCGGGGACCGACGAGCTGCCGGAGGTACGCCGCGATCAGCTCCCGGAGATCGTCACCGTCCGCGATCCGATCCTCGTTTATGTACTGCTCGAGACCGTAGGAGGCGGTGTAGCTCCCGACCGGGAGAAACGAGTCCGAGAGCCGCAGCGCCGAGAGGAAGGCGACGGCGTCAGCGGTCGTGGGCATGGTGGCGTCCGTGCAGATGGTCGTGATCGCCACTGTGGTCGTGACCGTCTCCGCGGGTGTGTCCGTGACCGTGATCGCTACCGTGAGCGTGCTCGTGGTCCGGCCCGTCCTCGAGTTCCGTGACGAACAGGTCGGCTTCGACGGTTGTCTGCCGAATCGCCGAGCCCGGAACGACGTCCGCGACTACCCGTTCGACGATGTGACGGTCGGCCTCGAGAGGGGGGCGTAGACGATGCCGTCTTCGACGGCCGGGTCCCAGTGCTGGTTGCCGATCCGGTGGCCGAGCTCGACCGCCGCATCGAGCGCCACGGGATCCGCCTCGGGGAGCTCGACCGCCAGCGCCTCGCGGGGCTCGAAGGCGACGACGATCAGCCGCTCTTCGTCGGCGAGTAGGACATCGCCCGCCGAAACCGCGGGCCGATCCAGGACGACACCGACGTCAGTCCCCGCGTCGGTCGTCGCCCGGAACCGCGACCGACGTCGGTTGTCGGCGTCGATCACGATCCGCTCGAGCGTTCCGTTCGCGGCGTGTTCGTCCCGCAGCGCCGCGAGCTCGTCGTCGGCGTGGACGTTGCCGACGCCGTCGATGCGCTCTGTCAGTATTACAGTCTATTATTTCGGGTACCACCATCGTCGGGTGAGATACGCCGTAATTACAGTGACCGCAACCGCCCCGAGGAGCGCGTAGAGCTGGACCTCAGACAGCGTCTGGACAGCCTCGCCGAGCGCCAGCACCAGCAACGCTTCTAAGAAATACCTCCCCCCGCGACCGATTAGTGATGCGATGAGGTACGACCGGAGATCAACCCCCAACGCGCCCGAGCTGATCGAGAGCAGTTCGTATCCTTCGGGGATCGGGGCAAACGCTCCAACGGCCAGGGTCACCGAGCCGTATTTCTCGAAGTAGGTTTCTGTGCGTTTGACCCATTTACCGGCGAACCGCGATTCGACGGCGGGACGACCCCCTTTTCGGCCGATAGTATATCCGACGAGACCAGCGCTGACCGATCCTCCGGTCATTACCGCAGCGTAGACCAAAGCGAGTTCCGGGGTAGCAACCGCAAGAGGAATGAGTACGAGATCCGGGGGTACGGGAAGGAGAAAGAATTCCAAGAATGCGACGGCAAACAGTCCCGGTACTCCCAGCGACACGAAGAACTCGCGGGATAGCTCGAAGGGTTCTGCAAGTTTGGATTGGAACATACTACTGAATCACACAGTACTCGCCTGATCACTGCTGGTCGTCAGTACACGGATCGGCCTCGATAGTTCTCGATTACTGCTAATCGTATTTATGTCTCTAGTACCGTTCTATCAACTAGATTATTGTACTAGTTGAGCAGTACAGACTAACATAGATCATTGCACACTGCGTAACTGATGGTCCGCGCGTAGCGACAAATATTATGGGCAGCATCATAGAAACATTTATTACTGAAATGGTAAATGACACCAAATGGCACTCGTCAGCGAGACGGAGTGCTATCGAGAGCTAGAGATAATACATGAGCGATTCAAATCAGGCAGATACGGGAGGATCCAGTGCTAGTGGCCGCTCGACGAACCGTCGGAAAGTTCTCCAAGGGCTCGGTACCATCGGCCTCGGA
This sequence comes from Natronococcus sp. CG52, assembly GCF_023913515.1. Taxonomy (NCBI): domain Archaea; kingdom Methanobacteriati; phylum Methanobacteriota; class Halobacteria; order Halobacteriales; family Natrialbaceae; genus Natronococcus; species Natronococcus zhouii. The sequence continues at coordinate 171,042 of NZ_CP099392.1, forward strand.
AGTTCGTTCGTCGGAGTCGGACAGGCGACGGGGAACAGATCCGGTAAAGGGCACTCCGAGCGCGGGGCGAACGAAATTCCGATTTCCACCCAATTCTACTCGTACGCCGAGAATTCGGATTTTTCGGTCGCGGAACTCATCCGGGAGAGTGCCAACGCCGGGTACGACGCGGTCGAACCCTTCATGCTGGACGATGAGGAGGAGATCGCTGCCGCACTCGAGGAGACGGGCCTGGAACTGTCCACTGCACACGTCGGCATCGATGAGCTCGAAGCGGACTTCGAAGAGACGGTCGAGACCTACTCGGAGTTCGGCGCTGACGCGCTTATCCACGCCTACGAGGGCGGCGGGACGTGGGAGAGCGAGGAGTCCGTTATCGCGTGGGCTGAGCGAGTCAACGAGATGGCGGATCGCGTCGCCGACGAGGGACTCGAGTTCGGCTATCACAACCACGCTCACGAGTTCGTAGAGATCGACGGGACGTACGCGTTCGATATCTTCGCCGAGCACATCAACGAGAACGTCCACCTCCAACTCGACGTTGGATGGGCCCTCGTCGGTGGAGCGAATCCGGTCTCGGTCCTCAACAGGCACAGCGAATCCATCAAGTCACTCCACATGAAGGATATGACTACCGATGGAGAGTTTACGGAGATCGGCGAGGGCGACGTCGATATGGAGGCGATCGCGAACGTCGCTCGAGAGGCCGGGGATGTAGATTATCTCGTCTACGAGTACGACGCGGCGCCGAACCCCATCGAATCCCTCTACACCGGCGCCCAATACCTCGAAAGATGGAACGGACCGCAACATCGAAGCGGAGCCCCCTCCGAAGAGTGGCCGCCCCGCGTAGTGCCCGGTGCCGAAGGGCTCAGCGCAGACCCGCCGTCGGACGCGACGATCCTGTGGGACGGTGAGGAGGCCACCCTCGACGGCTGGCAACACTATCCCGATGGAGGTGACGCTGAGTGGATCGAGCACGACGATTACTTCGAAGTCAATCTCGGAACCGGCGATATCCAACCCGAGGAGTCGATGGGTGACTGTCACCTCCACCTCGAGTGGCGAGTCCCCGAAGGCTTAGAGGGAGAAGGTCAAGGCCCCGGGAACAGCGGCGTCTTCATGATGGAGACCTACGAGTTCCAGATCCTCCAGAGTTACGACAACCCCACGTACCCGAGCGGTTACGCCGGATCGTTCTACAAGTTCCAGGAGGGAGGTGGCAGCGCGCCGCTAGTCCTCCCGATCCGACCGCCGGGCGAGTGGCAGGAGTACGACCTCATCTGGCGCGGTCCGCGCTTCGAGGACGGCGAACTCGTGCGTTACCCCCAGGCGACGCTCTTTTTCAACGGTGTGGCCGTCCAAACTCACTTCGACGTCCCGGGCCCCGTCTGGTGGGACACGCTGTACGACTTCGATCACGAGGAGTTCGGCCATCCGCGGGACGACGACGGACGATTCCTCGAGCGGGTCCCCTTCAACCTGCAGGACCACGGCGGCGACCAGGACGAGGTCCACTTCCGGAATATCTGGTACCGCGACCTGCCCGAAGATCCCGTCGAGATAGACGAGCCCGATGCGATGCCTCAGTACGACAGTTCGGGCGGCGCCTACGAGGAGCCCGAGCAGATCGAGCCCGGTGGAGCGGGAACGACCGGCGACGCACCCGAAGACGCCGACGTGTTGATCGATAACGAGCTAACGCTCGAACCGGGCGACGGCGACTGGGAGAGCGACGACGAGTACGGCGACGCGCAGTTCCACGTCGAGTACCGTGTCCCCGAAGACGTCGAGGAGTGCGGCGTAGATCGGGGCAACAGCGGCGTCTTGATGATGGGCGAGTACGAAATCCAGATCGTCGATACCTATTACAACGACGTCGACGCCGACGAGTGGGCCGGCGCCTACACGGACCAAGCCGAACCCCACCACGACGCCGTCCGCGAACCCGGCGAGTGGCAACAACTCGACATTCTCTGGCAGGGGCCGCGCTTCGACGGTGACGAGGTCCGCCCGGCACAGGTGACGGCGCTGCTCAACGGTGTCGCCGTCCAGACGCGGCTCTCGGTCGATGGACCGAACGCCGACGGCACGCTCGGCGAGTACGAAGAACACGCGTCCGAACTGCCGCTCCGCCTTCAAGAGGGCACCAGCCGAGTACAGTTCCGAAACACGTGGGCGCGTTCGCTCGACTGACCGGGTAGGGAATACCGACTCTCGGCGAACCTCTCCTGCCCACACTCGCGGCTGATGCCGTCACCTCCTCGAGGGTGGGTTTCCTGCTTCGAGGACACGCTTTGGGACACACGAGTTTCGCGAGTGACGGCACCGTCTGACGGCCTTCTCGTCGCGTTCGAAGCAGTCCGTTACACCTGAGACTTTGAACCTCGCACGACGATCGTCACTCGAGCATCCGACGCTGCCCTCTTCTCATCGAATATAGAGCGGCTACCGAGGTATCGAGCGACCACTTTCCGCCGGTTTAGAGGATCGGAGGGGAGATATCGGAGCGATCCGTCTCGTACTCCGGGTCAACTCGCTCTTCGGGGGAAATAGGAACCCCTCGAATTCGAACGCTCAACTACCCGTCATCGTGTGCTATTTATTTCCGTTCGATCTCCCGTTCTTTCCCTTATTATGAGACTTCCCTCGAACGACCTCGAACGGAAGCATCATATCGTGGTCTTCGTGCTCGAGGATGTGACAGTGCCACGGGTACCGTCCGGAAAAATCTCCGAACTGTGTGATGATTCGCACCGTCTCGTCTGGATCGACGCGAACGACGTCTTTTTCTCCCAGTTCGTTCGGACCGGGATCATCGGTTCCGTCCGGGCCGCGCCCGAGGATTTCGAATCCGACTAAGTGAAGGTGAATCGGGTGCGTGTGACCGGTGTTATTCTCGAGCTCCCAGATTTCAGTCGTTCCCAATTGCGGTTTCACTACGGCATCTTCGTCGTGTCCCCTCGTATTATTTAGTAGATTCACGGGTAGATCGCCGTCCATGGACATGTCGAGAGTCATCTTTCGGACTTCCTTTGCGGACTCTTCGGTGTATTCCCGGCGAGACGGCAACGCTAATCCCGTCGGGTCCGAGCTCGTATCCTCTACACCCGCATCCGATTCGGAGACTCTGATCTGGAGGAGTTCTTCGAGATCGCTTCCCTCGTTTTGACCCATGTACGGGAACTCGGCACTATTAGTGACGGTGAAGGTCTCGCCGGCGTAGTCAGAAAAGTCGACGATAACATCTGCGCGCTCGAACGGAGTGAGGACGAGCGACTCGAGGTTTCCTCGCGACCCGATCGGAACTACGCTCTCTAAGAACCCTTGATCTGGAGCAATCTGGTACAGTAGTGGAGCGTCGGTATCGGACTCAGTTCCGAGTCGGAGACCAAACGCGCGGCCGTTCGAGCCGTTGACTATACGGAAGCGGTAGCGACGAGGCTCAACCTCCAGATAAGGCCATACGGCGCCGTTGACGACGGCGGTGTCGCCGGCGAACTCCGAGACGAAGGATTCGGGATAGTACAACGATCCATCCTCGTTAAACGTCCGATCTTGCAGGAGAAGCGGGACGTCGTATTCTCCGCTCGGTAAGTTGAGTTGCTCTTCTTTCTGACTCTCGATAAAGTAGAAGCCGGCCAGTCCAGCGTAGACGTTGAGCCGAGTGATACCACGCGCGTGATCGTGATACACTGACGACATCCGGGACTGACGATTCGGGACGTCTTGTACCTCCTTGGCAAACTCTGGACCCGTGACTCCGCCAGGAGACGTCCACGCACGTGATTGCCCGTCGCTCTCCGGTTCGATGTTCAGTCCGTGGAGATGGGTCGCCGTCCGAACCTCCGGAACCGGTCCGTCGTAGTCGGGGTAATCTTCCGGAGAGGTTCCTCCGATCCGTTCGTCAACATTGAGGAGGTGGTCCTCGGGAAGATCACTGTTATCGAAACGTAGCTTCGCCCGTCGATTCCGCGAAGCCTTAATAATCGGTCCAGGGAAAACGCCGTCGAAGCCCCAGAGCCTCGTATCCGGAAGATCCGGGTGGAGGCTCTGTGTGAACTCTGTTATGGGAACGTCGTAATAATCTGCACCTCTGCGCTTTCCGTCAGGCTCTCTCACTTCCGGGATCGGTAGCGGCTGAACGTATTTCTCGAGGTCGGGCGATGACGGATTCTGCCCCGGATTCTGATCCGGTTCGTCGTCGGTACCGGTACTGATCTTCCCCGCCATCGAGTTGGGGTGGGGCTGACAGCGGTATTCGGCCATTTCGTCAGTCGCAGTGAACTCGACGGTCTGCGTCTCTCCCTCGCCGGTGAGCAACTCAGAGCTAAGTATTTCATCACTATCGGAATCGACGATTGCGAAGTTATGAGCAGAACCATCGACGTTCGTCCATTCGACAACGTATTCCTCACCTGCAACTAACGAAAGAGTGGGATTCGTCTCTCCTTTCACTTCTTCTGGCGAAACTCCGGTCCAGCCCGTAATCTCTCCCTCGAGTTCGATTACCTCATCACTAATACCGTCCCGACCACTGGCCACACCACTCATGCCGGTAATTCCGGCGATAGCGGCTGCTTTCATAACATTTCGTCGCGACGATAGCGCGGAAATACCAATGCCCGAATTGTCTGATGCTTGATCGCTCATATCCGCGTCATCCTGGTGATAGTTATCAGTCATCTATATCTGTTCCACACGGATAATCCTTCGATTAGTATTAATATCTTTCCACGGATTATATTAGCGTAGGATATATTTTAAAGCCATGTTAAAAAGTATTTTACTAATTGTGATTTATATGAGTAGGATATTTAGATAAGAGACAGGGTAGAAATTAGAACTGCTGTACGAAGTGAAGTAAAAAACGGGTAGATTTTAGAGGGTTACTCTTCGCTCTCGTACGGTTCACCGACGCTCGAGGGTACTCGCGTTTTCCCCCACGCTGTGAGTACTACGATCACAGCGATATACGGGAAGAGATTGACGAGTCGTGCCGAAACTTCGATCCCGACCATTTGCAACTGATAGTTCAGCATATCTAATCCGCCGAATAGCAGCGCTGCAGCGGCCGCACCGATCGGATTATAGTTGCCAAACAAGTAAGCGACGATACCGATCCATCCGCGGCCGTCGACCATCGTTTCTCCGGTGCCGACGAAATTACCGGCGTGTGCGAGGAGCACGGCACCGCCCAGTCCCGCCATCGCACCGGAGAAAATAACTGCTGCGTATCGGACGCGATTGACGTCGATGCCGGCGGTGTCTAATGCTTCCGGGTTCTCGCCGGCCGCCTGTATCCAATACCCGTATCGAGTACGATAGAGCAAGACCCAGGAGACGAGTACTATAAGAACGGTAAGTAACACTAACGGAGACTGCGTGAAGAGAGCCGAACCGAACCACGGTATCTCCTCGAGGTTGGGGACGGCTAAGTAATTAATACTCGCGAGACCCGGACTGGATCTGCTCCCCCAGAGGATAGCCGCCAAAAACGGCGCGAATCCGAGACCGATGAACCAGACAGCCAAACCAGCCACGATCTGGTCTGCCTTATACCGGATTAGTAAGACGGCAAAGAGCGCGGCGAATAGCATCGTAACGATAACTGCAACGACGATAGCGAGCCAGATATGCCCCTGAGAGGGCGAAGTACCGCCGAGAAGGTACATCGTCGCTGCTGACGTGAACGCTCCGAATATCATGAACCCTTCGAGACCGATGTTGAAGACGCCACTCTTCTCCGCGTATAGTCCTCCGACAGCTGCGAGTGCGATCGGCGTCGCCATTTGTAGTGAGCGATTGACGTAGCCACCCGTGAAGAGACGGTCGAGCGCCACGTCGAACCACACGGTGAGTAACGCACCGAGAACGATCAGCGCGACCACAGCGAGACCACCGATCTGAACTCGCTTCTGCGTCGTGTAATCGGCGACACTCATCGGTCATCACCTCCGAGACCGGTTCGTCGAGCGATCATCCGAAAGAGCTCCGGGACGGCGACGAACAGGACGACGAGACCGACGACCCCGTCGATCAGTTGAACGGGGACGTTGCTATTGATCTGAATGTGCGAGCTAGCGGACTCGAGTCCGCCAAACAGTATTCCTGCCGGAATGACCCCAATAGGGTTATTTGCTGCGAGCAAGCTAATGGCGATCGCGTCGAATCCGTAATTTCCGACGCCGGATGGATCGGTGTAATATCCTTGGATCATGATAACGAAAACTGCTCCCGCTAACCCGGCGACGATTCCCGAAAAGGTCATAGTCGAAACGATCATTCGTTTGGCGTCGACGCCGGAATACTTGGCTGCGGATTGTTGGTAACCGCTCGTCACCATGTCGTAGCCGAAGCTAGTTCGTGTCATGACGATAGCAACGAACGCGACGACAGCAATCGTGACGATAAGGCCGACGATCGAGAGGTTCGGATCTTCGAACACGATCGAAGGCAGTGAGACGTTGTCCGGGAGTCGTTCGGTCCGTGTCGCGGTTGATTCGGGATCGTTGAATGGACTCGAAACGAGCCATCCGACGAAACCGATGGCGATGAAATTCAACATGATCGTCGTAATAATCTCGTTCGCACCGCCGTACGCCTTCAGCACACCGGGTAATGCGGCGTATAGGCCACCGCTAATAACGGCTGCGAGAGTCCCCACGAGTATTAATACGGCACCGCCGATCATCCCGTCGGGTAATAGCGGGGCGAGCCAAATGATCGAGATCACCGTCGCGATGCCGCCGACGATAAATTGGCCCTGAACGCCGATATTGAACACGCCAGCTCGGAACGCAATCGCCACGGCAATACCCGCGAGAACGAAAATCGTCGAATAGCGCAACGTCCGTGCGATCGCTCGTTCACTGCCGAACGAACCGACGACCAGTTGATTGGCGAATCGAATTGGATTATGTCCGGCCGCTGCGACGATGATGAGACCGATGAGAAGTGCCAACGTTGTCGACGCTATTGCGATGCCGATCCGCTCGAGTACCGTCGCATCAAGCATGCGAGCAGCGGCGTAGTCGAGTACTGCACGGACTCGACCCGAGTCGGAACTACTCATGGTTGTACACCTCTATCAGATTGACTTGCATCCATTTCATCTTCTTCTTTCTCTTCGAGCTTTTTCCCGGCCATTAATAGACCGAGCTCTTCTTCAGTTACGTTCTCCGGATCAACCGTATCGATAAACCCGCCTTCGTACATAACTGCGATCCGGTCGGAGAGTTTCTGGATCTCTTCGAGTTTCGATGAGACGACGATAATCGATAGTCCTTCGTTGCGAAGTTCGATCAGCCGATTGTGGATGAATTCGATCGAACCGATGTCTACTCCACGGGTCGGATGTGCCGCCACCAGGACGTCCGGATCGTGTCCGATCTCTCGACCCACGATGAATTTCTGCTGGTTCCCTCCGGATAGCGACTCTGCACTGGTGTCGGGGTTCGGTGGGTGGACGTCAAAATCCTCGATAATCTCGTCGGTGTGATTACGGACTGTCGTCCAATCGACGAATCTGTTACTGGCGTACGGCTCAAGAGTTTGATTTCCGAGTAGCGCGTTCCGAACGAGGTTGTAGTTCTGTACCGCTCCCTCCGTCTGTCGATCTTCGGGAATGTACGAGATCCCGGCCTCGATACGATATCGGCGACTCGTCTCGGTGATATCCGTCCCGTCGAACGTGACAGTACCCGTTTCGACGGAGCGAAGTCCGGTAATCCCTTCAATCAATTCGGTCTGCCCGTTTCCTTGGACACCAGCGATCCCCAGGATCTCGCCCTCCCTGACGGAGAAACTAACACCACTGACCTGTTCGCGGCCACGGTTTCCTTGCATTTGGAGGTCATCAATTTCGAGTATCGATTTACCCGAGGTCGCCTCCCGTGCTGGTCGATCGAACGACACTTCACGACCGACCATCATCCGTGCCAGATCCTGTTCGGTAGTGTCCTCCGCGTTCACGGTATCGATAGCTTCTCCATCCCGAAGAACGGTGATATGATCAGCTATCTCTAGCGCTTCGTTCAATTTGTGCGTAATAAAGATAAGCGACCGAGCGTCCTCTTTGAGATCGCTCATCACCTCCATCAGACTCTCGACTTCCTGTGGAGTGAGTACGGCGGTCGGCTCATCGAGTATCAGGATATCCGTACCACGATAGAGACTTTTGATGATTTCAACGCGCTGCTGGGCACCGAGGTCGAGTTCTTCGATAGGCGTATCCAGATATTGATCGATATCGAAGTTGTAGCGCGAGCAAATGTCCTCGATGTCTCTCCTGGCGGACGACTCGTCGACCAGTCCACTTTCAGTCGGTTCGTGACCCAAAATAATGTTCTGTAGTACCGTCATCGGCTTCACGAGCTGGAAGTGTTGGTGAATCATCCCAACACCCGCTCGCATCGCATCTCGAGGCGATTCGAAGTTCTGCTCTTCACCGTTAATGTAGATTGACCCCTCGTTCTGATCGTACAACCCGTAAAGGACACTCATCAGTGTCGTTTTTCCGGAGCCGTTTTCTCCGAGAAGGGCGTGTATCGATTCCTGCTCTAACGTTAGGTTGACATCATCGTTAGCCACGACATCACCGAACCGTTTGGTGATTCCTTCGAGCCGAACTGCAGGTGGTGTGTTACTATCAGACATTGTATTTTAGTATTATATGATAACGATTACGATGGAGAACGTCAGATAATTAACAGCTGGTCGGACCGCAGGACAGTTCGATCTCACCGTTTTCGTACGCTTGCATGGCCTCTTCGAGGTTTTCGTCCACTGAATCGGGGAGTTCGCCTTCGAATTCCTGGCCAATTACGAACTCGATACCTCCTTGCTCAATACTGAGGTTGTTTTCTCCAGCGTACTCAGCAAAATCTCCGTTGATTACTGATTCTGCGACCTCGTAGGTCGCTTCGTTGAGGGCCTTAACGGCGGAGCCGAGAATCACTTCTGCATACTGGTCTTCCTCTACGGACTGGTCGACGTCAACGCCGAGTGCGAATCGACCCTCCGACTCTGCAGCGGAAAAGACACCGGCCCCCCCTGCGGAAGCAGCGTGCCAGATAATATCGGCCCCGTCGTCAAACTGCGATCCAGCGATGTTATTTGCTGGCCCTGTATCGTTAAAGCTACCGCTGTATCCGGTGAGAACGTCAATGTCGTCGTTCACCCATTCGACGCCTTCGATGTACGATTCTTCGAACGCGTTAATTAGCGGAATATCCTCTCCTCCGACAAACCCGACGATAGATTCGTCTGGATCGGTAGCATAGTCTTCGTGCTCGAACTCTTCTTCGGTCATCGTTCCGGCGACGATACCTGCAAGGAACGACATCTCGTTGTTCATCTCGATCCATCCCGATACGTTGTCTGCACCGTCGATCACATTATTAATGAGCATCCAGTTCTGATCCGGATACTCCTCAGCGTTCATCTCTAGCGGATCGGTGTGATTGTCTCCGACACAGATAATGAGATCGTAGCCGGACTCGGCAGCGTCCGCCTGTATCGACTCGTACTGTGCTTCTTCGGTCGCCTCAATCGTCGAATACTCGAGTTCAAACTCTTCTGTTGCCGCTTCGAGCCCTCGAACTGCATCGTCGTTGAATGCGTTATCGTCGAAGCCAGCAGGACTCGAAATGATCGCAATTTCGTTTTCACCACCCTCTCCTTCGTCACCGAGACAGCCCGCGAGAGCAGCAGTACTGACAGTAGCTGCACCGGACGCGAGAAATGTTCGCCGGTTGACTACGATTGGCGAATCACGCATAACACCATTCTTGGAATTCATTCTACCAGTCCAAATGAGGCCAAAGATTATAAATTTACTTACCGCTGAAAGAATCTTGAATTCGCATCGATACAGATATCATTGGTTTAACATTCAGAAATGCAAAATATACAATTGCTAGGTAGAGGGTACAGCTTCCGGTCGTGTGCTCTGGCAGTACCGACAGTGAGTATGACCCTCTCCACCTCCGCGGTTGACGGCTGCATTTTGTTCAGGACAGTCGGTGACGTATCCAGTTGAAGATCAACTGAAGGTCCATTTCTCGGTGGGTTCTGAATTCGGAGACCACTTCGACGCGTATAAATCGTAGACCGGCGGCCGAGAGTCTTACTGGACGTCGATGTCGCCCACCATCACTCCTTGGTGAGGCTCGCAAACGTACTCAGCCATCTCGGCGGTCGCCTCGAAGTGGAGCCACTGATCACTATCGGGCTCGTCCGTTATCTCGGTGGCCAGGTCGTCGATGACGTTGCCCTCCTCGTCTCTGATCGCAATGTTGTGGGCGCTGCCGTCGCCGGCCGTCCAGCCGATTTCGTACTCCTCGTTTTCGACGAGAACGAGCGTCGGATTCTGTTCACCATCGATTTCGTCAGGCGCGATACCGACCCAACCGGACGTTTGGCCGTTGAATTCGATCGCCGTGCCCGGTTCGATCGCCTCGTCCGGAATAGAGTCGTCATCGTCGTCGCCGTCGTCGCCGTCGTCGGGGCTTCCATCCGGGAGATATTCGACTACGTGGATTCCGGAGTACATTCCCATGATGACGAGTTGACCGTTCGGCAGAACGTCCATGTCGTAGGCGCCGCCGATGTCGTTATCCGGGAGGAATTCGTTGATCTCGAGGCTACCGTCTTCGTTGTAGGTGAAGTAGCGGATCACGTCCGCATTACTCGGGTTCATGAAGAACTGCTTGCCCTCAAAGTACGGATCGAGAGCACCTTCACCATAGTCGTCGGAGTAGCGGTAGGCGACACCAGCGTCTGCCGAGCCGCCCTCATCCAGCTGCGGCCACGTGATTTCACCGGGGCGTGGCATGTCCGCCCAGGGCGGTACATCCGTGTACGTATCGAAGCTCTGGGGATGCCAGGCGATCGCCGGCGTCACGTTCGGGATGTTCTCGATCCCGGTGTTGTTTCGCGACCGGTTGCGGAGATTGTCGAACCAGAACGGTTGGCCCGACTCGCCGGTCTCGAAGTCGTACTGACGGTTCGGATAATACCCCTTGAAGAACGGATGGCCGACGTTGCCCGGCTTATCGAACAAGTGGTAGGTCCCCTGACCCACCGTTCCGAGGTCCGGATCCCAGTGGGTCGCGTCGTTGCCGTAATCGCCGATGAACAGGAAGCCCGTGTGTTCGTCGACGGTGATCGTAAAGGGATTCCGCGTCCCCATTACGTAGAGTTCCGGCAGGAACTCTTCTTCGTCGTACGTTTCACCGGTTTCTCCTTCCCACCACTCCTTGAGATTGCCGTCGGGAATCTCGTAACCGCCATCCTCTGTAGGCGTGATCCGAAGGACGCTTCCGCGGAAGTCTGCCGTGTTCCCGGACGTGCGCTGGGCGTCGGAGACCGCGGCGGGCCGATCGCCGACGTATCCTTCGCGTTCGTCAGTCATCGACCAATTGACCTCCTCGTCCGGGGCGCCGACGTTGTTGGAGTCGTCACCGGTCGTAATATAGAGGTTGCCCTCGGTGCCGAACTCGAGGTGTCCACCGATGTGACAGCACGTCTCGAGCTGGAGGGGGATCTCGATGAGAACTTCCTCGGAATCAGGATCGAGGACATCTCCGTCCATCTCGAATCGAGAGACTCGCTGGAGCATCGTCGTAATGTCCTCGTGATAGGGATTCTCGACGAGGTCGAAATCGTCGCTAGAGGGGTGGTAATAGACGTACACGTAGCCGTTCTGCCCGAAGTCGGGATCGACGGCGACACTCTGGCCACCGAGCTCGCGAGCGTTCCCACCCGTCACTTCCTCTGCGCCGACGATAACGTCGAGTTCGAGCGCAACTTGATGTTCTCCGTCATCGGGGTCGACGTAACAGACCTCGGCCACGTCGTCGCCGTGAGAGACGAAGTCTGCACCGCGACCGATATACCAGATGCGTCCCTCGGGGTCAACATCCATCGCCATTAATTCGCCACTGGCCTCTTCACCGAGGTTGTGAACCTGGTAGTTGTCCCAGTTGGTTGCCTCCTCCGGATTCGTGGACCACTCGTGGTCACGATGCCAGAGTACTTCCTCTTCGATAACGAGTGTGCCACTCGCGTCGTCGTCTTCGGTGGCGATGGTGAAGGTGTACTCGCCGGGATCGAGATCGGCGGTTTCAACGCCTTCGAAGGTCACGACCTCGCTCTCGTCGCTGTCGAGCGTGAGTTCCTGCGAGTCGACGTCATCGTCGTCGACGAGAAGGACGATCTCTTGCGTTTCTTCGCTTTCACCGGTATTGGTGATCGTCGCAGAGGCGTCAAAGGACGCTCCTTCTTCGACGGTCGTCTCTGTGGGATCGAGGTCGCTCACCTCGAAGGCACCCGGGGCTGCCTCTACCTCGATCTCCCCCGCCATCTGGTCGGGGTAGGATTCGCTGTAGTAAGCGGCCATCTCTTCGGTCGCGGTGAACTCGACGATCTCCGTCTCGCCCTCCCCCGATGTACCATCGGATGCGAGGATCTCGTCGCCGTTCTCGTTTACGATGACGAAGTTGTGGGCCGTTTCAGTCGTGTTCGTCCACTCGACCGTATACTCTTCACCAGCAACCAACGAAAGAGATGGATTCGTCTCGTCCTCGATCTCTTCTGGTGCGAGCCCTACCCACGCGTACTCGAGGTCACCGTCGCCCTTCTTCCCGTGTGCCGGCGCATGGTCTGGTGGACCCTGTTCACCCGCGTGGTCCGGCGGACCCTGTTCGCCCGCGTGGTCCGGTGGCCCCTGCCCGTTCTGGTCGTCGTCGGTTCTGGTTACTGCCTCGAGTTCGATTACGCTGTTAGCCATCATTGTGTTATTGTCGTTATTGCTCTGGGTTTTCATTCAAGCTTTGCAGGGTGAGTATCGGCACCGGGGATGCCGGGAATACCATCGGGATCCCACGGGTGATTGATTTTATTGAGCCACTCACCAGCGTGCTCGATAGATTCGTAGGGCTGTGGCGAGTTGTCATACTCGTAAACGAGGTGATCGACTTGAGATACGTTACGCGCCGCAGTAGCGACTGCACGCTGATTGATATCCCCTTCGTGAATTTCCGTGAGCTGATCGTCCTCTTCGGACCAGTTCTTCATATGCAGCGACTTGATCTGATCGCCGTGTTCGATGATATAGTCGATCGGATTCGGGCGGTCTACACCCGCATAAACCCACGCCACGTCGAGCTGCAAATAGACGTGATCCTCGATATTCTCGAGGAATACATCGTATGCCCGCTCATCGGCGTCATCGAGGTAGTCGAACTCCCAATCGTGATTGTGATATCCAAATTCGAAACCGTGATCTGCCATCAGGTCCGCGGCTTCGTTGACGCGCTGTGCGATTTCGATGACGCCTTCTTCTGTATCCCATCCATCGCCGATCGCGGGTTCAACGAGTGGGGGATTACGGCCGTCCTCAGCGAATTGTTCGTACGTCTCGGCTGTCCCCTCGGGATCGTTTTCGACGTCATCAATACTAACGTGGGCGCTACTCATGTACAGACCGGTATCATCTTCGGCCTCGAGCATGTCGCCCACATCGTCGATCATGAACGGCTCGTACGAATCGAGGCCAGCCTCAGCGCTGAGGCGGATCAGATCAGCGTTCGAGTAATCGTCCAGGTTGTTGAACGAAAAGAACTGGGATCCAGTCGGGATTTCCCTGTTCTGATCTACCTCTGCGAGGTCGGCCTGCACCTGGGGAGTTTCTTCGGCATGTGCCGAGCCCGCCGTGACAGCACTCGCCACGCCTGCGGCACCGATACTTTGCAAGACCTGCCGGCGATTCACACTCAGGCCCTCGCTGTTTCTACTATCCTGCACACGTGACTTTCGTGGCATAGGATAAGTGTTACAGACGAAGTATTTAATCGCTTTGGTGGGTTGAATACGGTGATAAGACCAATTGGTTTTATATAATCGATTACAGCTGACTGCCGGCGTTTTCTGTTATAACGTAACTGAGACGACTGAGAGCATGTATCAACTAGTTTCGTAATAGACGTCGGTTGCCTCCTGAGAACATCTGGAGCCGGTTCCGAACGGAATACGGAATTGCTCGGTGCTAAGCAGTTCGAATACCCCAGTAGTCTCGAAGCGACCTACATCGATTGATGGTATAATTCTGATCTCTGGCCGTTACCGAAATACGGTCGGTTGCTCAAACCTTTTCCCAGTTCAGCCCTCTCTGAACTAGTTTACGGCCAACTAGACGGTAGTTTTACATATATCCCACTATATAAGCATAAAATATTATATTCTGGAATTATCTAATTATATTTAATTTTAATTGGATTCAAATACCAAAGTTCCAATTATTTCGCTATTTTACACCTATACATCTGTAAAAGGAGTGAGTGATATCATCAAACGGGAGACGACACTCCATACCACGTGCACCTCGAATTCTTGTTCGGTATTCCCAGAGGGGGCGTATTTTCCGGAAATTATTTCCTCGAAGCATAATATTTTATCAGAATGAAATGCACCGAATAATATTCGGCGACGATACTGAGGCCGATTCACCTATATGCGGTCTGTGTACCTATCCGAACGAAACACTCGACAGTTGATCTGTAGCCAACTACCTAACATATGTCTGTCAACAATCTCCTTAGCGACGTACTCAGCGAGACAGCGAATTGGCCCTGGTGAACACCTTCATCCTCACCGCTACGTGAGTTATAAGATAGAATTTTAGCGTTCGTTACTTCTACTATTCGAGACGATAATTAGAACCGCATATTCAAGAGGTGGTTAAAATTATTCGAATAAGGAACTCCCAGTACAGGATAACGTGATAGTATCTGACATTCCCAACAGATCTGCAATCGTAGGAGTCACAGCGGTCGCATCAACAGTCTCGTCAATTTCGAACGCAGAAGCCGCTGGACCGCCTAATCCGTAACAGCCGTAAGCGGACTCGTCAACGCGGCCGTGGGATCCGCTGACTTTTGTTGAATCAAGCGATACAAGGCCGTCGCTGCCGAAAAACAGCTCACAGGGATCGAAGCCGGGTTTTTTGTGGATATCCATATCTGATGCATACGGCGGAGCGTTCTCACGGTCGCTCCACCAGTAGTACTGGAACCACGCAGTTTCGTCTGCGATTAGAACGAATTCGCCCGCGTTTTGATGATTGACCCCGTATTCGCCCTTCTCTGACTCCGTGAGTACCGAGTCAATTCCTTCGAGACCATCGATGGTAGCACGCGTCTCTTCGAGAGCGCTCCCGTCAGCGTAGACGTGAGCAATCTGGTGATCGACCATGGCGAAAGAATCTGATCGCGATAGATCGACGTCTCCTTGTTCGTCAGTCACGAGCAGACCCGCTTCTCGGAGTGCACGATTTGGAAAGACTGGCTGCTCGACGTCGTGAAAGCCGTACTCACTAACGAGATTCACAGCAGTTTCATTCCAACGATCAGTGCTCGAGAGATACGTGAAAAACTCGTTTAGGAGCCCGTCGACGGTCTCCAGTTCATCGTTGAACGCTTCAGAAGAGGGACCGTCGCTCTGGCCGGCATAATCCAAGTGCGGAACGTACACCCAGAGTAAATCGGGATCAAACTGGTCGATCGCTTCACGTGCGGCTGACAGTATCCACTTACTGCTCTCTTCATTAGCACCGGGTCCCCAATAGCTGTGTAACGGGAAGTGTTCGTGCTTCTCGCGAAGATCGGTGTAGAATCCCTCGGGGTTCGTCCAGCAGTTCATTTCGAGGATATTATTATCCTCGTCCTCGATCGGCGAAGGAGTAACCGCGATATCTGCCGTAGTACCGATCAGATGTTGGAAAAACAGGACGCCAGTAGTTAGTCCCGCCTCGTCACTAGCGGCTTCCCAAATCCGGGTACGGTCTGCACGATCACGCTCCCAGAGTTCGGCAGTGTCGTGCTCGCGGTCGTACTCGCCGTTGGAAATATCCCCGTGTTCGTGCGGGAACTGTCCAGTCGATAGTGTCGTCTGGCAAGGAACTGTCACGGCGGGAAAGGGCGGCCGAAGATCGGTCAGATGGGTATCCGCAAAAAGCGAATGAACCGCGGGCATTCGTTCTGCGTCGATATGACTAGGTTGAAGCCCGACGATATCAAGGACGATTACTCGCCCAGCGGAGACAGATTTGTCCGTACTATCAGCGCCGCAGTTAGCGTTAGATCGGTTTATTGAATCAGTCATCTCTTCTCTCGAAATCACTCGTGCCGTTCAGCGTATTCGTACAATCGATTCAGCTGTTGGGAGAAGTCGTGCTCGTCAACACCGAGCGGTGCCTTGAAGAACGACGCAAGCTGGGGCTGAAACCCACCTTCGCCGTGTTCGTCAGCATGGGCAACCAGTCGAACGAGATCGAGTACTAACGGTGCGGCCAGTGCCGAGTCCGATCCTTCCCACGTAAACTGCATTTTCATCTCTGTGTTGAGAAACCCTTCAAAGTGAATATAGTCCCAAGCAGTCTTCCAGTCCGCAAGCGATGGCGTGTAGTCAATACGGACACGATTGTGCCCGATTTCTGGAAGAATTGATTCGAGCACATCCCCTTTACTCGAGAGTTTTCCGGCTGCGTTCGCCTCGTCCTCGAGGACGAGTCCGTCTCGATTTCCGAGAATGTTGTGCCCTTCCCAGGAGAGAACCCGTAGATTACGGCCGGCGAACATCGGTGCGAGAGCAGACTTGACGAGTGTCTCGCCGGTTTTCCCGTCTCGTCCCATGTGCGGTACCTCGGCTTTATCGGCCAGTTCACACAACCCGCCTAACGCAGATCCAGTACTGGGTGTGAAATTGACGTACGGGTGACCCTCAACTAACGCAGCGTAGGCGTAGAGTGCGCTAGCCGGCAAGTCTCGATCATCCGTCTCAATCGCAGTCTCGAAATCGGATAGCGTCTGGTATCGGTCGGGTGATTCTAACGGTGGTTCCGTTGAGGCGACGTTCACGACAATCAACCGCTCGACATTTTGTTTTTCTACGAATCTCGTATAATCCGTACGGATCTGTGAAACGATTTCGCTAACTGTCGTATCGTCAGTTAACCGAGTGTCGGAAAGATCCTCGACGACTTGTCCGCAACGTCGAGCCGTCCCGCTATTGATCCGGTCGTCAACCTCGCGGAGATCCTCTCGAACAGTCTCCAGCGTTTCGCTGTCTGGAACGTTACCTGATCGATGCGCTTCTGCGGCCGTCTGCTCGATACTCTGACTTCGGATATCGTGTCCTCCGAAAACTAATTGATCGATCTCTGGAAGATCAAGCGACGCCGCCGGCTCTCGAGCCGTTACCAGTCCTGTTGTATCGATAGCTCCTCTCGCGATAGCTCGTGCTCCGACGATCGACATAGTCGCGACGTTCCCCCTCGCACCCACTAACCATACTCCTGTAGTCATACTATGTAACTTGAAACAAGAGATTAAAAAGCTTTCCTTAGAATAGATATTCCGACAAATAATCCCTCGAGGTTCAGTACCGATTCACACTGTATTCCGATTTTAAATCATGCACATATACTCGATTTCCCATAAGTAATTTTCGACGTTATCGGGACAACTCCTAATTCCCCGATTCATTTGAGTATAATATTATGTGTAATTGACTCACTTGCCGGAGTCCATACCATTATGAATTTACTACCATTATACAGAATCATCTCTTCAAATCTTTCATAATTCTTTACAATAGTACAACTGTAATTTAATAATTTCTTCGTCCTCCTCCGTTAATAATGAAACTGAGTGAGTAATAACTGGACTCCGGGTTGCAAAAGAATTGTATCTATCCGAATCAGTTAAATCGTAGTTGTGAGTAAATACAGATGGATCTAAATAAACAGTAGTGGATACAATTCATGGAAGCAACAGAATACGATTAGACGAGATACTGTTTTAATTCGTCATAGGCCGTTGCCGCCGCCTGATCCGGGGTATCCGGATAGGTGTATAATTCTAACGTTGCGAACCCCTCGTAGCCGATCTCGTCTAGGGCCGCAAAAATCGCTTCAAAGTCTAAGTCCCCCTCTCCGGGTATTCGATGGTAATGCTTACCACGTCGGCCTCCGACGATATCTTCCAGATGAACTCCGGTAATGTAGCCAGCACACCGCCGAACGCTCTCAGCCGGATCTTCACCGTAGACGGCCGCGTGGCCGACATCTAGATTTACGCCGAGAGCATCGGTATCGATTTCATCGATGAGCGTTAATACTTCGTCGGTGTTCTCTACGAGGAGCTCTGGTTCGTACTCGATTCCAACCGAGACGCCCACCGATTCGGCGTAGTTCGTGATTTCACGGAGTGAGTCGAGCAGGTATTCTCGCGCTCGTTCGGGTGGATTTCCCGGTAACGGCCGCCCGGTCGCGATGCAGACGGACGGAGCATCCACTGCTGATGCGAGGTCGATTGCGCGTTTCGTGTAATCGACTCGCCATGCGCGCTCCTCATCGTTCGCAGTGATGATCGTCGGATCGAAAAATGACGATGGAGGTGCATCGTCATAGTATCCGGTTGTCGTATTCGCATTGATATTCGATACTTCGATCCCCGTCTCGTTCAGTGTACCTTCGAGTTCTTTCTGATCCGACTCATCGAATTCCGGAAGGAAAGCGTGCGGAGTGTCGGCGAGTAGTTCTACCCCGTCGTATTCGTGACCCGCGATTCGCCGAACGGCATCTGGAAGGTCGGTCCGTGTATATGCATTAGTAGAGAATGCAAGCTGAACCATATTTTATAATTCATCGATTCACATTTATAGATTGTCCCGTAAAATCAGTTCTGATGATCAGTCATTTCGACTGTTTGGCAGAGAAGAATCGGTAGTACCTCGGAGTTAGATTAGCTAACATCAAACTTACCCGATAAACCGATAGCAGGGATGAAGAATGACAGTGTAATGATTCCTAAGAAAAAATCTACTGTGGCGGCGAACGCCGCGTTCAAGATCACCAGTCCGAGAACGCACGTTCCGACCGCGTGACCGATTGTGCTCGGAGACGGATCCGTATACGCTGTTTTCAGGGCACGTCCCGTCCAAATGAGGAAACTGATAAGGAGAAGTATTGTGAGCGATGTTTCCGAAAACGGCGGTGAGCGGGCAACGAGGAGTCCAATCACACCCGCCGACGCGACCACTACACCTATAATCGTAACCAGAACAGAGACGCCATCACTCTCACCCGTTTCACTTTCCCCTAAAAAAGTAACTGCAGCGATGTATGTGACTACGATTGCCGGTACGACGAACTCCCAGGCAGACAATTTACTAGGCGAGACGGCGGCCGTTATCCCGAGAAGAACATTTAGACCTCGACTTGCGCCCATGAGGAGGAAGCCAGCGGTTGATCCCTTAAACAGCCCGTCGTAGAGCAGAATCGTCACTGCGAGACAGACTGCAACGACTCCCGCAACGGCTTCAGCGATAGTGAAGGCGATTAAGATGCCTCCGATAAGCAGCGCGCTTCCTAATAGAAGCGCTTCTTGCCGGGAAACCTCCCCCGCAGGGATTGGACGTTCCGGACGAAAGCGGAGATCTTCGCTGACGTCAAAATAATCGTTGAACGTCGTTCCAGCTGCGTAGAGGCAGATTGACGCGATTCCAATCGCAATAGCGTTACTAGTTGATATCGCGTACCCGCTAGCGGTCGCGATCGCGAGACCAACCACGATATCCGGTGGCGCCGTAAAGAGGTTCGGAAGCCGTACTAAGCTCGCGTATCCTACGAGAGACCGACTGAATACATTGATAGTTGATTTGCTCATACTACGAAGACGCAGTTATCGTCGAATGTTCTCGTTAGGTCCAGCCATGCTCTTCTAGATACTGCATCGCTTCCTGTACGGTTTCCTCAACCGTTTCCTCGTATGGGTAGAGCTCAACTGTCACGAAGCCAGTGTAGTCACTCGCTTCGATCGCCTCGAGAAAGCCGTCGATGTCCATCCCTCCGTCACCGAGTTGAGTATGTTCATGGGTACGATCCGCCGGAATATCCTCGAGATGGTAGTGAGGTGTGTAGGCTTCCAACTGGTCGACCAGTTCTACCGGATCCTCACCGACACAGTAGAAGTGCCCGGCATCGAAGTTACAGCCGATCCGTGACGAGTCGAACGTATCGGCGAATTCGAGGAATTCGGTGGAGGACTCGATCAACAGGTGAGGCTCTGGTTCGACCAAGATGTCGACACCGACCGACTCGGCTGTCGGGATTACTTCTCGGATGCCGTCGACGAATGCGTCCATCGCTTCTTCTCGCGACGTTCCGTTCGGGACTGGCCCCCCGGGCGTAATCGAGATGTGATCGGCACCAAGTGCATTAGCGGTCTTGAGGGCGTTTTTCGTGTGCTCAATTCGTTTTTGACGATCCTCCGTCGAGGGCTCGATAAATGACGGATGGTGAAAGTCCTCGGTGTCGCGATCGTACTCGGCTCTCTTGCTCTCTTCGCTCAGATCGATCGCGCTGAGCATGAACGCGTTACAATTGCTCACGTCGATGTCGTTTTCAGAGAGCCATCTTCTGACCTGCTGAACGTCGCCTTCATCTGCGTCCTCTGGGAAGAGGTGGGGCTCATCGAGCAGAATTTCGACGCCATCGTAACCGGTGTCGGCGAGGATTTCGATACCGTCTTTCAAACTGTGCTGACGGAACGCGTTCATTGAGAAAGCAAAATCCATCGTTAGGCCTCATAGTTAAAATTCGGAGACTGGTTAAAGAACGTTAACGGGTTCTCGAAGACGACCTTTCGGACCTCCTCGCGGTCCCAGCCGCGGTCGAGCATCTTGTCACGCGCTTTCGGCACAGCGAGAGGATCGGACGGGTCCCAGTCGGCAGCGCTATTGAGCAACATTTTATCGGTACCGTACTCCTCTAGGATATCGATCGCTGTCTCGTCAGTAACTTTTCCTGGATACAGCGTAAAGCCGATCCAGCAGTCGGTCTCGGCCGAGATATCGATCGTGTTTGCTGTGTTATGGTCGAGAATGATGCGTTCTTCGGTGACGCCTTCGTCTTGAATCATTTCCACGAGACGCTCGGTCCCTTCCGGTTTACTCGTGTGTGGCGTGTGGACAATGACCGGTATCTCACGTTCCTCGGCCATCCGCAGTTGCCGTCTGAACGCGTACTCCTCCTCTTCGGTTCCTTGATCGAGGCCAATCTCACCCAGACCGACGACGTTCTCTCGGTCGAGGTATTCGCCGAGATCGTTCATTACTTGCTCGGCCATCTCCGGGTAGTTGGCTTCTTTTGGCTCGAGTCCGATCGTAACGTAGTGATCGATACCGGCTGCTCGCTCAGCGCGCTTCGTTTCGAAGCCGATAAGCCGTTCAAAGTAGTCGAAAAAAGACTCTGCGTGTTGCTTATCCGATCCGCTCCAGAATGCTGGTTCGATACAGCACTCTATTCCGGCTAACCGGGCACGCTCGTAGTCGTTGATCGATCGAGAGACCATATGCATATGCGGATCAATTATCGGAATCGACATATTCACTATATTGAAACATGATATATTAAACGTTGTGTTCTCATAGAGCCATCTACAAAAGAGGATAGAATTATACCTTCTAATCGATTGTATGCTACTATGCCAGAACACTGTCCTCACTGTCGTGAGCCTGTTAATTCAGTTCGAAAAGAACCTGAGCGAGGTCGCCCTTACGAAGTATGGCAGTGCGAAGATTGTGAGAAGGAGTGGCGACACCCGGAAGAGACAGTTCTCAATACGGACCTCGATTTTAGCGAAACCGGAGAACAGGTTTCACGGCGCAGATCAGATACTGATTTGTACTGGGACTAATCTGGTGGCAAATACACTATAGAAATACACAGTACTTATCAGAGTTAATTCGGTCAAGCGTATCGTTCAGCCATTCGGTCGAACTCTTTTTTATGCTCAGACGAACAGAACTCGTAGATTGCCCCCTCGTGAATCCTCGTAATTTCTTCTGCCTCGTGCAATCTACCATCACAAACCGTACAGGTCCTCTCTTTCATAGTTACAAATATCATCACTGAGAGCTAGATAAAAAAGATTGGGGTTCCCATCATTCAAAACCACGTAATAGTGAATTACATGGCACTGTCTAGTTCTGAACCTCCTCGGCTGGCGTGTTTCCGTCGAGCGCTTGATGCGGTCTTTGATGGTTGTAGTAATGCACGAACTGTTCAAGCCACTTGCGGATGCTCGCCCGACTGCCACCCACGAGTCATGGAAGCGGTCGATGCGCATTTTGAGGGTATAAAAACACTTTTCGACGTGGTTTCGGTCGGTATAGTGGACCTGACTGGTCAATCCTAATCGGCGGAGGGAAGTCCGATAGCCGAACTGATCGACGAGAAACTCAGCATCCGAAAGATCGTGTTTCTCGTGGAGTCGATGGAGGAACGCAACTGCCGGATCAGTGCCGTGTCGACCAAACAACGCGACGTCGAGGATTAACTTTGACTCGATGTCTATGGTGGCAGATAGCCAAGACCACTCGCCGTTGATCTTGACAGCGGTTTCGTCAACAGCGACCTGCGACGGCGTCGCCGTCCTCAGAACGCTTCGTATTCTGATGGGCTGCACGAGAGCTTCGCTCTCGTGGCCGTCAGCGGGTCGTGTCCGCTATCAGCCAGCCGATGTACCCATTCTAGACCGCTCCATGAGATCGTTCAACGCCTAATTCAGCGAGAATCGTTGTTGTCTCCCGGAGCGAACAACCGGTCTGGTGGAGGCGGACGGCGAACGACCTGACGGGTGTCGCCGTCCGCTCGTTCTCCCAAGATTCTTCTAAATCCGCCTCATAGCTCTCGCTGAGCAGGTCTGCGAGCATCAATCCAACTCAACTTCACGACCTGCTTACTTCTCAAACTGACTCATATAGAATCTAATGGAATCACTAGATACGAGCGGTACAACTGCGGCTGATTACCATCAATTCGATAGACACATCTCAAATCTTGAACACACAGAGGTGACGTAAATAGTAAACTTTTGTCTGTAGTCGCCCAGCGCTACTTAGTTTGAGTTCAAAGCCGGTGTGCAATCTGCGCAGCGGTATTCATCAATCGGTCCCGTTCTGCAGCCGTGAATTCGTACGGTTCTGGTTTGGCGACTCCGATCGTTCCCTTTAGTGTGTCATCTTGTCCGATAATTGGAGCAGCGATCGACCCTTCCATCCCCGTGTCACGTGCACGAGACTCAGCAACCCCGGAGTCGTCCGTCTGCAAGTTACACACTTCTACCGGCTCCATTCGCTTCGCTGCCAGTCCCGCCATCCCTTTTCCGATCGGGATTGTCTCAGTTCTGGCGAGGACAGACTCTGGAATACCTTTGTGAGCGACAATCTTCAGTTCGTCGCCTTTCTTCCGATGGAGAGTACCGGAGCTGCAATCGAACTCCTGGACAGTATCGCGAAGAAACGCCGCCATGTCTTCGTCAGCTCCCGACACTACGGAAGTAGAAGAGTCAGTGCACTTGTCATCCATGTGTATCGCTAGAGTATTTGGCACCATCTATTTTAATTTTTGGCCATCTAATACGATCGTTTTGGACTAATTGGTTCAGCAGTACACTCGTCGTACATCTCGAGCAATCGTAGAAACCGTTCCGATATCTTTTACTTTTCCGTCGCCTTGTTAGAGATTGTTAGACGATCACTTCGACGTATTAGCTCCTATAGATAGACGTTCTGGAGTTGCGAACGACAGGATCTATGCACGGGATCAGGAGTAGAGTTCGGACGGCTGACCAACGGGCCTGAGCAGTCACCTGGGTGGTTACAGACGACACAGACCGGGTCGGTGCTGCCTGCGGCAGCGCCGACCCACGGCCGGCTGTCGACTCGAAGACGCCGACCCACTTGCTGGCGGACAGCTTTTGCTGACACAGCAGGCTGACGAGATCCTTGATGAGACGTCAACCGCGGTCGAGGTGGTCGGCCACCTCGACCTCTCGATGTATGCACAAGAGGACCCGTACCCAGACTGGCTATCCGTTCTATAGTAACCGTTAGAACTTTCTACTCAAGAATTGTTGCCAAACGTAGTGGATCATCTCGAGGAAGTTTCTGTCGAGGAATTGCAAGATTCTCTCGACAACGTGGAGGGAAAAAGCCGACACAACGGCTATTAGCGGCAATTGCGTACAAAAACGGCGTCACGCAGACTGAACTAGCCGAGTGGTACGACGTTCAGCGACGGACGATCTATAGCTGGCTCGAGCGACTCGATACCGACGAGTCGCTTGAGCAGGCAGTTACTGATGCGCACCGATCTGGGATAACACGAAAGCTCTCAGAAAAAGATCAGAAAGAATTCAAAGAGGCTGTCCACGAATCACCTGAGGAAGTTAGAATTGACGCGCCGGCGTGGACGCCGGTACTCGTCCAGCAGTATCTTGACGAAATCTACGGAGTCGAGTACTCGATCCCGAGTTGCCGGCGGTTGCTCAAAGAAGCGGGATTAAGCTTTCAAAAACCACGCCGCACAGCCGGCGAATCTGAAGCTGAGGAGCAAGAAACGTTCCGCGAGGAGCTAAAAAAGGGGCGGGAGATGGACGCCACAGTAGTCTGTATCGATCAAACCAAGAAATTCGTGCAAGTTGAGCCGCATGCCGCGTGGTTTCCGCACGGCACGCGGCCAGCCGTCGAACTCTCTGGACAACGTGACTGGACATGTCTACTCGGCGCGATCACCGAAGACGGTGATCGCTTTTTCTCACGATTCGAAGAGTACATGACCGCCGAGCACGCGAAATATTTCATTCTCGCGCTATGCAAAGAATTTGAAGATGATCTGATCATTGTACTGGATGGAGCGCCGTACTTTCAGGCGTCGGCCGTCACGGACCTAGCGGCCCGTACGACTCCGCCTTCGTGAAATTGCCGACGTACTCACCAGAGCTAAACCCGGTCGAAGAGTGCTGGAGACAACTCCAATCAGCGCTTAGCAACCGGTTCTTTGACTCACTTCCTGAACTCACAACAGCGATCAATACCACTCTTGGTCAACTCTTTATACCCAAAGTGAGAAATTATTTCTGACCCCCTACTATAGACGGTGACGATCCACTGATCAGCTTCGAAGTTCTCTGGCTGGAAGAGTTCTCTGGCTGGAAGCGTTGATGATCGGATCGTGAGATCTAACCGGTCAAGGTGAACCGAATACTCGGCCAACGTAAACAAAGTAGCTCCGGTTGCAATACCGGTACATGCCTCACGTTCGCGTGTTAAGCACCGGTGGAACGATCGCATCGACGGACGGTCCGAACGGAGCGACACCCTCTGAAGATGGTGATGACCTTGTCACCGCAGTTCCTAAACTCGAGGAGGTAGCGAGTGTAGACACCGAATTCGTCTGCGACGAACTCAGCTTTCACCTGTCATTCTCGCACGTCACATCGCTGGTCCACGCTGTCGAGCGAGCGGCCGACGACGACGTCGATGGCGTCGTTGTTACCCACGGCACCGACACGATGGAAGAGTCCGCGTATTATCTCGATCTGGTGAGTGACGCTGATGTTCCGATCGTTTTTACTGGCGCGCAGCGACCTGCGGACAGCCCCGGTGCGGATGGGCCCGCGAACCTCCTGCAGGCGGTCCAAGTCGCGGCTGACGACCGGTTCGAGGATGGCGCGTACGTCGCCTTTGGAAACCTCGTTCACGCGGCCAGGTGGGTGTCGAAGGCGCGAGCGGGCCAGCCGGAAGCGTATGCCTCGCCTGGTGCGGGTCCGGTCGCAGAAGCCACAGCTGATGGGATAGCGCTCCGACGAGAGCCCAGCAGCGAGTCAGTGTCTCTGCCGGTCGTCGAGACAACAGCCCGAATCGAAATGATCCCCAGCGGACTGGCTGTTGATGCCCGACAACTTGAGCGTGCCGTCGCTGACGGTGTTGACGGAGTGGTCTTGGCGGCGAGCGGCATCGGGAACACGACACCAGAGATCGGTGACACCATCGCCGACGCGATTGACGCGGGTGTCCCGGTTGTCGTTGCGACGCGCTGTTTCGACGGTGCAGTGGCAGCCCGGTACGGTGGGCCCGGCGGCAGCCGAACAATCCGTGAGCACGGGACGATCCCGGCCAGTGATCTGCCGCCCTGGAAGGCCCGGATCAAACTCGGGCTAGCGCTATCAGCCTATGAGAAGCTCGAGGATGTTCGAACGGCGTTCGAAGAGCAGCGCGGCGTCGCGACGGCGGAGTAACCTACAGCTCCTGAATTCGATCGTAGAAGACCTCGTGAAATCGTTCTCCGCGCTCGATCATCACTCGTGATAGTCGTCCCATGATCCCTTCTCAGTGAGATCTCTGGAGCGACGCAGAGTGATGCATCTTCCCAACGAGCGCGTCGAATGCAGTCTCCAGCGTCTTATCCTCGAGATCAAGGTTGTACTCCTCGACGTCGTACGGCGCCAAGTTCGTCGAGTACCACGTCATCGCGTACTGGCCTTGGTAGAGCGGCGGGCGCATCCCCGGGATGTCCGAGTTGTGCGCGCTCTCGTCGCTGTATTCGTCCAGCTGGTCGAGGAACTCGAGCGCCTCGGCAACTTCCTCGGAGTCGAAGACGATCTCGCCGTCGGTGTTGACGAGGTTGCCGCCGTTGCCGAGGATGAGCGACATCACATGGACCGGGTGGAAGTGGGTTGTTCCCGAGGAAGACCGGGTGGCCGTAGCGGTTCTCCTCCTCGTCGGTGGCCATCTCGGCCGCCGTCTGGTACTCCTCCCACGAGTCGAACGGCGGCAGCGGCGCGCCGACATCCTCTAAAATGTCGTTGCGGGCCAGCAGGTTGAGCGCGGAGCCGTGGTCCGGGGCGAAGTAGTAGTCGCCATCGAGCTGGAACATGGCGTCTTCGTTCCAGTAGTCTTCGCCGCGGTCGTCGATCAGGTCGTTGATCGGCTGCATGAGCCACTCTCGGGCCGCCGCGACGTTGTTGCTGGGCGAGGCGAGCATCATGGCGTCGTACGGATCGCCGGTCGCGTGGGCCTGTGAGGCCTGCTGTGGCGCCTCGGCGAAATCACTGCGTTCGTACTCGATGCGGACGTCGTGCTCGTCCTCGAACTCGTCGAACATCTCTCGGAGTTCCTCTTGGACGGGCCCGTACGCCGAGTTGATGACGCGAAGCGTCTCTGTGCCATCGTTGCCGAGAATGCCGATGTCGGAGGTACAGCCGGCAAGCGCGAGCGCACCCGACGCTCCAGCCGCCTACAGGAAGCGCCACCGTCTGTACGAGCCGTTTGCCGTTCTATGATCTTTCCGCGTTTATTTCAAATGGAAATTCATGCAATCTCCCCTCATTCGATTCTGGAAGCAAATATTGTTTCCACTCTCGAGTGTTGGGATCACCATAATCACCAATGTCCGGATGAGGTGCAACATCATCATACTCCTCTAGCCGGTCTCTGATGACCGAGCGAGCACGTTGACCTTCTATCGTATCTCCACTAACATCGTCGAGGATCTTCCGTGGCTGGATTGTTATCTCTAATCCGTACGGCGTATACCTACTCTTTCGCTCCGTATAGAACGGAGCGCGGCCGACGATAAACATTGATTCTCCAGAGAAGCAAAATTCCCACTCCGGATGGTTTGGATCTTCAGGAATATCACCGGGCCATGGTTCCGGATCCCGTTCGTTTAGGAACTCGAGAACTCTCCAAAATTGATCACGGTATTCCTGTTCGCTTTGATCCCTCTGAGGTGGTTTGAAAAATATTACCAAGGTCGTTCGGTCGGCTATCGACTGACACCATTCGAGATATTGTCGCAATCCCTCTCTCACCTTGAGAAGTGCATCACGATCACGAGCATCTCCCGCGAAGAGGTAACGAGCGGTATCGTTACGTTCAGCATTCACCGCGAAGTAACATGGATAGCGAGCGCTCCGCATCGTCTCTCTGAATTCGATATATCTCTTTTTCTTCCACGCGATAAGCTCTCTCGCTTCTATCGCGTCTTGCAATTCAGATCGATTAAATAGTAATCCTGTTCCCTTCATGGTTAAAAATCACTCGAGGTGACATTTAATCCTCAAAGTGTCGTCCTGAGAGAAGCTCGTTTTTCTCGTACTCTTCACGCGTTTCGGCTCCACTGATCTCTGCAACCTCCTCGGGAACCGAGACAACCGAGTACCCAACATCTCGTCCGATAGCGACGGTATCGACATCCGGAATGATCATCGTTTTAACATTCGGATGGTCCTCGTAGACGTCCTCAATTAGCTCTCGGCGCTCCTGTGCGGTGAGTGGGTTCTTTTCGCTGAGTTCGGTGTCCCGGATGGCGATAATAACGTCTTTTCCGTTATCAGCGGCTGAATCGATGATCGTCCGGTGACCATCGTGGAGCGGTTGCCAGCGACCGATGAAGATGTGGCTCGGATCGGACTTGAGTTCCAGTTCCGTATTGACCTTCTTGATACTCTCTTCCTCCGAATGCGTTGCCGTCCGAACTTCGAGTCCGATCTCTTCTATCTCTGGTTCCTCGAACGGGGCATCAATACCGGTAAAACCCTCGATCTCACCCTTTCGGGCCTGCTCGTACATTCCTTTTACATCGCGTTCCTCACACACTTCGACAGGTGTACTGACGTGGACGAACGAGACATTCTCGATCTTCTCGGCGATCAGTTCTCGCTGAGACCGATACGGGGTGATGAACGACGCGACGACATCGAACCCCTGTTCGTTCAACGCTTGTGCAACTCCAGCGGCTCGTCTGAGGTTCTCGGTTCGATCCTCCTTCGAAAACCCGAGATCCGAATTGAGAGTATCCCGAAGATAATCCCCGTCTAAGTGGACTGTCCTCGGACCGACTAACCCCTCGGCGAGCGTCGTCTTTCCGGAACACGGCAGTCCGAAGAGCCATATGGTTTCTCCAGACATCAATTGATCTCCTCCGTGAGACGTGTGCATCCATCCGCTTCGTTCCGAATTTTATCGATGGGAGTGGCTTCGACACTGTATGCCTCGGCCAGTTTCGACGCCGCGTTTGGTGCGTCGTTAGAGATGACCATTGCTGCGTCGGCTATGTTCGTGGAATTCATCATCGTCGGTCTCGATAGTCGTGATCTTGGTATCGACGAGCGATGCGAGTTACCTCGCAGCTATTCCTTGCTGCTTCGCTCAGATCCATTCCGACTCCTCCGTGTATCCCAGTTCCTCGATTACTTCGGTATACGTCTCGTCGGCTCGATCGAGTGCGCTCGTAATGAGGTCCTCCCTGTCTCGCCAGCGAGCGAGTCTCGGATCCTTCGTCGTCATTACTTTATTCGGACTTTCAACATTCTCCGAAAGCAGTGCTGACTCACCGAGATCGGTGAAATCGATGATTTCCTTGATAGTGGAACGTGTGTCGGTGAGAACATCCTCGAATCGAACTCGAAGGACGTTCTCGAACGTGTCGCGGCCATCGAGGATATGGCAATGGGCTTCAGCCCACTGCATCAAGCAGACGTCGATGAGTTTTCCCTCGCTCATCCATCCCGGCGGGAGATCGTAGCACCACAGCGAGCCATCGTATCCGTCGAGATCGAGATCACCCACGTCGTAGGTTTGGAACCCCCTGTTCAGCCGCCATCCGTCGTAGAGACCGTTGATTGACGCCGCTGGGTTCCGTGTGAGATGAACTACTTTAACATCGGTTTCGGGAAATAGCTGTTCGCGGATCCACGGGAGCCGGTATGCGTCGCCGCTCGCTTTTAGGACGAGTGTCCGCTCGAAGTCGTCAGCTGTGAGACCGCACTTGTAACTGTGCGAAGAAACGAACGGTCGATCCTCGATCGTTTCGGTTTTGAACGGACCGTTTGCGTCTCGTTCTGCATATTCGTCGTACTGCAACGGTGAGATTCCGAGCTCCTCGAGTATCTCATCGAGCGACGCTCCTTCGAGCAACTCTTCGCGTACCTCCTCGTACGGGAGTTCTCGATCGGGGAACTGCAACGGAAGCCGGATAACCGTATTATCCACACGATGCGTTTGATCGCCAGATGGTTCGGTTGCACCGACCTCGGTGAGGAGATCCGTTAGGAGCTTTTCTCTATCAAATGACTCGAAGTCAGCCGGAATGACGTCGGATTCGAACGTCGGGTAACAGATTCCGTTTAGGGTGTACCATCGGTCGTGTTCGCCATCGAGACTACACGTTTCTTCGTGGTGCCGGAGGATATCGAAAAGGAGACTACTTCCCCCTCTCGGAGCCGACGTGATGAGCAACACGCTGTCAAAGTCGTCAATTTGATACTCTGACAGAATCGATCGTTTTTCCTCTGAGACGACCTCGCTCTTTACGAATTCGTAGTTCTCTTTGGCCTGCTTGCGGAAATCGCTTGGAGGCTTTTCAAGACTCACCAGCTGTCACCTTCTACTGTGTCTACCGAATCGATCCATAGTCGTAATCGACTGTTCAATTTCAGTAATCGTGATCGCGTCAACATAGTTTGCTATTTGTCATCCATTACCATAGTAGCAATTGCGGGTCTGTACGGGTGATCGATCGCTATTTGGCAAAGGCCGACGAATAGACGTACTCTTGCGATGAGTCGAGAAGTGAATGCGGGCTTCATATGCAGGGAGACTAGTAGAGCCTCCAGTTAATCCGTACCCAGTTGGGCATCCTACTGAAGATAGGCCTTTCGGACGGCGTCGAGAACGTCTTTCTTCGCAAGGTCAGCGAGCGCCTCTGCGGCGGCGATTTTCATCGCCTCGTTGATTCCGATCGCCCGAACGTCGAGTGCGTCGCGGAAGAGAAACGGGAAGCTAAGCACGTTGTTGATCTGGTTCGGATCGTCCGAGCGGCCGGTCGCCGTGATGACAGTATCGTCGCGAGCTGCTTTCGCCTCCGCGTAGCCGATCTCGGGATCCGGATTCGCCATCGCGAAGACGATCGGATTGTCGGCCATGGACCGAATCATCTCCTAGTCAACGATCCCGCCGACCGACAGGCCGACGAAGACGTCCGCACCGGCGATCGCGTTCGCCAGACCCCTTCAGGGACGTTGCGAGCGAACTCTCGGCCGTACGGATCTAGCTTACCCGCATTCGCCCGCTCGGTCGTGAGGATGCCATCGATATCGACCATCGTAATATTCTCCGTTCGGACGCCCAGTGAGACGTAAAACCGGGCTGTCGCGACCGCTGCTGCGCCGGCGCCCGCGAACGTGACGTTCACCGACTCGAGATCTGTGAGACACTACTATCGTCAGAGTTCGAGACGCCACTCGCCGAATCCGAATGCGATCTTTCCCTACGATCGTAGCCCAAGAATCGTTCGTTACCCCCATTCAAATCCTCTATAGATACAGGGGTACTGAGAGGGGCCGTTATAGAAGAAAGTCCGCCGAAATGGGCGTACCTGTTCGGCTGAATGAACAGTAGACAGTATAAAATACGCTAACCGTCGTTACACTATTAAATCGGCGTATCGACGTTCAATCCGACATCACGATGAGCGATAGTGAGCGGACAGGCGACTCGAGCGGTTCAGTTCTCGTCACGGGGGGTACCGGATTCCTCGGCCTTCACACGTGCCAGTACTTCCGCGACCAGGGATGGAACGTCGCCGCATTTGATCTCAAACCGTTCGGGGAGGAGGACGACACGGACGGAATCGCCTTCGTCGAAGGTGACGTCCGGAGCGAGGAATCCGTCGCCGATGCGCTCGAGGAGAGCGGTGCTACCGCAGTAGTGCACACGGCGGCCGCACTCCCGCTGTGGGACGCCGACCGCATCCGCGAGACGACTATCGACGGGACGCGAAACGTACTCTGGGCGGCGAGGGACCATGGCATCGAGCGGGTCTGTTACATCTCCTCGACCGCGGTGTACGGGACCCACGACGAACATCCCATCACCGAGGAGTCGCCGCTGGAGGGGGTCGGTCCCTACGGCGAGGCCAAGATCCAGGCCGAGAAGATCTGCCAGGACTTCCGCCGCATGGGAATGTGCATCCCTATCCTCCGTCCGAAGACGTTCATCGGTCCGCAGCGACTCGGCGTGTTCCAGGTGCTGTTCGACTGGATCGAAGACGGTGCGAACGTCCCGCTCGTCGGGCGGGGAGACAACCACTACCAGCTGCTACACGTCCGCGACCTCGTCACTGCCATCGACCTGATGCTCACCGGAGACGAGGAGACGGTGAACGACACGTTCAACGTCGGCACCGACGAGTTCGGCACGATGAGGGAGGACTTTCAGGCCCCCATCGACTACGCGGGGACGGGGAAGCGAACCATCGGAACGCCCGCCTTTCTCACGGTCGCGGTCCTCCGCCTGCTCGAAAAGGCGAATCTCTCTCCGCTGTACCCGTGGGTCTACGAGACCGCCCACAAGGATTCCTACGTCTCCGTCGAGAAGCTCGAGCGGCTCGGCTGGGAGCCCGAGTACTCCAACCAGAAGGCGCTCGTGGAGACGTACGAGTGGTACTTGGAGAACTACGAGGCCGACACGGAAGACGACGAGACCGGCCTCGATCACCGCGTCGCGTGGGATCAGGGTGCCCTCACCGTTGCGAAGAAGGTCTCACAGCGAATCTGAAAGGAACGCCGTAGAAAAGGGTAGTGAAAACTCCCGTACGCTAAACTAGGATTTCAACTCGACCGCTTCTACCAGAAAACCAGAACTGGCGGTAACGTGCAATAGGAGTTCCCCAGTGAAATTGACCGATAGAATGAGGTGGCTCTCTGCTGTCCGTAACGGTACGGTCGGTGTAATTCGCCACCATGTCTATACGTTCACGTCTCCGGGCTCACTTCGGTTGGATCGCCATCGTCGGCCTGAGCGTCGCCGTCTCGTTCATTATCGGATTGGTCATCGTCGGATGGGCGAGGTACCCTCCCGGCGATTTGCCGTCGATCGCGACCGATCCGGCGTTCTTCCAGCACACGGGCTGGTACATCCTCGAGGGCGGCGTTCCGTACGTCGACGTCTGGGACGTGAACCCGCCTGTGCCGTTCGGTATCGCGGCCGGTCTCGCCGTCCTCTCCGGCGGAAACATGCTCGTTCTGTACGGCCTCAGCGTGATGCTCACGGTGGTCGTTACCGCCACGAGTGTGCTGCTCGTCGGATGGATGGCACGCTTCGTGACCGAAAACGACGCGGCGGCAGTCGCCGCCGGCCTCACGATGCTCGTCATTCCGGGACTGTTCGTCCTCCCTTCGGAGGGGATCCGAGCGCAGTTTTACGCCCTCTTTTTCGGCGCCCTCGCGCTCGCGCTCGCCCTCCGCGACCGGCCGTTTCTCGCCGGGGCCGTCGCGGCACTGAGCGCCGGTTCGTGGCAGCCGGGGGGCGTCTTCGCGCTGCTGGTCGTCGGGATGGCGTACCAGCGAGCCGGGAGAAAGAGCGCGCTCTGGACCGTCGCTGGCGGCGGTTCGGTAACCGGAGTAGTCGTTCTCGCGTTCGCGGCCGTGGGAGCGCTCGTCCCCATGGTCGTGGAAACAGTGGTCGCGCCGCTGGTCGCCGGCTCGTCGTATACCCTGGCCGAGCGCGTCTACGGGGTACTGCTCGCGTTCGGCTACAGTTCGGTCCTCCTCCCGGTGGCGCTTTACGGCTGGGGATACGCCGTCGTTGCCGATTTCCGGGAGCGATGGTGGATATCGGCGGGTGGCTTACTATTCGGCCTCCAAGTGCTGTTCGTCGACTTGGACGGCTCGACGGACGCAGTCCTCTGGCTCGTTTTCGTCGCACTCGGCGTCGCTATTACCGTCGAACGCGCGACCGCGCGGCGGTCAGTGACGGGAGACCACCGCGATCACGATACGATCCGGATGACCCGCCATCGGAAGATCGTCGCCCTCGTCATCGGGCTGCTCATCCTCTCGGGGATGGGCTGGTACGTCGGCTCGCCGCCGCCGAAGTCGACGCTCGAAACGATGGAGCAGGAGGCCGACGTCGACGAGAGCCTTCCGATGTCGCCGAGGGATGCGGACGTTCCGTCGATGCAGACCATCTACTGGGAACAGATAAAGCCGGAGGTTTGCCACTACCGGGTGAGTTGGAACGAGATCCGGTGGATCGTGGTGACCGACGACCGATTGGACAGAGAGGAGTGTGGCGCGTGGCCGAACCGAATCGATCGTAGCTAGTGGTTCAACTTCGTAACAGGTTGAACGGCTATCGAGAGATTCCACGCCGAAATCGATCATCGGTACGATTTCGCGGATTCGTTTCGGCCCCGAACGAATCGGTGGAGGACGAATACGGTCGTGCCAAGCGCGACTCCGTACCAGAGCGTCCCGATTCGGATGACTAACGTCGAGCTAACGGCGACCGTGCGTGAGTATCCGAAAATGACCAACATTCCCACCATACTGGCTTCGGTGGCGGCTAGCCCCCCGGGTAGCAGGCTAACCGCACCGATAATCGATCCGAGGCCGAACACGAACAAAGCTAGAAGTATCGACCTGCCCGTTGCAAATCCGTCTAATACGAGCCACAGCGCTAAACCCTCGAGGCCCCATGCAACGAGGCTAATACCTACAGCGGCGCCGAGCGGGCGGGGCTGAAAGAGTACGTACGCGTTCTCGTAAAACTCCCCGAGGTCATCGGCGTACGACCTAGCGATCGGAATCGACTCCAGCCGTTCCAAAAGCCGAAGACAGGCTGTTCGCCACTGCAGGAAAGCTAGTCCACCCAGAAAGATAGCAGTTACGACAATTACCGTCGTCGATGACTGATCGTAGACGATCACTCCGAGGAAGGCGAACGCGGACACAGCTAACAAGTCAGTGATGCGTTCCGCGCCGACGATAGATGCGGTCCGATTTACGGGCACGCCGCGGAGATCGCGCAGAAACCACGCTTTCCAGACTTCGCCCGCTTTGCCCGGAGTGATAACCATCATCAGTCCACTGACGAACACCAGAAGACTCGTACCGATTGGAACGTCGACGCCGAGTTTCCGGAGGTAGTACTCCCATTTGAGAAACCGAACACCGTAGCTCACGGTCACTAACCCGAAGACGGCGCCGATCCGCCATCGTTCGAGCGCGAGAATCGCCCCGGAAACCTCGTCCGCCTCGCCGAACGCGAAGAGGCCGAAGAAGATGATGACCGTCAGGATTGCTGTCAGCCACAGCCCGTGTGTTCGGGCGACTTTCTGTACCCGACGAAAACCGCTCATATATTCATCAGCGAAAGGGCGTCGTTGAGTTTGGTAGCGATATGTCCCGAGATGTAGCCGCCGCGCCCGCTAGCCCGTGTAGTACCCGCGCGGATCGCGTCCAGAACGGGCCGGTCACAAATCGTGTAGGCCCGACCGACTTCCATCCCGAAGTGGGCATCACTTCCGCCCGTAGCCGCGAGGCCGTGCGTCTCCGCGAACGACCGTGCTCGACGGTTGTACTGCGGAAGAACGCACCGTGAATTCGTCACCTCGACTCCGTCGATACGCTCCGCAATACCGTCGAGATTCCCAGTATAGTGTTCGCGGAGGCTATCGAAGGGATGTGAGAGGATTGCAAGTCCACCCTGCTCATGGACGCGGTCGATTACAGTGAGCGGATCGGCTTTCGGAGGTACCTCGCTCACGTTTAGTGCGAGAAGGTGGCCCTGCGTCGTCGTCACCTCGACGCCGGGAATGACGGTTAGTCTTTCGGAGGCGAGGGAGTTTACCTCGTCATAACCATCAAGAGTGTCGTGATTAGTAATTGCGATACCATCCAGTCCGGCGTCTAGAGCCGCACTGACGACATCGCGGGGCGCGGCTCGTGAACAGGGAGACGCGTCGGTGTGGACCTGCAGATCGTAGCGTTTCACCGAAACACCTCGATTACTAACTCCGGGACGTCGTAAAGGACGACGACGACCAGACAAACCCACAGGATTAGATTCGCGATCGAAGGGACGTCTGTGAGAAGGTACTTCGCCTGGCCCGCAATATCCGTCGTGTGAACGAGATGATGGTATCGAAACACGCCAAAAAACGCGAAGGGGAGTGTCGTCATCATCATCGGATCGGTACGGAAGAACGTGTACAGAGAGTAGGCCATCAACAACGTCGCCATGGTCATCACGAGCAGTTGATCGACATCGTTTTTGGAATACTCCTCGAGTACGTGCCGCGTCTCTCGCGGATTGGTCGTAACCTCGAGTTCGTGGCGTCGTTTCCCGAAAGCGAGAACTAGCGCAAGGAGAAAGGTACTCACGATTAACCACGGACTCAGGTAGACATCGATAGCGACAACGCCGGCGATAGCACGGAGGACGAACCCCGTGGCAATGATCAACACATCGACGAATAGGATTCGCTTCAGGTACAGCGAATAGAGGGCGTTCTGGCCGATATAGCCGAGTAAAACGGTGAAAAATAGCGGGCCGAGACTGTACGCCGCTCCGAATCCGATTCCGACGAGGAGGATCCCGAAGACGATACTGACCGGGATGGTGACTTGTCCGCTGGCGATGGGTCGATGTCGTTTCTCCGGGTGATTTCGATCCTTCTCGAGATCGTTAATGTCGTTGAAGATGTACGTCGCGCCCGCGATAGCGGTGAAAGCTACGATACCGATGAGCAGGTTGATCCACGCATCCGCGTCGAGGAGACTCCTCGAAAAGACGATGCCGAGCAGCATTACGCCCTGTTTGTACCACTGCCAAGGCCGAATTTCTCGAATTAAACCGATAACGGTTGATATCGGGTTTATCGTTCGCGGAGACTCAGCCATACAGGTGCTTCTGTGGACGAGAATGAAAATGATAAATGTTCCCCGCGTTAGCCTGATACGATGAGGAAAACGTCCAAGAAAAGCAATGAGATCCGCGGTCGTCACAGGCGAGACTGGGTTCTCAGTTCTTAACGCGTGTCAACACCCTGTTGAGCGGGTGAGAACTCACCTCCTCAGTCGAAAACCGTTCGACAATGGAGACGACGCAGCGAGGATAGATTTTGTCGAAGGCGACGTGCGGGACAAAGAGCGGAGGTTAGACGTCCGCGAAAATAACGATGCAGACGTGATCGTTCGCAGGACGGCTACGCCCCTCTACGGGATAAAGACGAGATTTAGGAGGTGGCAGTCGACGGAGTGATCCGTGCTGTGGGGAGCGGACGGATCTGACGGCGATCGGGTAGTGGACACTCCGTCGACAGTTGTTCGTGGAGAACCGAGCGCCATCCAATAGCCAGCGATTCTATCCACCGTGTGAGGTCCGCTCAAACCGAAACACCGTGATTCCGTTGTACCGCTCTTCCTCAACCGGGCCGCGGTATTCAGAGCGATTCTCTACCGTCTGTAGAATCCGTCGATCCGTCGACGAATCAGTGTACGAGAGTACGACCCAGACGTCACCGCGTCCTTCGGTGGACGCTCGTATTTCATCAGCTGAGGCGTCGGGCTGAATCCGAACTACAGTCACGTCCGACCGGTCGAAGTAGTAACTGAACGACCTCTCCGTGAATGGTCTGCTGACGAGGACGACGTCGTCGTTCTCGACGTTCGACTCGACATTAGTAGCGGCCTCCCGCCACTGTTCTTTCTGATCGTCCTGATAGTACGTCGGGAGCGGCAACACGAGACCGACGAGGAGCAACCCGACTACAACGTACCGAAGCGGCGGGAGAGAGACTGTCCGCACGCCTTTCGCGATAAGGATGAAAAACGCCAACGACGCCCCGATCGAGTAACGGTCCACGAAGATCGGCGTGATGACGTGTGAGAGGGCAACCGGGACGAGTATCGGCACTACGAACCAGAGGACAACGAGGTACACGCTGTTTATTGATGTGTCTTGGCGGTCGGTATCCGACGCCGCACCCTGGCCGCTCGAGAGCGCGAGTAGTATACATCCCGCGACGATGAGCGAGACGAGAATCGGTAACGACTCATCGAACAGGTAGCCGCCGAGATACGCGGCGAACACCTGTCTGATAGTCTCGGCCGTTGGCAGCGGAATCCACGAAACGTTGGTCGTTTCGCCGCCGCGTGCCGCCATCGTACGGCGGAATAACCGTACCAACCACGGGGCGAGCAGAAGAGCGATTATCCCTTCGAGGGCGATCCAGCGGCGTAACGGTAGTCGCGACCGGGGGACGGTCAGGGTGACAGGCCGAGAGAAGATGTACGCGTTCTGGGCGAGTATCACAAACAGCCCGAAAACGTGCGTATAGCCGAGGAGGACCGTGGAGACAACGTACCCGATATCGTCTCGGGCACCGGCCTCGTCGGATGGTCTTCTCATCTGTATTCGCCCGAACCAATAGAACGAGAGCGCGGTCAGCAGCGCGAGCAGATTATACATTCGCACCTCCTGAGAGTACCAAATGTGGAACGGAGAGACGGCGACAAGCAACGCTGCGATAGCCCCTACTTCCCGGTCGAAGAGCTGTCGACCAACCCCGTAGAGAACGACTACAGTGGCAACTCCTACGGTGGCAGACAGCAGCCGCGTAGCCAGTTCGGTCGTTCCGAAGATCGCCGTCCAAGCAGAAAGGAGTAGGTAGTAAAGTGGCGGATGAGGATCGTTCCCCGGTACACTGACCAGAAGTTCGTACGGCGTGTTCGACGTTACGATGGTCACCGAGACGATTTCGTCAACCCAGTAACTCTCGGATCTCAACCGAAAGAATCGAAGCACAACGGCGAGGAGAGTAATCGGAAGCAGTTCGACTGGGACACCCGCCAGAGAACGGTTATCGTTTGTCTCCCCGTCCTTCTCGATCATCGGGAAGAGCGACATGCATTCAGTTGCAACGACCCAGAGTATGAATGTTAGCCGGTTAACGGAGGTCCTGAGTTACTTCGACAAGCGATCAACCGCCTCAGGCCGCCGTCGACGAGACCGCGATCGAGACGCTGTAACAGTCGCGTTCACCTACTGCGGGCGTCGGGTTACGGTGACCCTTGCTGAAACTCTAACGTCTCTGCGTAACGAATTGCTGGCCTGAACTCCTGAGACACTCAAGCAGAAACGGCGGCCCAGACAGAGGAACGATGTAACGAGCCGATCAGTATTTGTACAGGATCCGTCACAAACGGCGTTCCGAAGTCCGACAGTATCCTTCTCATTCGTCGCTTTCAGCCGCTGGGAAGAGGGTAAATGAGAACGTCGATCCCTCATCGAGTTCGGAGTCGACCCAAATTTCCCCATCGTGACGCTCGATGATCCGCTTGCACAGCGCCAGTCCGATACCGGACCCGGGGTGTTTATCAGGGGAGTGGAGACGTTGGAATATCTCGAAGATTCGCTCTTGTTCGTCTCGATCAATCCCGATCCCTTCGTCCCGAACTGACACCCTCCACATCGGATTGTTCCGCTCGGCGAAAATACGCACTCGCGGCGGCTCGTCGCCACTATACTCGAGCGCATTGCTCAAGAGATTCTGAAACAGCTGGCGTAACTGGCTTTCGTCCCCCTTCACACGCGGCAACTCCTCGATGTTCATCTCGGCACCACTTTCTATGATCTGTACGTTGAGGTCGTCGCGAACGTCTGCAACGACCGCGTCCAGGTCGACTGGTTCGAGCGGTTCGCCTTGCGTCTCCACGCGCGAATAGTGGAGCAATCCGTCGATCATCTCGCGCATCCGATCCGCACCGTCGACGGCGAACTCGAGGAACTCCTCGCCGTCCTCGTCGAGTTTGTCGTCGTACCGGTTCTCGATCAACTGGAGGTAACTCGTCACCATCCGCAACGGCTCCTGCAGGTCGTGGCTGGCGGCGTAGGCGAACTGTTCGAGGCGTTCGTTCGATTCCTTAAGCCGTTCGTTTGCCCGTTCGAGTGCACGCTCGCGCTCTTTGCGCCCGGTGATGTCCTGGGCCGCCCCGCGGAGCGAAACGACGTCGCCGTCGACAGCCTCTGGAATCCCCTGGACCCGAAGCCAGCGGACCTCGCCGCTGGGCGGATGGAACCGAACCTCCACGTCGAACGAGTCGCCCGCCTCGAGTGCCTCGTCGATAGCGTCCTCGATAATCGGCCGGTCGTCCTCGTGGTAGACGTCGAGGGCCTGGTCCAACGACGGTTCCTCGTCGGAGGAGACACCCAGAAGATGGAAGAGGTGATTGGTCCAGAACACCTCCCTCGTGTCCGGATCGATCTCCCAGCCGCCGACGTCCGCAGTGCGCTCGGTCGTATGGAGCAGATTGAGTGCCCGTTCGAGTTCGAATGCATGGGTCTTGGCCCGTGCATCGTTGACTCCCCCGGCAAAAGCAGGGACGAGGACGAACCCCGTGATGATCAGCATCGCCCGGACAGGGTTGCTAAGACTTGCGGCCGGCTGGAGGTGGTAAAGCGTGAGAAGACCAGTCATCACAGTGATCGCGCCGAGACACCAGCCGGTGATATACGGATAAAATTTGGGGTTGATATCGGTTCGCGGCAATCGATAGCCGCCATAGAGGAGAATCGTACCCGGCCCGCCGACAAAGAAGGAGATGATTAGGGCGTTCGACACCGCTGTGCCCCCTGTGACCTCCACGTATGTCCAGCCGACGGCGAGCGTGACGTACAGCGCCCCAAGGGCGACAACGGCTCGCCTCCCGCCAATGCTGGACACGACCGACTTCCAGAAGCCCATTACCAGCAATCGAGAGAGGAACACTTATAATAGTACTGTGACGCGATGAGAGAGATTCGCGTCCGTATTTCCCGGATGTACCTGGTTCGCGGTAGATACGCGCTCATACTTTTCCACCGTACAATTATCAGAGTATATTCCGTTATTAGTGGATAGTATCTGTACGTACCGCTCCACGTTGACTCACTGAAACAAACTTGGTGATGAACGTGTATACTCGACAGAACAGCTGTTTCCACTAAAACGATATTCGAACGGCAGGGACAGATAGAGAAAGCCGGCACTGGCTATAGTAGCCACTGAAAGTCAATGCACACCCGATCGCACGACAGCTGTGCGATCGGTGTGTAAATCATTTCAGTTGTCACTATAGTTCTGAACCTCCTCGGCCGGCGTATTTCCGTCGAGCGATTGATGCGGTCTCCGGCGGTTGTAGTAATGCACAAACTGTTCAATCCATTCGCGTGTGCTTGACCGACTGCGACCCACGAGTTACGGAAACGGTCGATGCGTATGTTGAGGGTGTGAAACTACTTTTCAATGAGGTTTCGGTCAGTAGAGTTCACTCGACCGTTTAATCCTAATCGGGCAAGGGCAGTCCGATAGCCGAATTGATCAACGAGAAACTCAGCGTTCGTGAGATCGTGTTTTTCGCGGAGTCCATGCAGAAATGCAGCCGCCGGATCAGTATCGTGCTGACCAAATAACGCGACGTCAAGAATCAACTTCGTCTCGATGCCTATTGCAGCGTACACCCAAGACCAGTCACCGTTAATCTTGACAGCGGTCTCGTCGACAGCGACCCGCGACGGCGACGCCGTCCTCAGAATGCTTCGCGCTCTGATTAGCCACACGAGAGCTTCGCTCTCGTGGACATCGGCGGGTCGCGTTCGCTGTTAGCCAGCCGATGTACCCAGTTCCAGACCGCTCCATGAGAACGTTTAACGCCTAATTCAGTGAGAATCGTTGTTGTCTCTCGAAGCGAATACCCGGTCTGATGGAGGCGGACGGCGAAAGCCCTGACGGGCGTCACCGTCCGCTCGTTCTCCCAAGATTCTTCTAAATCCGCGTCGTAGCGCTCGCTGAGCAGGTCTGTGAGCATTAATCCAAATCAACTCAACGATCTGCTCACTTCTCAAACTGGCTCAACTAGACAGTGCCGTAGCCAGAATCGCTTAGAAAAGAATCAGTTTTCGTCTCGTCGGCTCACTAAGCAGAGACCTCGTCAGCGGTCGCGAAGATCGCGACCTTGTCGTCGGCGATCGCAAAACTGGGCCCGAATACAACGGCAACAGACTCTATTTCTGCCTACTGAATCGCTCGTTCAACCCACCTATTATCTCACCTTCTACATCGATGGCGAAATCAAACCGCCTGTCCCGGCGATTATCGACTCGAGGCGCTCGCGCTCTGCGACGACGGCCATCAGCGTCGCAGTCTCCCCGTGTGTTTCTTCTGGGTTGACGAACTGTTCGCCGCTCACAACCGACTGTCGGACCCTGCCGCCTGTCTCCCACGGGTATCGGTTGGAAGTTCGATTTTCGGCACTGAAAGTCACACGATCCCCGATAAAAGTTCGTGAAGCGTTATCCACCTGCTATCGTCTGAGAGTAACTCTACTCGCACACTTTCTTTTTTGGCGAACGTCAAACCAGGAATAGCGAGTCGAACGGATAAGTTTGCAGCGGGAGCGGGCTAGTTGGTCGCGAATTTCGCTCGTGGAACAGTTAATATTACTGCACAGTATATGATAATATTCCGGGTGATTGTGTGTCTAACGACCGTATGTCTGAAAGTGCTACTATAACTATGAAAAAGACTACAGGTGGTGTCTCTCGCTGGCCGAATGCATGGCGCAGCAATCCAGCCCTCCCGACCGCACTGAGTCGTCGACAACCAAGCCCGATGCGGGAGTAACGCGCCGGTCGTACGTGCGATCGATCATTGCAGGTGCCGCCGCCAGGATGAGTACGACTGCAGCTGGCGTGACTAAGATCGGCCTGACCGCGATGGGGACCGTAGCGGCTTCGGACCACGAGGTCATCAGGGCAAGCGGACAGACGATCCGGATCGGTCAGGGGGAGTCGTTCGAGAATACGCTCATCGATATCACGACGGACGACTCGATCGCGCTTGTGGTAGACGGCGGCGGTTCGGCAATCCGAAACGTCGGGTTCAAAGGCCTGTACCGCGGTGTCGACTTCCCAATCCCAATTTCGGCGCCCGATGGAGAGGTGCTCGTCGAGAACGTCTATCTCGGCGATGGCGCCGCGGAGGGGAGCGACCACGGATCCGCCGCGGTCTCCTATCACGACGAGGCCGGCAGTGATGTCACCTTCCGGTACTGCAATGTCCTGGGATGGCCGAACAACGGTTTCGACTGGTCCACCACTGCGAGTAGTGGCTCGGTTACGTTCGAGAAATGCTACGCCAAGAACAACGGTATCGCCCCCTTCCGCTGTGTCGGCTCCGACGACTCAATCCGTGATTATGTTGCATACAACGACGAGCCCGACTACGGCTTGGGCGACGGTGAGTACACTGGGACGAGTCTCGGCTTCGAATCCAGCGCCTCCAGCAGGAGGACTCGCGGTGAGCGACGAACCGACGATGTCGACGATGATCCGGACCGCTCGGTTCCCGAGGGCGTCCCGACGAGCGCCGAAGAGGCTGCGGCCGAATAGGGATCTATGTGGGATCGGCATCCGTCTTTAGCTAAGCCTCAGCCCTCAGTTGTGTAGCGGTAACGAGCGTCTCCTGTAACACTGGTCGTTGCTGGTGAATCTTCTGTGCGTCTTCGATCAACCGTTCCAACAGCGGTGGTGGTGAGTAGCCGAGGTACTCGCCAAGTTCGTGGAGGATGAGCTGGGCGTGCGACCGGAAGGTCGCCGCCCAGCGTTCCGGCGGAAACACGAGGTCATCGTCCGCTTGCTCAGTCACTAGATCGAGCAGATCACGACTTACCAACAGTGAGAGCAACGCCGCATACAGCAGAATTTCAACGACGTGCTTCTTGCTCGTGTCGAATTCGTCCAGTTCGTACTGCATCTTCAGCTCACGGAACAGCAACTCTACTTCCCACCGACATCGATACAGCGTCGCTAGATCCGCCGGCAGGAACTCGTCTCTCGGCAGATTCGTGATGTACAGGTGATAGTCGTCGGCGCCCGCACCGA
The DNA here is from genome assembly GCF_023913515.1 of Natronococcus sp. CG52. Classification (NCBI taxonomy): domain Archaea; kingdom Methanobacteriati; phylum Methanobacteriota; class Halobacteria; order Halobacteriales; family Natrialbaceae; genus Natronococcus; species Natronococcus zhouii. The sequence goes on from NZ_CP099392.1 coordinate 214,659, forward strand.
GGACGCCGACGACGCGGAATCGATTCGTATCCAGTGACCGTGTTCCGTTGTACGGCCCTCGCTTGAATTCCATTTCGACCTCGACATCGATGTACTTGCGGTCGAGTTCCTCCACGACATCGTGGATCCGCTTGCCCTCCAAGGGAATGGCGCGGCCGCACCATTCCCGTAACTCCTCGGTTATCACCGGATTCGCGCTCTCTTTCAGCCGACTCACGAAGTAGCCGTCGTTCTCATCGATCAACGCGAAGCGGCGGTACTCGAAGTACGCCAAGTCGAGCAATACAAGCCGTCCGTCGAGCCACGATTCAGTGTTGAACAACGTGCTGTCGTGCGCTTTCTCGTCTGCCACGTCGAGCCGTTCTATCGTCTGATCGGTGGCATTGTGGAGCAGGTGGAGCGAAGCTCCAGCCTGCTCCTCGTGGCGGGCTTGGTACTCTTCGGAGAGAAATTCGTGCAACCGCAACACCGTTCCACCGGCGATCATCACATCCCTGAGCCGGTCGATGTCAGCGTTAACAGCGTCGGGAACAGCGACCTCGTCGAGCACGATCTCGACGAGGTCGCGGAGGCACTCGGCGAGTGACGGCGTCAACCGTTGATAGAAGCCGCCGGGCGAGATCGTCTCGTCGGCGGTGGAGTTGTCGCTGCGCCTGAAGCCAGCGAGTGTTCGGCTTTCGCCTGCGGCGAAGCCGAACACGAATGCCCAGACGAAGGCAGGAATCTGGAGCTTCCGGTCGCGTTCGACCACGCCGAGTTCCTCGGCGTGCTCTTCGAGGAACTCGGAGGGAAAGAGAGGAGTGAGCCGACGCATGATCTTCGATGAGGAGCCGTTGTCGTGCACAGACTCGGCTTCCTCATTCCTCTCGAATAGAAGCCTCGATAAGCCGCCGCTGTCACGTGGTTTCTCACTTAGCTAAAGACGAATGCCCAGTCGTATTGGTCACTCGCTGTGTGCTCCCATGTCCGGTCGACCCTGTTTGTTCGGTACCCGTGTCCGCTAAACTTCCACTTGCTCCCCAATTGTGTTAACGGGGTGCATGCTATAGAATCCATACGGCGTGCAAACGATGTGGAGAAGTCGGAGCTAAACGCATGACGATGAGATATCAAAGTAATGCTACAATTGCAGTGTTTCTTTGTCACGAATGTGTGAGGTCGGCTTCTCATGACGGAGAAATCAATGAACTTGTTCACTCCTTAGATCCGTAATATCTATTGTTTATCGCTAATTCTCGGCCGGTATCACCGTTGTAGATCTCAGTTGCGATTCTCACCTTTCCGGTGACGCCAGAAGTTGAGACTCCTGCGCTCAATGCATATGGAATTAGCTCGTATCTCGCCACTTCGTTTTAGGAAGTTCTCACGGAAATAGCTGATAATAGAGCTGTTTACTGATCAAGGAGATGATTATGGCCAGCCATCAGGTAGCTCATCTTGATGCTCCTGCATCAATATGATGAGGGGCTGAATCTCCTCGAAGCGTGATCCACGTGTGATGGTATTTGTCTCACGATCCCAATTGATGAACTCTGCTTCAGCCAGTTTCGGCGCGTGATTTTCATCATATTCCCCAATATCTAATAATATTTATATTTGATGGCTTATCGTAGGGTGCTCTTGTGACAAATACGCGCTTTCTATTAGTAGACGTATCATCACTGGCCCGGAAGTCGAGTTTTCGCCTGGGATTGAGTCAAATAAAAGAATAGTGAAAAAACATATGGGAAACGGGATAGAATGGAGACATATGAAACGACGTTCGGTCCTTGCAACGGTTGCCACTAGTGGTTCCGCTGCTATCGCAGGTTGTCTTGGTGCTCTCTCTTCTAATCAAGACAAATCCGAAAACAGTAACTCCAGTTCAAAGGATAACGCCGATGATGGGTGTCCTGATCCAGAAATAGAAACGCCACTAAATTATGAAGAGTTCGATTTCACTCCGATATATCCTGAAGAAGAAGAAAATAAAGTAGTTCTTCTCACTAAACCAAAAGAAGTAAAGCAATATAAGGAAAGAGAAGATATTTCAGACAACATTCAGGATGTTGATTTTGATAAAGAATTCGTAGTGATTATAGAAAACCCATTGCGTGGAAACTGGGGCATTCACCACATGCTTGGGATAGAAGGTGAGAATCCCAAAAATCCAGAAATATATGTTTGTTCTACTGATAAGCCAGAGTCGCCTAATGACGTAATAGATATGATGTCCTTCGGACTTATTGTTGAATATGAAGACCAAAAACCCGAAGATATTGAGTTCAACCACCTTACTGGTTGAATGAAGATCTAAACGGGTCGAGTGAGAGTTCCACGGGTCACCGCACCTGTGACCGTTTACACCAAAGCGGTGTTATTGCAGATACGAGGTTTATATTTTGAAAGCTAAAGATTGACCATCTAACAGCCAAACTGTAGATCGAGGTTGTCTTGGATGTCGTGGGCAGCAGGAGCATATGAACGCTCATGGTAGCAGGTGAAAGAATCACAGATTTCAGAATGCCATTTGTGGATGCCGATAATAACTGCTGCCTGATATGGAGACGTAGAGGTCCTTACTCTACGATAATGTGGCCCACCAGAATCACCACCAGCAGCATCTGTGGTTAATTCAACATCTCTCACCCCATTTCTGCTTCTATACCCTTCTACCTGACCTTCAGTGTGGCATGTTTTTGCACCATAGTGATACGCTGTCTCATCATAATCGGTCATATATTCAATACCGCCTTCAGTTACATATCCAGAAACATCTCTAGTTGTGTCATGGATAGAACAGCTAACATCATCAATCCCATATGATTCAACGCTAACGACCGCGATATCATATCCGTCTTCTGATAAATACTCTTGTACCCTCCCCACATACATATCAGGATCACTATCATCGTAACCATACCAGAGTTCACCCTCACTTGGATACTCAAACCCGTGTGTGGAAGTTGCCCAACATTCTTCACCCCCATAGACAACTCGACCGAGAGCGGACAACCTATTACTATGACCCGTGACAACACGCGATCCCCCCTGTGGAGTGTCAGAAGAACTTTCTCCACCCTCACAGAAGCTGTCCTCATTATGAGCATCCAAATGAAGTTCTTTAGCAGGTTCAACGTGGACCTTATAGCCGTTTACTTTCTCTGGTAGCGTGTCTACCTTGTCGGAGGCTATATCATGAACACTGACTCCAATTTTTGGGGTTCTGAAGCCGTGAATACTTTCCTCCGACGAATGTCTGAACACTGAATCGACAAAATCAGCGCCACCATAGTCATCCGTAAGAGATTCTATGGCGTTTTGCGCCTCCTTCACCAGATTTAACCAATCGATAGGAACTTCGTCGAAAATATTCTCACCACCATTAATATGGGCTGTTTCAATGGCAGTAAACTCATCCGATCCGGCTGCGACAGGAGATATCCCTGTCAAAGCAGCACCGGTCACTGATAGCGATTTTAATACGTCCCTTCTGTTAGTAGAGGTGATTTCCTCCATAAACTACCAATGGAATGTGAAAGTATTGGTTGTTATGATATACTATAAAAGATGAAAGTCGCGGCAAAGCTATTACTATTCGATACAATATAGTACGGGGATATATTCTACCAATTAGTTTCGAATCAGCAGACAAGACACCTTGCTCAGATCAAGTAAAAACCGCGCCCACGCGTCCGAGTACTCCAATATTCACCGCTCTTGCCACAAACCTACTTCTAGTGCATCAGGCGCTGACCGTTCATTCACAAGCTCAAACATCTCGTCATCGCCCTCCAAGACACACTCAACGAACTGATTAAGATCCTGCTCACAGTAATCCTTATAGCCGAGCCAAATTCTCGGACCACCCATATTCAATTCCTCGAGCGTCTCGATCACTTGCTCCACCTCACCGGGCCGCTGTTTCACGATCGCTCCCAGAACAGTCGCAGCTCCAGGATTTCCTTCTGATAGCGCAACAAACCGGTCCATATCTCGCTGTTCTCTTTAGACGTTATTCTCAATTACTTCTTGATGGCTCCAGTGCTCATCGGTCTTGACGTGGTTTTCTCTCACATATTTTCCAAGCCGATTCCCGAATTGACCGTAATGGATCGGGAATTTCGTCCGAACCACGATCCCCTCACCACCGTTGTCGATCACATCTCGGGCGTACTTGATCAGCTCGCGGCGAGCCTCAGCCTTTGTCTCGAACGTCGCTTGGTCAGCACTGTCCTCACAATAGATCACAGGTGAAGTCGGGAAGCCAAGCACATCATCAGCCACTTTCTGTGTCATCGGCCACGACAGCCACATATACATCTGTTTGTCGTAGACGCCGAACACCTGGAAGTAGGCTCGTTCGTCGTCAACGCCAGTCAATTCTGACAGGCTCGGCCCGACGTCTTCACACGGCGATTCGCAGTCACATCCGTAGTGAATGCTATGTTTTGCGTGGAGCCACTCTCCGAACACTTGGAACCGATCTGGGAGCTTCTGATTCACCTGTTGCTCCCAGTAGAGACCGCCATCGCCGTACAACGGCTTCATCGTCTCCAACGGTTGTTTCCCGTTACGAGCCCTCACAGGGTTATTCACATCGTTCACCACCATACAGTTCGACCCACCGGTTTTCTCTGTCACGACCAACGGAATCCCAATGAAGTCCTCAATGCTTTCAAGACCAGTATCGTCATGTTCGATGCGCTCTTGAGCAACGCTCTCGTCGTCGTACCAGTACAGAGGCAGCAGATGCCGACTCGAGGGATATTTGATCCGATCGCGATGTTCTTTCCACGGCGGGGTGTCAAAGGCGTCTCCCCACTTGTTGACGTCCTTTGAGCCGATCTGCTCTGGCAGCGAGTGATTGATACTCAATTGGTCCCAGTCGCTGAACTCGCTGGGGCAGATGTCGCTTTTCAGGATGGCTTTCCAGAGCCAGAACGCCTGCGGCGGAATATCGTTCGTTTCTGCGTACTGGTGGTGGTTGTTGCAGACTGCGGCGCCGTTCGGAGGGATGTAGCCGCCGTCGGTCCACAGTGGTCTTTCGATGATTTGGTGGGCGTCGTCGGCTTCGCTGTCGCACCACGGGACGAGACAGGTGTTGTTCGTTTCACTGAAGACGGCCTGGCGGAAGTACTTGCGTTGTTTGTTCGTCATATATTGACCCGAATGTGCCCTGGGTACAGCGGGGACACACCGCTAACCTGGTTCTCTGTGAAGAGTGCGTGCACCAGAGAGTGTGTTAGTACCTATTCGAGAGACGGAGATTATTCCACGACCATATCAAGGCGCTCTCGTTTGCCGAACAAATCGAGATGTTCGACAAGGCCGTCGAGAGCCAGATCGGCGCGGCCCGCAACTAGGGCCTCTACGAACAAAGCAGTCCCGCTCGCAATCGACACGACGACCGTCGAAAGCGATGCGTTCGGGAAACGGGTCACCTTCAAGTCGATCGCCGACCCCGAACACCACAAGTGGAGCAAGTCGAAACGCCGGGAGACGTACGCAGCGATCGAGAAGTGGGGGCTCGAGTGCCTGGTCGGGGAAGACGCAGACGACATCCGCAACGCGAACTTCTCCGATCCAGAAAAACGCGAGGCTGCCGAATCGATCCCTGCGGTCGTCCGCTACGTCCGCGGGACGAAGTCGGGCGACGAGTTCCTCTACGCGTGGGAGTTCGCAGCCGCGTGCATCGCACACCCGATCTGTCCAATGTTCATCGGCATGAAGCCGCTGGAAGGGAAAGGACGGCTCGAGGATCACGTCCGCGAGTTCGTCGATCGGGCCCAGGAACTCGTCCCGATCTCGGACGTCTACATGGACGCCGCGTACGCGCAGGTCCCGGTCTTCCAGACCTTCCACTACGGGAACCAGTTCCGTACCGAGGACACCATCAACATGCCGTACGTGATGAACATCTCGGAGAAGGACCGCGTCGAGAAGGCCGCGCTGAAGGAAGAGCCCGGGCACGGTGACTTCGTCACGAGGATGGGCGAGAACGACAAGGACGCCACTATCATCACGGGATTCAAACAACACAACCAGGATCACGGATGGGGCGAGACCAGCCTGGTGGCCCTCCCGAAACGCGGAGTTGACGTAGTCGAAGATCCTGTTAAAGACCGCGTCGCGTTCTGTACGAATCGGCTGGACATCAACGCCACCAACGTCAGAACGATTCTCCAAGGGCCAGACCCAGAGATGTGCGAGAGCGAGGAAGCCAAACGGAGAGCCCGGCTCGATCGCGGCTAGGGTAATCGCTGGGTCATCGAGAACGGCTTCCAGAAGGTCAAGGACTTCCTCGCGTTCACGAAATCCGGACACCCAGGCGTTCGGCTCTTCTACATGCTGTACGCGTCCCTTCTGTTCAACTGCTGGATGCTCGTCGATCGGACGATCAAGGAGCGGAAGGGGATCAAGTACGAATCCAAACCCCAGCTGAAGGCGAAGACCTTCGCCGTGATCGTGGCGAACTTCCTTCGTCCGATCGACTAACGCCCGCTGTTCCTCCCCGACGCCCGCTGACCGGCTAGTACCGACTGTGTTCGTCGCACTCTCTTTTTCGTTTGTTACCCTTTAACTACTCTTGTAACCGTCACTTTCGACAGGCTCGTTTTCGAGTGGCTTTCTTGCAATTAGTGTCTATTGGAAAAGACTGGTCTACCTACGGTTAGAAATCGCGTTTCTCGGATAGGTACGGCCGCAGGAGTTGAGACCGCTGCGCTCAATGCATATGAGGTAGCACTTCTTCCGTCACTTCGTTTCAGGAGGTTCTCACTGGAATAGCCGATACATGGAGAGTGCGAACCTAACGCAATTACCGATTAGCAACAATCGTCATCGTCGGGTGTCCAATCACACGCATTGTCCATCATAAGGCTGTTGTCGTCGATATACGCCGAGAGACATGCATAGTTACAAAAGTATGCTGGCGATCCACAATCATCAGTACAGTCACGAACACAGATTGGGTCGTGAGAGAAAATACGCGACTCACAGTATGCACATTTCTCGTCTAGATCGGGTGTTGAAACAGTCGTAGACATATCTGTATTACGAGGCAGCCCTCGGAAAGCGTTTCGCAGAGAACCCGCAGAACGAGACAATAGCGATATGTTCCTCATCTGCACTGATCTGTTAGACGGATTCTTGACCGTGTCGTGGCCAGCATCTCGTAGTGACTTCGACGTATGAGTCTCGACGCGCAATCTTTCGACGGATCGCACAACGGTCATACGTTGAGTGGCCAGCATATGACTCGACACCGCTGTACGATCGAACCTCTCTTGGAGGATTGAAAGAAGATGTTCGCGTCGTTTCGAAACCGTGGTTCACCCATGACGAGCACAACTCGGTCGATCAGCTCGTTTGCTCACTCCCATTGGCATACTTTTGCTTCGATCCTCACGACTGTTATACGGGCTCGGCACAGTATGAGATGGACACGCTCTTTCGGATGTTCGTCCTGAAGGAACTCCACGGGTGGGACCACGAGACGGCACTCGTTGAGTACCTTGATCGCCGCCCAGATCTCTGCGAGCGATTGGGTCTGAAGCCGATTCCGAACCAGTCGACGCTGTGGCGCAGCTGGCACAACCGACTCACCGCAGATCTTCGTGAGACAATCGAGAGTGTTGCACGAACGATCCTTATCAAAGCTCAGAACGCTGGTGTCCCAGTCCCGCGGGATCCAGATCGAAAATTTCCTCGTCGAGATAACGACACTGAAGAACCGGATCTAGATACCCAGACAGTGCTGGAACAGGCGGAACAGATCACAAATCACATTAGTCGCATCGTCTACCCTGCCTTTTCGCTTGACCGAGGAGAGGGCTGTGAAATCCACGAGAATGCCTACTGGGACTTACAGACCTACCTCGGACTTCGAGAGAGTCTCGCTGCCAACGAGGGGGCTCGCAGCTTCATCTACGAATCAACCCGTGACCGGACGCCGTTAGGTCACGCCCATCGCGAGCACCTTCGGGAGCTCTCAATTCCGGAGATTCGAGCAATGTACCGGCAAGCAGTAGGGAGACTTTTGGACGAGACTGCGGAGACAGAGAAGTTCTTTCCGGCTGGGATCGTCGCTATCGACATCACTGAAGATACGCCGTTCACAGGAGACAGGACAGGCCACAAAAATGAGATCATCGGGACGAAAGAAGCTACCGACGAGTACGCCCACCAGTGGGCAACGGTGCAGCTGGTCGGAAACGCCGTTCCAATCGTGCTGGATGCTCGCCCGGTCCGGCGAGGCGAGACGCGAAAGGAAATCGTTGAGGATCTCCTGAATTCAACCCAGGAAATGGTCCATGTCGATAACGTGCTAATGGACCGAGAATTCGATAGTCAGCATATACTGGAGATGATCAGCCAGCGTGGACTCTCGTACGTCGTTCCGAAGCGAATGCAGACCAGCGAGAAAGCCCAGGCCAAGCGCCTTCTCAAACGCGGTCAGGATCGATACACAACCGACCGCAAACTCCATCTAGGCAACAACGAGTGGCACGAGACAACGCTCATCTACCGTCGGAAAGAGAACTCCGAACACGATGATTATCGCCAGTATTCGGTGTTCATGTCGAATCGTAGCGGGTTCATCACTGAGTACGGGTATCGGTGGGAGATTGAGAGTGGCTACAAATCCATTAAGCGGTTCATGGCCGCGACAACGTCAAAAGATTTCGGGCTGCGGTTCTTCTATTTCGCGTTCGCGTGCCTCCTGTACTCGATCTGGCGGGCCGTCGACCTGCTCGTGCAGGTCGAACTGACCGGTGAGTATGAGCATTCGCCAATTGTAACAGCCGATAACACGCTGACGTTGCTGAGGAAAGAGACAGGAATCGGGTAGAACGCCCACTCAGTCCGGTCAAACGCCGTGTTTTCGAGTGGCAACGCTGGTCCCAGTCTCGGAATATCGTCGAAATAGTTCCTGGGCCAACGAAAATTGATGCTTGAGAGCTGATCTGAACCAGTTCCATCTTACTGATTCGATCAAATATCCGCATCACAGGCCCGCTAAACCCGCTGTAGTCTCAACTTCCAGACGGCCGTATTCTGTATAGCGACATGAAATTTATAGAACACAGATTAGAAGGGTAGACTACCCGAGACCACCGAAAACACCGGAATTATCGAACTAACACTCTACTGTGCGTTAGTCCAGTAATGTACTGTGAATTTATGAGGGTCCACACTGTACGGTGATCCAACCAGATGGAACACACTGATTCCGGGGCTAATACCGGGGGAAGCACCCTCAAAACGGCCATTGGCGACTTTCTCGAGTCTGGCAACAAATCAGGGAACTACCGCGACGCACTCGAGCGGGTGCTTACTCAGTGGCGACAGTACCTCGAAGATCGCGGCGTCGAAACAGTCGATCGAGTCGGCAAACGGAGCATGGCCAACTACGCGCAGTACCTCTCTCGTCGCGTTGACGCTAGCAAGAGCCGCGAAGCTAACGGCGGGATCTCTGCGGCGACGGCCTGGACGTACTACGACTACGTCTCGGCGTTTCTCTCCTACTGTGTCCGATGGGACTACCTTGAAGAGAATCCGGCACAGAAAGGAATCGCACTCGACGAGCTGCCGCCGAGGCCGAAGAAAAAGAGCGGCGACCAACAGTTCTGGTCGCCCGAAGATCGGACGGCACTGGTTCGGTACGCCGACCGTCGAGCTCACGAGGCCGTCGACGAGAAAGGCTTCGACGCCCTCGAGGAACTTCGCGATCGCGCGCTCGTGTACGTCCTCGCATACTCCGGGGTTCGTGGCGGCGAAGTTCTGAGCGATCCACGCGACGACCGACGGAACGGGCTTCGATGGAAGGACGTCGACCTCGAGAACAACCAGCTACACGTCCTCGGAAAGAACCAGCAGCGCGAGGAAGTCCAACTCCCACCGCTTGCTCACAGCCCGATCGAACGCCTCGAGCAAGCCCTCGAGCCGGCGTCGCCGGAGTGGCCGGTCTTCGTGACGAGTCACGCGCCCTCGCTGTACAGTAACCTTCCAGACGACGCAGATCCCTCGGAGGGTGAACCCTTGGAGTTACAGCGGAAACACGGCGTGGTCCCGCCGTCACTCTCGACGAACGGCGGCCGGTCCGTCCTGAAACGGCTGTGCGACGACGCCGAGATCGACGTCGACGGCGATTACCTGAAACCGCACGGCGCGAGGCGTGGCGTCGGTGAAGCTGTCTATCGCGAGCACGGCGCGGCGGCAGCACAACGAGTGCTCCGGCACGCCGACCCGCGGACAACATCACAGATGTACGCGCATATCGAAGCCAGTGAGTTGGCCGAAGAGACGGCTGAGGTCTTCGAGAACGAGTGATCTGCTCGGTTTACTAGTTCACCGTTATTGACCCTACTAATTCAACGGCACTGTCTAGTTAAGAGACTCTGGTGTAAAACGGCGCTTCAGCGGCCGGTACGTCCAATAAGCGCTGGACCTGTCGAATAGAGCGTATTCTCATCAATCTCATATTTGACAGTTATGAGTATCTCATGGTCTATTGGGCTACCCTTCTTGGTCAACACAATAGATAGCAGTAATCAATGACCCGCGTCGCACTCGTTGTGCTTGACACACTACGAAAGGACGCATTTGAGCAATACTTTTCTTGGCTTCCCGGCTACCGCTTCGAGCAAGCGTGGTCAACTGCAAAATGGACGATGCCCGCCCATGCCTCCCTGTTCACTGGCAAATACGCGAGCGAGGTTGGTGTGAATGCGAAGTCTGAAGGACTTGATTGCTCTGAACCCGCTCTTGCTGAACTTCTGTCTGATGCTGGGTTTACGACCCATGCGTTCAGTGCGAATCTCATAGTCTCACCAGTTTTTGAGTTTGATCGTGGATTCGACTCGTTCGAGGGAACATGGCGCATAAATGTCAACAGTAAGGGGATCACTGGATGGCGAGAGCTTCTTCACAACGGGTGCTCTGGAATAGCAAAATACAGAACATTGCTGAAGGGGACCCCTGCTGGCCACTATCGGATCCTTCCCTCGATCAAGGCTGGTCTGAGAAAGCGTTTTGGAAACTGGTCGACTGGACCACTTCTTGGAAGTGCACTCCAGGATGATGGTGCAGCAACGTTCTTAGCATCTCTTCGGCAGAATCAGTATCGCGATGCAGATTTTCTCTTTGTAAACTTGATGGAGGCCCACGCCCCGTATTCACCCCCGGTACCGTATCGTGAGACAAATGCATTATACGATGAGGTAGCTGCTACGTTGACTACCAGCGAACCGGACGGACAGACGGTTCGCGACGCATATGACAGCTCGGTCCACTACCTTGCTGATCAGTATCAGCGTATCTTCGCGGAACTAACAGAGCGATTCGAGTACGTAATCACGCTTAGCGATCACGGGGAACTCTTTGGCGAACACGGTAGCTGGCGCCATCTGCATGGTGTTTACCCCGAATTAACGCACATCCCACTAGTCATTTCCGGAAACGGGATGTCTGGAAATTGTCAGAAGGCAGTAAGCATCCTCGATATCCATCAAACACTCCTTGATCTTTTAGACTTGAGCGACGGTTCTCGCGGCCAAAATTTACTTGATGAGATTGATGACCGATCATATCTTGTCGAATATGAAGGTCTCCGATCGACTCGTCTAGAAAGAATGTACAAGGAGTATCCTTCCAAATTGGTTAATCTGTATGACCGGCCACTACGAGGGTTGGCTGGGCCGAATGACTACTACGGGTACGAAACGCTTGAAGGATGGAAAGAGTATGGATCGTCAACACCGGAAGAAGCACAGACACAATTACAGGAGATAACGGAATCGATCGGAAGACCAGCTGCCACTCAGCAATCAACTGTAGACGTTTCAGAGGAAGTCCAAGCGAGATTAGAGGAGCTCGGCTATTTTTGAAGCTCTGTCCAGACAAAACGCGTTGTGACGTTTTCATTTAGACGGAGCCTGCGTTCTACAGTGTAGGTATAGTCACACCCGTTGTGAGAGACACCACAAGCCCAACCGCCGAACCTGCGTTACTCATACTGCTACTACTTCTGAATGGGGTGGGTTCTTCTCAGAGGTGTCACTAGTATAGACAGCGACGTCGACCGGAGAGTCGATGACTAAGCCCCTTTATGTCCGTGTTTCTATCTTGTTGGTGTCTTTCTCGTCGTTCTCACGCGGTTCTGACGGTTGACTGGGTCACAACGGGTGTGACACCGCCAGCACTCGCTGAACCTTCCTCAAGGATATCCAAATGGCAGTACCGATCCTCGAGTAGGCCGGTCGCCGTCTCGAGGTCCATCGACAAGATCTGCTTCGCGGATTACTTCGGACTCTCCTGGCGCGTTCGTTCTTCGAGGTCGGCGCCACCAAGCCTTTTCATTGACTCCCAGACTCGTGTGATGGTCGTCTCATGAGGTTGTTCGCCCATAATCGCGGTCAACGCCGCCCGCACGTCATCGCGGGTGAAGAAGACGCCGTCGCCAGTAGTGCGTTTGGTCGCGAACTCCTCCCCGCGTTTGGCGACAAGCAACGCGCGGTAGGTGTTCTGCTCGCTCCGCTCATCGACAAAGCGTTTCTTGACCTTGTACTGACGGCAGTTCGCGAAGAAGTCAAGCGGACTCGTGGAAGACTCGACGTCGCCGGGCAACTGTGGCGTCCCCTCACACCCGTTTCTCGTTGTATCCTCTTCGAGGGTGGCTTCGACCTGGCAGGCTTTCGCGCTCGCAGAGCGGGCGATCTCCCTCGCCTGTTCCGCTTCCGATTTTGCTTGGGTGGCGTTCTTTGTGAGGTCCTTTCGGATCTGGTCGTTCTTGTCGATGCGCTCCTCGAGGTCGGCGATCCGTTCGGATTGTGTTTCGACCTAGCGTTTGAGGTTCTGGTTTTCGGTCTCAAGGATCTCGATTCGCGTGCGAAGCTCGTGGAGTTCGTTTGTCAGCGTCTGAATGGTGGTAGACTGTGCGTCGTCGCTGTCAGTGGACCATCTTGACTTGGTGGTCGCAAAAACTTGATGAGCGAGCGATATGCGCCGCTGTACGTCTGCTGTGATCGATTGGCTTGTGGTTCGGAGTTCCTAGCTCCGGAAGCGGTGCCGTCTACGAACTTGTGGGCCGCAGGCGGGGTGTCCGACATCGAGGCGTGGGCCGGGCTTACTCGCGCTGCCGTCGGGCTGGACGGGTTGTTCCTCAGATCGAACGGTGGCAGATCCGCGAGGAGTGCCAATCGCGGGGTAGCGGTAGCTGGCAGGGACGCTGAGACGAGATGGAAATGTCTCGCGCTCATCCCGATACATTGTAACAGAGGAGTTTTTCGAACCAGTTGTCAGGTGAGTTGAGTTTTAGTGACGGAAGGTCGAGATATTTCTGGAGATGATGCTTCGAGACACCTCTGAACTTCGCCAGCCACTGACGAAGGAAGCTGTGGCGGTTCTCGCAGGTGTTTGTGTGAGCGTCGCCGATGACGTAGGAGTCGGAGTGGGTGACGGCCAGATGGCCGTCAACCCCCTCCTTGTCCTCGATTCCGTCATAGATCGAATAATCGTCGGTACAGAGGATGACACTGTCATCGCCGTACTCAGCGGTGTCCTCGTCAGCGTCTTCCAGGTCCTTACAGACGAGAAACCGAACTCGTCCGTCGGGATGACGGACGAGTGTCAGCACTGGTGGTTTGTCTGAGTCGAAGTCTCCGCGCCCCTTTTTGAGAGTCCGCGCTCGCGCAGGCTCGATTCCTCATCTTCGCGCCCTTCTCACCAGCAGTCACGTAGATCTCGTCGGCATCACACACCTCGGAGAGTTCGAACTCGTCGATTTCACCACTCGCGCCTTGGACTTCGTGGACGAAGTTGAGGACGGCTTCGTAGTCACGGTCAAGGTCACGAGCGATCTGAGCGGTCGACTCAGATCGCATCTCCTTGACGATGTAGAACATCTCTTCGAGAGCGAATCGGTGCTGGCCGAAAATCGTGTCCGTGAGGTCGTTGAAGTACATCTCGCAGTTCTTGTACCAGTACTGCTGAGCGTCTTTTCCCGTTGTTCCTCGTTTGAGGACGCTATCATTTCCGCAGTGAAGACACGTCACCGTCTCGCCGAATCGGGCGAGACGGAGACGTTCAAAACACCGTTCACGTGACGGAAGGAAGACCTAAGCGGACTTCTCATCCATCGTTGACTGGTCATTAATTCGCCACCAAATGGATGTTACGGCTTATCGAGATGAGCGAAATTGTTTTACACCCTCAAAATGCGCATCGACCGTTTCCGTAACTCGTGGGTCGCAGTCGGTCGAGCGCACGCGAATAGATTGAACAGTTTGTGCATTACTACAACCGCCGGAGACCGCATCAATCGCTCGATGGAAGACACCAGCCGGGAGGTGCTAAACTAGACAGTGCAGGAACAGTGATTCCATCGTAACATAACCCACATTATCGTTCATATATCAGATTGTCGATGAGGAGCGACTGGTAGTTACGAGTCGTAGGCCTCCTGGGCGAGCTGGTGGAGCTTGTGGACGGTGTGTTCGTTCGGACCGAGCTGAGCCTGAGCCAGTGCGCCGGTTTTGAGCCCGTCCCACTGGCGTTCGACCAGTTCGAAATCCTCCTCCTGAAGCTGCCGACTCGTTCGGACGAACTCCCGCTCTTCGTCGGACAGTTCGGAGTCCCGGAAGTAGTAGTCCGCAATGAGCCGGAATCGACCCGTATCGATCGGATCGATGATGTAGGTGCCGTAGCCGTCGGCGGTGCCGTACATGTTGACCGTGAAGTTCGGCCAGAGGTAGTGGAACTGCGCCTCGTGTTCGTCGTGGATCCGCATCTCGTCGTCGACGTCCTGCGCGTGGGTGTAGTGGAGCACCCAGTGGTAGTCGTTGACCTCGAGTTCGGACTCGTCGAGCGAGATTCCCTTGATCCAGTCCTGATGATTGGCCTGGCAGTGATCGCACTCCGAGTAGTTGCTGGCGAAGACCTTCCAGTTACACTCGACCTCGGAACTGATCCGACAGGCGTGTTCGTACTCGCCGAGCGGGAGCGCCTCGAGGCGATCCTTCATCACGCCGGCCTGCTCGGCCAGCGGCATCGGGTCCTCGCTCAGGTTCACGAAGACCAGCGGACCGATGCTATCGACGCGGACGCCCTCGGCGTGCTCGAGTTCGTCCGGATCGACGCGCCCGGGGTCAGTCATCGGCGTCTCGGGGACCACTGACGATCCCGCTCGAGCCGAGAAGTTCTCGAACGCGCGTACCGAACCGTCTTCGGTGCGGGCGACGATCAGGCCGCGGCCGCCGACGGTCCGGGTGAAGAACTCACCCGGTTCCTTGATGCAGTTCTCGTGACCCGCGTAGACCCAGTACTGGCCGAAGACCTTCTCCTTCTCCATCTCGAAGGTGTCCGGTTCGGTGAAGTACTTGGCCGGTAACGCGTTCGATTTCTCCGTGATGTCTGGACTCACTGGCTTCGCCTGAGTGTGGTTCCACTCCGTCATACAGTAACACGATTGATAGAGTTCGCAAAAAGGGTTAACCAGTTATATAGAATCCCATTATATACCGGGGGGACTTCGTTCCCGAAAGAAGACCCAGAGGAGTCTAGCGATCGAACGGAGAGGGCCACGCGTTCGACCGGCCGCGGTCCCGACCTCGAAGCAGGAAGGGCTCTCATCGTCGGACGGCTATGCGTCCCTCCAGGTCGGAGGAGTCAGCTATTTCCATCGACCGCCACGAGAAGCGAATATGGGCGACAGAAAGCAGGCCACGTTCGGATCCGGCGGAGAGCTACAGACCGAAGACGACGACGCTGCATCGTCGGATACGGACGACGCACGCACCGACTTCGGCGACGACCTCGGCGAAAACGAGACGAAGTCGGGGGCGAACCGGTACGTGGTCTCCAGTCTACTCCAGAAGGCGGTTCGCCGATCGGACGAGGAGACCGCGGCGTGGGCCGCCTGGGAACTGGTCCGCTCGGGGTACGCCTGGAACTTCTGGGATCGGATCAACCTCTACGTCGTCGAGGACCTTCGCGCCGGCCACGAGGTCGCACTCGTGGTGAGTCGCTACGAGGAACTGGCCCGCGAACGCTGGTCCGAGGACTCGTGGCGGGGACGACTCTGTGCGGTTCACGCCGCCCTGGCGGCCGCCCGAGCACCGTCGAGCCGCGAATCGTCACACGCCGACGATTATTTCGGCGAACGCTCGGCGGAGCGGGCGCTCGCCCGCGAGGAGGGTCGAGAGCCTCGGTACGACCACCCCACTGACGAACTCGAGCCCGGCGGACGGTACGATGTCGCGTTCGATCAGCACACCTACGAAGGGAAATCGCTCGGGCGTGACGGCGCCTTTTTCAGAACGCACGGCGCGCGAGTCGGTCCCGACGGCGAACCCGAGTTGAGTCGTCAGTGGCGTCTCCGGAGCATGCAACTCGAGGATCGCGACTACTCCGAGGAGGAACTGGCCCGCGCCGTCAGGCCGGTAGATCCGGATGACAGGTGGGGTGAAGTGGAAGAAACTCATCGCGAGGACTAATCGGCGAGAACGGAGCCGACTCCTCGTCAGTCGCCGGACGACTCGGGAAACCGACTCACTGTTGGGAACGTCAGAACGCACCCAGGTGATCGTCCTGCGGTTCGTACAGTCCGCCACCCATTCGTATCTCGTGGATCTCGTCCAGCGTCTCGCCGATCGACAGCCCGCGCTCGCTCATCGCTGCCGCAACGGCGCCGATCGGAACGCCGTTCTCGTACCGATCCTGGAGCTGCCAGACGACGTCTTTGAGGTCGTCGCTCGTGACGGCCGCTCCCAGATCGTCCGGGGCGTGAACCAGCTCTATGTCGTGGCCCGTTACGCGGTAGTGACGGCGGTAAAAGTCGACGATCTCGTTCGGAGCGTCGGTCTGGAGATCGACGTCGCACTCGGGGCAGGTCGCAGCGTACGATGTGTGTTCTTGTGTACTCATGGTTCGTATTACGAGTTGTATGCTTCCTGGGCGAGCTGGTGGAGCTTGTGAACGGTATGCTCGTTCGGACCGAGTTGTGCCTGGGCGAGCGCACCGCTGCTGATTCCGTCCCACTGGCGCTCGACCAGCTCGAAGTCCTCTTCCTGGAGCTGACGGCTCGTCCGGACGAACTCCCGCTCTTCGTCGGAGAGTTCGGCATCACGAAAGTAGTAGTCGGCGATAAGCTGGAACCGGTCGGTGTCGATCGGATCGATGATGTAGGTGCCGTAGCCGTCGGCGGTGCCGTACATGTTGACCGTGAAGTTCGGCCAGAGATAGTGGAACTGCGCCTCGTGTTCGTCGTGGATCCGCATCTCGTCGTCGACGTCCTCTTCGTGGGTGTAGTGGAGCACCCAGTGGTAGTCGTTGACCTCGAGTTCGGACTCGTCGAGCGAGATTCCCTTGATCCAGTCCTGATGATTCCCCTCACAGTGGTCACACTCCGAGTAGTTGCCGGCGAAGACCTTCCAGTTGCACTCGACTTCCGAGACGATCCGACAGGCGTGTTCGTACTCGCCGAGCGGGAGCGCCTCGAGGCGATCCTTCATCTCGCCGGCCTGCTCGGCCAGCGGCATCGGGTCCTCGCTCAGGTTCACGAAGACCAGCGGACCGATGCTGTCGACGCGGACCTCGTTCAACGCGTTCTCTTTCGCGTCGAACTCCTGTACGTCGTCGTCCTCGAGATCGGGGTTCATGCTCGCTTCCTCGAAGCTCTTCGGCGTGCTCCGGAGGCTTCCGTCGAGGTCGTAGGTCCAGAGGTGGTACGGACACTGGATCCGACCCGCGTCGCCGGGATCGGTCATCGGCGTGTCCTCGACCATCTTCGAGCCACGGTGGGCACAGACGTTGTCGAACGCTTTGACCTCGCCCTCGTGGTCGCGAACGACGATCAGTTGCCGATCACCGATGGTTCGCGTGAAGAACTCTCCCGGCTCTTCGAGGCAGTTCGCGTGGCCCGCATAGACCCAGTACTGGCCGAAGACCTTCTCTTTCTCCATCTCGAAAATATCCGGTTCGATGAAGTACTTGGCCGGTAACGCGTTCGATTTCTCCGTAATGTCCTCACTCACTTCTCCGATTTGTGAGTCGTCCCACTGTGTCATACGGTATCATCTACACAATAGTTACCCAAAGTCGTTCACCAGTGATATTGAACACCACTATAAACCCCGATAGATTTCGCTCTCGATCCGCGGCGAAACCACAGTTCGGTCCAGTCGGTCGTGATTCGAGTCCGCACCCGATGCTTGCAGCTCGATAGCTCACGATTTCGGACTGGTCAGGGTGATACTGGCCAAACCGATCGATTGCCTCGAGGACCTCGTCGACTCACCCAGCTACGGATCGTACAGTCCGGCCTGATCGTACCGGACGATCCCGGGAACGACTATAGTAGCCACTGAAAGTTGGTGCACACCCGATCGCACGACGGGAGCGCGGTTCGGAGCGAGCGAAGCAAGCGAGAACCGCGCACAGTGCGATCGGCGTGTGAATTCACTTCAGTCGTTACTATAACACGGGAGTGGGCGACGCTACGGTCGAACGGAACGAGGCTTGCTCGACCGCTCTGATTGGGGATTCGTCGGCATCCGATCGGGACCGTGCTGCTCCGAAGCCACGCTCTCGCGAATCCGGGACGCGATTTCGTCCCGAGAGGGGGATCGCTCGGGCGCATTCGAATCGTAGACGCGCTTGACGACGAGATCGATCAGGTCCAGCCGTTCCAGCAGTTCGCGCGTTTGGCTACGGTCGAGGTCGAGCTGCCGATGGACGTCGTACAGCGTCATCGACGACTCGATCGCATCCATTAGCTCGTCGACATCGACGTCGTCCGGGAGACCGGCTCCGTCCGCGAGGAGCGGTTTTTCGGGGACGTGTTCGGCCGGGTGGATCTCCTCCGGCTGTGCGGATTCGGAATCCGATTCGTCGGCTGCCGTCGTGGGATCGGCGTCGGACTGCTGGCCATCAGCCTCAGCGGCTGATCCCTCTGCCTCCACCATCGCCGGCTGTGCGTCCTCCTCGCTCGTCGTATCGTAGGACGCGGGGTCGTGGATTCCGGCGTCGATCATGTACCGACGAACGGTTTCGGACGCGACGTCCATCTCGAGCACGTCGGCCATCACCGCGAACGTATCGAGGGAGTCGTACAGACACTGCAGGTACTCGACGTCTTCGTACGGTGGCAGGTCCTCGTTGCGCGCGTCCTCGAGTTCGCGCTCGGTCTCGGGTTCGATCCCGAGTTTCGCTTCCCGCTCGGTCTCGTCTTCGTCCTCGGCTTCGCTCGCCGGAGTCGTGCTCGTTCCGCGAGCAGGGGACGACGTCTCGGTCGCGGTCTCGGCCGAAGCTGGGTTCGGTCGTCTCCGATCGGAGTCCGCTGGCGTTGCGTCCGTATCGGAGTCCAATTCCGGATCCGTCGACGCCACCGGGTCGACCGCGTTCGGCTCCGGATCAGCCTCGAAACCGAGTGAGAACGTCACGACGACGGTCCCGTCGGCGGAAACGCTGACGTCTTCCCTGGCAGTCGAAACCCCATCGGGCGCGTACTCGTCCATCGTAGGGACAATCGACGACGGGAACTCGAGCCGCAACGCGCCGTCGTCTCCGAGACTCGCTGTTTCCGGCACCGGTTCGGTTTCTGGTTGCTCCGCCGCCGCACACAACGGCACGGCGACGTCGATCGAAGCGCTCAGTCCGTCACTGTCCGCTCGTTCCGAGGTGGATACGTCGGCCCCCTGGACCAGCCCCCCGTCCGACTCGTACCGGTCGACTATTTGAGAGAGGATCCCAATCGAGGTACTGATACCCATGATGTTATCCATCCTTCGCATCGTTCGGGATAAGCCTGAGTGAGGAATAGTTCACCCCTTCATATAAGCGGGCGATCTGAGGCGTGTGCGGCGTCGTTTTTCGACGTTCGGTCGACTAATACGAGGGCACGCAACCTTTTTGGGCGCTTCACTCGCGGTACTCACACGGACGGTCCGGGACAGAGAGCCCGGGGGAGGCGGAGATATGAGCACGATAACTGTAGTTACCGAGAGAGAATCGTTCCTCGAGGCCGCGGCGACGGCACCGTCCGGCGCTCGAGTACCGATCGAAGCGCGCGTTGCAGTCGCCGACCCGTTCGAGGCCTATCGGCGGGTCCGGGCGGAGCGGACTGACGGGTTCTACCTCGAAACCTCCGGCGGCCAGTCGGGCTGGGGGTACTTCGGCGTCGATCCCGTCGAACGACTGCGGGTCGGCGCGAACGCGGTCGCGTCGGATGGAGAGAGTCCGACGTTCGAGGCGATCGACGCGCTCCTCGATCGCGAGCGGCTGGTGCGCGGCGACTGTTCGATCCCGTATCCCTGCGGGGCGTTCGGGTGGCTCTCGTACGACGTCGCCAGAGAGCTCGAGGAGTCGCCGTTTTCGACGGTCGACGAGCGGGGCCTTCCCCGCCTCCAGTTGGGCGTTTTCGATCGCGTCGCCGCGTGGCGGGAGCCCCGCGACGGAGCCGTCGAACTCCGCGTGACAGCCTGTCCCGTCGTCGAGGACGATCCGGTCGCCGCCTACGATCGGGGTCGAAAACGGGCGCGCTCGCTGGCGCGAGAAGCGAGTGACGGGACGGAAGTGGATCGAACGCCGCCCGTCGCTTCGGATCAGGGGACATTCGAGAGTGAGTGCGGAGCCGCCGCGTTCGCCGACCGCGTCCGGCAAGTCAAACGGCACGTTCGGGACGGTGACACCTTCCAGGCGAACGTCTCACACCGGCTAGTCGCCCCGGCGGCGGTCCACCCGGTCGACGTTTTCGACGCAGTTCGACGCGTGAATCCGGCCCCGTACTCGGGACTGTTGGAGTTCCCCGGCATCGATCTCGTGAGTGCGAGCCCCGAACTGCTCCTCGAGGCGACGGGTCCCGACCTCGTCACCGAACCGATCGCCGGAACGAGACCCCGCGGGCGGATGCGAGCCGAAGACGCGGAACTGGAAGCCGACCTCCTGAGCGACGAGAAGGAACGGGCGGAGCACGCGATGCTCGTCGACCTCGAGCGAAACGACCTCGGCAAGGTGAGCGAGTACGGGTCGGTCGGGGTTACGGAGTATCGCCGCGTGGACCGATACTCGGAGGTCATGCACCTCGTCTCCCTCGTCGAGGGGGTCAAACGAGACGACGTGAGTCTGGCCGACGCGGTCGCCGCGGTGTTCCCCGGCGGAACGATCACCGGCGCACCCAAGCCGCGGACGATGGAGATCATCGACGAGGTCGAGGCGACGCGTCGCGGTCCGTACACGGGCAGTATCGGGATCTTCGGCTTCGACGAGCGAGCGACGCTGAATATCGTCATTCGGACGCTCGTTCGCCACGCCGACGAGTACCACCTCCGGGTCGGCGCCGGCGTGGTTCACGATTCGGTCCCCGAGCGCGAGTACGCGGAGACACTCGACAAAGCGCGGGCGCTCGTCACGGCGGTCGACCGGGCGCTCGGCGAGCGAGCGTCGTTCGACGTCGAACCTGCGGCCGAGGCGGCCGGTGATTCCCGATGATCCTGGTCATCGACAACTACGACTCGTTCGTCTACAATCTCGTGCAGTACGTCGGTTCGTTCGATACCGTGACGGTCCGGCGAAACGACGAGATCGACCTCGAGGAAATCCGAGAGATCGATCCGGACGGCATCGTCGTCTCTCCCGGGCCGGGAACGCCGGGGGAAAGCGGCGTCTCCGTCGACGTCTTCGCCGAGACCGAGTATCCGGCCCTCGGCGTCTGTCTCGGACACCAGGCGCTCTGTGCTGCCCACGGCGTCCCCGTCAGACGTGCACCGGAGGTCGTCCACGGGAAACCCTCCGCGGTGAACCACGACGGGAAGGGGTTATACGAGGGACTCCCCGATCCCTTCGAAGTCGGACGGTACCACTCGCTGGCGATCGATCGTGACGCGCTCCCGGCGTCCCTGATCGAGACGGCGCACACCGACGACGAGCGAGGAATCGTCATGGGGGTTCGACACGCCGAACGGCCCCACGTCGGCGTTCAGTTCCATCCCGAGAGCATCCTCACCGACGCGGGGAAGCGAATCATCGAGAACTTCTGGTCGTCGATCGTCCGCGGGTAAGATCCGAAGCGTTACTCGACCTCGGCGATGCAGGCGATTTTCTCGCCAGCCGTGACGACCGACTCCCGCGTAAGTGAGTAGACGATGCCGGGTTCGGGCATCCGAACGGACTGTCGCTCTTCGAACGTCGCCGGACAGTACACCGTTCCCAGTCGGGTTCCTTCCGAAACTCGATCGCCGACCGCCACGTCTTCGCTCGGCTCGAAGAGTCCGGAGCGGTTCGCACCGATACGGCCACCGTCGTCGAGAAGGATCGTCTGCGAGGGTGGCGTCGACGGCTCCTCGCGGAGCATGCCGACCTCGGCGAGGACACTTCGGATTCCGTTCACCCCTCTGCGCGCCGCGTCGTGATCGATCCGACGACTGTTCGAGAGTTCCGGTACGATCGTCGGGATGTCGGCGTTCGCGGCGGCCGTTCGAAGTTTCCCCCTGAAATCCTCCTCGTCCGCCTCCTCGCGCTCGGGGTTCGTCAACAGGTACTCGGTTCCGAACATCGCCGCGAGTCTGCGCGAGTCGGAACTGTCGTCCTGAAACCGGACGTGCTCGAGCATATCTGCGGTTCCCGTGTGAAGATCGATCACGACGTCCGCCGTTTCGATCAGTTGCCACAGCCGGGCGGCCAGTCGCTCCTGAAGCGTTCCGTTCTCGTCGCCCGGCCACACGCGATTGAAGTTCGGGTTGACCGCGTCGACGGCCTGCGGCGTAACGTACGATCCGTGATCGAACGCGAGGGAGTTGACCACGGGAACGACGACGACCGTTCCGGCGAGTTCAGCGGTCGCCAGGTGGTGGTGGAGTCGGCGCAACGCGGCGGTCCCGTTGAGTTCGATTCCGTGCTGTGCGGCCTGCAGGTACGCCGTCGGTCCAGATCCACCCTCGTAGCGATGGACGGTCACCGTAACGTCTGTCCCCGACGGTAACTGGACGAGGGGACGCTCGTCCGTCGTATGGGAAACGGCCTCGTACTCCATACTCGTTCAACCCAGCGACGGGGCTTGTAAGTTTGGCTCGCTTCTCGTCGGGAAGAACGAGACCCGATCTCACGACCGCGGTAGCGCACCGGCGCGGTCCGACCGCGCGTTCGTCGGCGCTATTGCCGAAAATAACAGTGATATCACCGTTATTCCACTCGACGAAACACGACCGGTCATCCTCCCGTCACGTCGTTGGATTCGCGAGAGACAGCGGTAACTATATTTGTCCGCCTCGGAGATATCGCAACGTAAGTTATGAGTACACATGACAGCCTGCCGGCCGAGGCTGACACCGTTATCGTCGGCGCCGGCATCGTTGGGTGTAGTACGGCGTACCATCTGACCCAACTCGGACGCGAGGACGTGGTCGTCGTCGATCAGGGGCCGCTCCCTACGACCGGCGGCTCGTCCAGTCACGCGCCGGGGATTATGTTCCAGACCGCGGAAGAGAAGGTCCTCACCAAGTTCGCGAGGTACAGTCGCAAGTTGTACTCGCAGTTCGAGGACGAGGACGGGGAACCGCTGTACAACGAAACTGGCGGAATCGAGGTCGCACGAACCGACGAACGGATGGACTTTCTCCAGCGCCGCGTCGAACACGGAACGGCCTGGGGTATTCCGGACCCGCAGATCCTCTCGCCGGAGGAGGTCGAGGAACGGCTGCCGCTCGTCGACAGCGACGTCATCAAGGGCGGCTACTACTCTCCGACCGACGGACAGGTTTCGGGCGTCAAGGCGTGTGCGGCGTTAGCCGAGGCGTCGATGGAACAGGGCGCGAAGTTCGTACCGCACACGTGGACGGAGGACATCGCGGTCGACGACGGCGAGGTGCAGGCAGTCGTCACCGACAGCGGCCAGATCGAGTGTAACGAGGTCGTAATCGCCACGAACATTTGGGCCCGTCAACTCGGCGAACAGCTCGGCGTTCACCTCCCGGTGACGCCGGTCGAACACCAGTACACGATCACCGAGCCGCTCGAGGAACTCGCCGAGAGCCGGGAGGACGTCAGCGACCACCCGGTCTACGAGAATTACAGGGACGTCTCCGGCGAGAAGGCCGATCGCCTCCTCGTCGGCCCCGACCGTCCGATCCTTCGCGACCAGGACAACGCGCTGTACTTCCGAACCCACGGGGACGCGTACGGGATCGGCTCGTACAACCACGAGCCGCTCGTTCCGGATCCACAGGAGCTCGGCGGCAACGACGAGGACGCCGAGCAGGGGTCGGTTCACGAGTTCTCCGACTACCACATGAACAACGCGACCCACCCCGACCGTCCGGATAAGGCCCCACGGCAGGCCAGCGACGAACTGTTGCCCGCCACGGACGGAAAGGAGCTCGAGCACAAGTACAACGGGATGTTCGCGGAGTCCCCGAACGGTCTCCCCGTGATGGGGCCGGTCCAGGAGTACGACGGCCTCTGGTCTGGGGCGGCAATCTGGGTGACCCACGCCGGCGGCGCGGGGAAGGCGCTCGCCGAGTGGATGGAAAACGACGCGCCGCGGCTCCCCGAAGGGCCGATCGATCTGGCACACTGCAACGTCAATCGCTTCCAGCCCCACGAGGGAAGCTGGGACTTCGCCCGCGACATCGGGGGCGAGGAGTACCGGATCGTCTACAACATCATGCATCCCAAGTGGACTTGGACCGATCACCAGCGCGACATCCGGCGCAGTTCCGTCTATCACAAACTGAAGGAACTCGAGGCCGAACTGTGGGCGGAAGCCGGCTGGGAGGAGGCACACTGGTTCGACTCGAACGCGGACCTCCTAGCGCAGTACGGCGATCGGGTTCCCGACCGCGACGGCTGGGAAGCGAAGTACTGGTCGCCGATCGAGGGCGCCGAGTCGCTCCACGTGCGCAACGCGGTCGGACTCCACGACATGACCTCCTTCAACAAGATGGAGATCAGCGGACAGGAGGCCGACGAGTTCGTTCAGTACCTGTGTACGAACGATATGGACATCGACGTCGGCCAGGTTCGGTACACGCTCATGTGTAACGAGGAGGGCGGCGTGCGCGCCGACATAACTGTCACGCGCGTCGACGACGACCGATACCTCGTGCTCACGACGGGACGCGAAGTCGGGCGGAACCACGTCGCGTGGATCAAGCAACACGCGCCCGAAGACGTCCAGGTTCGGGAGGTCACCTCCGAACTCTCGTCGTTCGTCCTCACCGGCCCGAACGCTCGCGAGGTGCTGAGCGAGGTAACCCGCGCGGACCTCTCGGACGACGCGTTCCCGTACTTCACCTCCCAGGAACTCTTCGTGAAGAACGTCCCGGTCAGGGCGCTTCGCGTCTCCTACGCGGGCGAACTCGGCTGGGAGCTGTACACGCCGAGCGAGTACGGCGAACAGCTCTGGGAAGTGATCTGGGAGGCCGGTCAGGAGTACGATCTGCGCCCCTACGGCAACGGCGCGCTCGACTCCCTGCGCATCGAGAAGGGGTTCCGACTGTGGGGCGAGGACCTCCACACCGAGCACAACCCCTACGAGGCGGGGCTCGGCTTCGCCGTCGACCTCGAGACCGACTTCATCGGCAAGGAAGCGGTCGTCGAGGCGGCCGAAGGCGAGCGGATCGACCACGAGGTCGCCTGTCTGACGCTGGACGACGAGGAGGCGGTGGTCTTCACGGACCGGCCGGTTCTCGACGGCGACGAGTCGCTCGGCTACGTTCACAGCGCCGAGTACGGCTACACCGTCGGCGCCTGTATCGCGTACGCGTACCTCCCGCCCAAGTACGCCGAGCCCGGTACCGAACTCGAGATTCTGCACGAGGGCGACCGGTACAGCGCGACGGTTCGCGACGGACCGCTACTGTAACTCGGTCGCAAGCGCGAGCGCGCGTTGTCGTAGGTCCGGATCGAAGGCGGCTCCCGGTTTCTTTTCGCGACTGAGAACGGCGGTTCCACGAGTAGCGGCCGGGTAGAAATCACTCGGGTGTCGAGCGCAATCACATATCGTCGTCCGGGTGGCGAACTGAAAGCGAAACGAGAGAGGGAGTCCGCGAATGAGCTACGACGAACCGCGGACTGCTATGGGGATGAAGGCTGAGGGGGCAGGAGATGTGATACCGGCGCACATCCCCTACCGTTCGATGATGACACCTGTGAACAGGCGCCACCTGAACGTTCGTCTCCTGTATCAAATGCCTTCAGGGGGAATAGTGGTGGGATTTAATACGGTATCCGCCTCCTCGAGGGCAGACCACCAGATTCGAGTTCAGAAAATGTTTCATTTGTGAGGGGTCGAACATCGGCACTGGGATTCATTACGCTCCGAAGCGGTCAGTTGCTAGCGCTGCAGCCAGCTCTCGGCGTCCCTGTCGAGACGCATCGCGGTCGACATCGCGCTCGAGTTCGTGCAAACGCTGGCGCTGGCAGCGATCGAACGGAGATCACTATGACACGGACCATCGACGGAAACGAGGTCGCAGACGGTATCAAGTCAGAACTGACGTCGTGTCTCGACGCGCTCGAGGACAACGGCGTAACGCCGGGACTGGCGACGGTCCTGATGAGCGACGACGGAGCGAGCGAGACGTACGTCTCGATGAAACGCCGGGCGTGCGGTGAACTCGGTATCGAGAGTATCCACACCGAACTCGATCCGAGCGCGTCGGCGGACGCGTTGCTCGCTCAGATCGACGAACTGAACGAGGATCCGGGGGTACACGGCATCCTCGTCCAGATGCCGCTTCCGGACCACGTCGACGAGCAGCGCGTCCTCGAGCGGATCGAACCGACGAAGGACGTCGACGGCTTTCACCCCGAAAACGCCGGGCGCCTCGTCGCCGGCAATCCGCGGTTCAAACCGTGTACCCCGCACGGGATCCAGAAGCTACTCGAGGCGGCGGACGTCGACACCGAGGGGAAGGACGCGGTCGTCGTCGGCCGGTCGGACATCGTCGGGAAGCCGATGGCGAACTTGCTTATCCAGAAGGCACCGGGCGGAAACGCGACGACGACGGTCTGTCACTCGAGAACGACGGATCTGGGCGCGAAGACGAGACAGGCCGACATCGTGATCGCGGCCGCCGGTTACCCCGAACTGATCGACGGTTCGATGATCAGCGAGGGCGCGACGGTGATCGACGTCGGCGTCAACCGGGTGGAAGCCGACACCGAGAAGGGGTACGAACTGGTCGGCGACGTCGAGTTCGAGAGCGCGACGGAGAAGGCCGACGTCATCACGCCCGTCCCCGGCGGCGTCGGCCCGATGACGATCGCGATGTTGCTGTACAACACGGTCAAAGCCGCGAGCCTCCAGGAGGGCGTTCCGGTGACGCTTCCGTAAGTCTCCGCCGCGAAACGGCGGACGTTGGTAAGCGGACGCCCGACCGTTCCGGCGAACTGCTCGCAAGAAGTGTCAGTTTGGAGTTTCGTCGTGGACTTCCCGGACGATATCGAATCTACGCTGCTCGAGCGCCCAGCGGACGGCGTATTTCGGGCATCGACTTAAATGACCGGTGCACTTATCAGAGGGACTGTTCCAGTGTGTGGTACATGAGCACAGACAGCCCACCCTCGAGAGCTGGCACAGTGATCATCGGTGCCGGGGCCGTCGGGTGCAGCGTCGCGTACCACCTGACGGAACTCGGTGCCGAAGACGTAGTCGTCGTCGATCAGGGGCCGCTCCCCGTGACCGGCGGCTCGTCGACGCACGCTCCGGGGATCATGTTCCAGACGTCGCCGTCGAAGATACAGACGAAGACTGCGCACTACACGAGTCGGCTGCTGAAGGACGCCGGCGTCTACACCGAGGTCGGCGGCATCGAACTCGCCCGCTCGGAGGAGCGGATGGACTTCCTCCAGCGTCGCGTCGAGTGGGCCACGTCGTACGGGCTTCCCGAACCGGAACTGCTCGAGCCCGAGGAGGTCGCCGAACGGCTGCCGCTCGTCGACGAGGACGAGATCCTCGGCGGCTACTACTCCCCGACTGACGGCCGGGTCAACGGGACCGACGCGCTTCAGTGGTACATCGAGACGTCGCCGGCCCGGTTCCACGGGCACACCGAAGTGACCGATATCGAGGTCGACGGCGGCGAAGTGCAGGCGGTCGTCACCGACCGCGGTCGCATCGAGTGCGACCGCTGTGTTCTCGCCACGAACAACTGGGCCTACCAGACCGGGCAGATGGCCGGTCTCGACCTGCCGATCGCACCCGTCGAGCACCAGTACGTCGTCACCGAACCGCTCGAAGAACTCCAGGGTGACGGAAACGCGGCCGGCGACGCCACGACCGATCTGGAGATTCCGGGCGACCCGCAGATCACGGAGGCCATGTCCCAGCCGCCGGACCGTCCGGTCGGCCGCGACCAGGACAACTCGCTGTACTTCCGGACTCACGGGGACGGCTACGGACTCGGTTCGTACAATCACGAGCCGTTGGTCGTCGATCCCGACGAGATGGGGACCAATTCCGAAGAGAGTCAGGCGTCGGTCCACAGTTTCACCGAGAAACACTGGACGAAGCCGACGCACCCGAACCGCGAGAAGTCGCCGAAGCAGGCGTTCGACGAACTGCTGCCCGCGACGGCGGACGAGGAGTTCAGCGTCACCGAGAACGGCATCTTCGTCTACACGCCGGACGGGATGCCGGTTCTCGGGGAAACGGCGCAGGTCGACGGCCTCTGGACCGGACTGGCGATCTGGTGGACCCACTCCGGCGGGTACGGCAAGATCCTCGCCGAGTGGATGGAAAACGGCGTGCCGCGGCTTCCGTCGGGTCCCGTCGACACGAGCGGGATCCACGTCAACCGGTTCGAACCGCACGCCGGGAACAAGGACTACTTCACGGACCGCGGCGGTCTGCGGTACCAGCAGGTGTACAGCATCGTCGAGCCGCGGTGGCAGCCGGAAGACCACCGCGGTCTCCGGGTGAGTCCGTTCTACCACCAGCAACAGGAACTCGGCGCGGAGTTCTACCAGAGCGGGGGCTGGGAAACCCCGCAATGGTACGAACACAACGCGGACCTCGTTTCGAAGTACGACGAGGGGATCCCGGACCAGGACGGCTGGCAAGCGGTCAACCGCTCCCCGATCGAGGGTGCCGAGCACCTCCACACCCGCGAGAAGGTGTCCATGTTCGACATGACGACGTTCAGCTCGATTATGGTCGAAGGAAGCGATGCCGGCGACTTCCTCCAGCGGGTCTGTAGCAACGATATGGACATCTCCGTCGGACAGGTCCGATATACGACGATGCTGAACGAGGGCGGTAACATCCTCGCCGACCTCACCGTCGTCCGCCTCGACGACGACGAGTACATGGTGACGACCGGCGGCGGGAACTCGCCGGGCATCCACGGCTCCTGGCTCGAGAAGCGCGCCCCCGAGACGGTCTCCGTCGCGGTCGAGGAATCGGCTAAGAGCACGATCGGACTCTGGGGGCCCAACGCGCGACTGCTGCTCCAGCGCGTCACCGACGCGGACGTCTCGAACGACGCGTTCTCGTACTTCAGCGGCGAGCGGATCTACGTCGGCGACGTTCCCGTGATCGCGCTCCGACTCTCCTATGTCGGCGAGCTCGGCTGGGAGCTGTGGACGCCGACGGAGTACGGCCAGAAGCTCTGGGACACGCTGTGGGAGGCCGGACAGGACCTCGGCGTGCGACCCATGGGTGCCGGCGCGGTCGAGTCGATGCGCCTCGAGAAGGGGTTCCGGCTCTGGGGGACCGACGTCGACACGGACGTCAACCCCTACGCCGCCGGGTTGCCGTTCGCGGTCGATCTCGATACGGAGTTCGTCGGCAAGGACGCGCTCGTCGAGTCGAAAGAGGACGGGATCGACACTCGAGTCGCGTGCCTGACCCTGGACGAATCGACCGACATCATGCTGGGCGGGCGCCCGGTTCGCAAGGACGGCGAGGCCGTCGGCTACGTCCAGGCCGGCGGCTACGGATACAGCGTCGGCGAGTCGATCGCCTACACCTACTTGCCCGACGAGTACGCGGACGCCGGAACGTCGGTCCAGATCGAGTGCGAGGGGACGACGTACGACGCGACGGTCCGCGACGAACCCCTGTTCGATCCCGGCCGCAACAAGATCATCCGATGACCAGAGATCACACGACCCTCGAACCATGAGTGAATCACCAGAACACGAACCGTTGGTAGAGTACGCCGACATCGAACGGGCGCGCGAACGATTGACCGACGAGACGGTCGTGAAGCGAACCCCGATCGAGCGGAGCACGTCGCTCGGCGAGATGGTCGACGCCGAGGTGTACCTCAAGATGGAACACCTCCAGTGGACCGGCTCGTTCAAGACGAGAGGCGCGTACAACAAGATCAGGCAGGCGGTCGACGGCGGTGCCGACGAGTTCGTCGCCGCGAGCGCGGGCAATCACGCACAGGGCGTCGCGCTGGCGGCGACCAGATGCGGCGCGGACTCGACGATCGTCATGCCCAAACACGCGCCACAGGCGAAGATCGACGCGACGCGGAGCTACGGCGCGACGGTCGAACTGGTCGGGCAGGACTTTCAGGAGGCGATGGAACACGCGCAGTCCTACGCGACGGAACACGACGTCGAGTTCGTTCACGCGTACGACGACACGCAGATCGTCGCGGGGCAGGGTACGCTCGGCATCGAGATGTACGAGGACTTGCCCAACGTCGACACCGTCGTCGTCCCAATCGGGGGCGGCGGACTGATCAGCGGTATCGCCACGGCACTCGATCACCTCTCTCCGGAAACGCGCGTCGTCGGCGTCCAGGCTACCGGGGCCGAAACCGTCCACGAGAGCCTCGACAAAGGGGTCCCAGTTACGCTCGACGAAGTGGACACGATCGCCGACGGGATCGCGACCGGCGGCATCTCCGAGCTGACGCTCGAGCTAATCGAGGAGCACGTCGACGAGGTCGTCACCGTCACCGATTCCCAGATCGCACGTGCGATCCTGCTCCTGCTCGAGCGGGCGAAGCAGGTCGTCGAAGGAGCGGCCGCGGCATCGGTTGCGGCACTGCTGAGCGACGAACTGGACGTTTCCGGTGAAACCGTCATGCCCCTGTTGTGCGGCGGTAATCTCGACATGACAATGCTGCAGACGGTTCTGGTTCACGCGCTCACGACCCGCGGGCAGATCCTGCGTCTGCGTGTGAAGATCAACGACATGCCCGGGAAGATGACCGAACTCTCCGGAATCATCGCTGACCACGGTGCAAACATCCAGACCGTACGCCACGACAGAGCGGTCGAAGATCTGGAAGTCGGCGAAGCGTACCTAGTGTTCCGCATCGAGACGAGCGGGCTCGAACACGCTGCCTCGATCATCGAACGAATCGAAGCTGAAGGTTACGACGTAGAAGACATCAACCGAGAGTAGACAGATATCCGAGAGGTCGTGTGACAGAAGGATCGAAATCCCGAATTCGGTCGTTTCGTTCTTCACTAACGTGTGCGATATATGATTGAAGCTCAAGTTTATAACGGAGGATCAGAACATGAGTGACAGTGACTAACGATGGTCGCCCACAGCAGAGAGATGACCGAAGATCAGACGAAGCCGTCGTCGAACACGACGTCCCGAGAACGAACCCTTGCTCCCGACCGTGCGTGGTGGAGCGATAAACGGAGGTGAGAAAGAATGGCACAATCAGGAGCGAACGGTCCGATCAAACAGTTTACTAACGAACTCGACACCCCAATTTTCGTAATCGGCTTCCTCGTGGCTGCAGCGTCTGTCCTCGCGTTCGTCCTCAGACCCGAAGCCGCGTCGAAGTACATGACCAGCGTGAACGACTTCCTGTGGACGTTCGCCGGCTGGTGGTACCTTGTTGCGATGTTCGTCCTCGTCGCGTTCGTCGGATTCCTGATCTTCGGGCCCTGGGGGAACATCAAACTCGGTGGCGAGGACGAGGCACCGGAGTTCACGTTTCCCGCATACTTCGCCATGCTGTACTCGGCGGGAATCGCCGCCGGGATCGTGTTCTGGGGGCCCGCCGAGGCGATCTTCCACTACGACGCCGTCTCGCCGTTCGTCGGCGCGGAGTCGCAGTCGTCGGGAGCCGCCGTCGGCGCGATCCAGTACACGTTCTTCCACTGGGGAATCTCCGCGTGGACCGCGTACGTCGTCATGGCCCTACCGATCGCGTACTTCGCCTACCGGTACGACGCGCCGCTGCGCATCTCGACGGTAATCGCGCCGTGGGTCGGTGTCGATAATCTCGATAGTCCGGTCGCGAAGACGATCGACATTCTCGCAGTGTTCGCCACGATCGGCGGCGTCGCAACGACGCTCGGGTTGGTCGGAAGCCAGTTCCTCGTCGGCGTCGAGTGGATAAGCGGCGTGACCGTCGGCGACTCCGGGACCGTTCTAGTGATCACCGGACTGACGGTCGCGTTCACGATTTCCGTCGCGCTCGGCGTCGAAAAAGGCATTCGACGGCTCTCGTACTTCAACATGGCACTGTTTGCCATAGTGACTGTTGCAACGTTCGTGCTCGGTCCGACAACGTATATCATGTCGATGGGGACTGAGGCGCTCGGTGCGTACATCAACGACTTCATTACGATGAGCTTCTACACCGGTTCCGGGGATACCGGCGGGGCGGGCGTCGCCGAGTGGGTCGGCGGATGGACGATCTTTTATTGGGCGTGGTGGTTCTCGTGGACGCCGTTCGTCGGCCTGTTCATCGCGCGGATCTCGCGCGGCCGAACCGTTCGACAGGTCGCCGTTACGGGCGTGATCGCTTCGACCGGTATTACGATCCCCTGGTTCGCAACCATGGGGGGAACGGCAATCTTCCTCCAGGAGAGCGGTCAGGCCGACATTCTCACGATCATCGGTGAGCTCGGCGAAGCTGGATCCGGCTACCCGCTGTTCGAAGCGCTGCCGCTGGGCGGCCTGCTGACGATGTTATTCCTCGTGCTCGTCACGACGTTCCTCGTCACCTCGGCCGACTCGTCGACGCTGGCGCTGGGAATGCTGACCACCGGCGGCGCCGAACGGCCCTCGACGATCAACCGCGTCATCTGGGGCTTCCTCATCGGTGCACTCGCGTCGCTACTGATGGTCACCGGCGGCGTCGATGCGCTACAGCAGGCTGCGATCATCACCGGCGGTCCGTTCTCGATGATCGCCCTGCTCGCCGTCGCGTCGATGATGGCCGCGTTCGGCGATCGCAGACCCCTGTTCCTCCGGGAGGAGGATGACGTTTCGATTCCCTCACCCGAACTCGACTCGAGCGACTCCGATCCGGATACGGTCGATCCGTCCGACGACTGACCGCCTTCTTCTCCGCTCCCCGTTTCGATCGCGATAGAAAATTCCGCAGCGATTCGCCCGCCTTCCCGTACGCTTCGATCGGTGAGCCGGTTCTTCGTCGGCCCCGACCTCACACCGGTCGTTCTCGAGGGAGACGTACAGCGACTCGATTCACTGTGGTAAACGGCAGCAACTCGTTTTCGACGGGACGAACGATCGACACGAAGTGGATCACGGGCGTACCGTGACGATCTACGGTCGCGGGAAACGAAAAAAACAGTCGCGGAAGGAGATCGAACGAAACTACTCGTAGATCGGGAACTCCTCGCAGAGTTCGTCGACCCGCGAATCGACGCGATCGGCGACGTCCTCGTCGTCCGAATCGTCGAGCACGTCGACGATCAGGTCGGCGACGGTCTCCATCTCCGCCTCCTCGAGCCCGCGCGTGGTCAGTGCCGGCGTGCCGACGCGGATCCCGCTCGTAACCATCGGCGATCTGGTTTCGCCCGGGACGGTGTTCTTGTTGACGATGATACCGACGTCGCTCAGCAGCGCTTCGGCTTCTTTCCCCGTGAGATCGGGATACGACTCGCGAAGGTCGATGAGTAGGAGGTGCTTGTCGGTCCCGTCGCTGACCAGCGACAGGCCCCGCTCGTGGAATATCTCGGCGAGCCGCTTCGCGTTCGCGACGACCTGCTCCGCGTACCCTTCGAACTCGCTGGTCTGGGCCTCCGCGAAGCCGACGGCCTTGCCAGCGACGTTGTGCATTAGCGGACCTCCCTGCGCACCCGGGAAGACCGCCGAGTCGATAGCGTCGGCGTGTTCCTCCTCGCACATGACGAGTCCGCCGCGGCCCGCGCGGATGGTCTTGTGCGTGCTTCCGGTGACGAACTCCGCGTGCTCGACCGGCGACGAGTGGACGCCGGCTGCGATGAGTCCGGTCACGTGGGCGATATCCGCAAGGTGGTAGGCGTCGACCTCGTCAGCGATCTCTCGGATGCGCTCGTACTCGAACTCGCGAGGATACGCTGACGAGCCGCTGACGATCATCTCCGGGTTCGTCTCGCGGGCTTGCCGCTCGAGTTCGTCGTAGTCGATGTAGCCCGTC
This sequence comes from Natronococcus sp. CG52, assembly GCF_023913515.1. Lineage (NCBI taxonomy): Archaea > Methanobacteriati > Methanobacteriota > Halobacteria > Halobacteriales > Natrialbaceae > Natronococcus > Natronococcus zhouii. The sequence continues at coordinate 248,990 of NZ_CP099392.1, forward strand.
TCGGGATCGACCTCGTACTGATCGACGTCGTAGAGCTGGCCCGAGAAGTTGACGCTGTGGCCGTGCGAGAGGTGGCCGCCGTGGGAGAGCGAGAGCGAGAGAATACTGTCACCCGGTTCGAGAACGGCGAAGTAGACGGCCATGTTCGCCTGCGTCCCGCTGTGCGGCTGTACGTTGACGTGGTCCGCGCCGAAGAGTTCCCGTGCCCGCTCGATCGCTTGGTCCTCGACGGTGTCGACGTGCTGGCAACCGCCGTAGTACCGCCCGCCGGGGTAGCCTTCCGCGTACTTGTTCGTCAGAACGCTCCCCTGGGCCTCGAGAACGGCTTCCGAAACGTGGTTCTCCGAGGCGATCATTCCGAGTGTCGACTCCTGTCGCTCGCGTTCGTGACCGATGGCCTCGGACACGCTCGGAGCTATCCGGTCGAGTGGCTGTTCGAACGCCATACCACGAGTAGTGCGAAACGACAGTAAGTATCTTACGTGCGCAAACGTGCTGAACCATAATCGGTAACGTATGTGAGGTGATGTGGAGCGGCCATCCTCGAGGCCGGAATTTAAGTTCTCGACCGCGATACCACAGGGTACGGCTATGAAACGCACGATCAGCACCGACGATGCACCGGCAGCCGTCGGTGCGTACAGCCAGGCGACGACGAGCGGAGACGTCCTGTTCACCGCCGGACAGCTCCCGCTCACGACGGACGGCGATCTGCTCGACGACGCCTCCGTCGACGAACAGACGAGACAGTGCTTGCAGAACGTCGAGGCGATCCTCGAGTCCGAAGGCGCCTCCCTCGAGGACGTCCTCAAGACGACCGTCTTCCTCGACGACATCGACGACTTCGAGGAGTTCAACGAGGCGTACAGCGAGTTTTTCGACGACGAGCCACCCGCCCGTAGCGCGGTCGAAGTCGGACGGGTACCGAAAGGGGCGGCGGTCGAGATCGAAGCGGTCGCGGTGACGGAGTAACGCGGCCCGGGTCGTGTGCTTCGGGAGCGTCACGGCCAGCGATAACACTTACACCGTCGCTCTCGGTAGGGTTCGATACTGATGACTGAACGCGGTATCGTCGGCACCGGAGGAGCCGTTCGAGTGGCGGCAGGAGAACGACAGGCCGGTGCCGCAACGACGGTACTCGAAGCAGCACGAGAGACAGCCGACGCCGTTCGCATCGTCGAGGTCGGTCCGACCGGCCTGGAGGACGTAGAGCCCCTCGTCACGGCCACCGTCGGAGATCGGACGGCGTTCGTCCACCGATGCACGCCGCAGACCGTCCGGGACGTGGTAACAGCGGTAGCGAACGGCGAACATCCAGCGGACGCGACGACCATCGTCGAACACGACCGCGACGCGTCGACGCTTCCGGCGCCGGATACGGGACCCCTCGCAGTCGGGAACCGTCGCGTGCTCGGCGCCTGCGGCTGGGTCGTCCCGACCAGCGAGGAAGACTACCGCGCCCGCGGCGAGATGCTCGTTCGCGACCCGCCGGAAGACCTCGTCGCGTTCGCCGAGCGGACCGGAGTGCGCGGCCGCGGTCGCGGCGACGTCGCCACCGACGAGTCGGTCGCCGATTCCTGGCGGACGGTCCGCGAGGCCGACGGCGACCCCGTCGTCGTGGTGAACGCGAACGACGCCGACGAGCGGGCGTCGGCCGACGGCCTGCTACTCGAGGCCGACCCGTTCGCGGTGATCGACCCTGCCGCCGCGGTCGCAACCGCCATCGGCGCGCCGGAAGTGGTCGTCTACCTCGGCGAGACGGACGAGCGCGCGTATCACAACGCGGTCGCCGCAGCCGAGGCCGTCGAATCCCACGCAGGAGTTTCGATCGACGTCGTCGCCGGTCCGGCCGAGTACAAGGCCGGCGAGACCACGATGGCACTGGAGTCGCTCGAAGGTGCCGATCGACTCGAGGCGCGCGTCCAACCGCCGGGGCCCGCCGAACACGGCCTTTACGGTCGACCGACCCTCCTCCACACGCCGCGAACCGTGGCACAGCTTCGACACCTCGTCCGCAAAAACGGCGACGTCGGCGGCGCCGAGGGCGATCCCGGAACGAGGCTGTTCGACGTCTGCGGGGACGTCACGGCCCCGGCGACGGTCGAACTCCCGACCGACGGTACTCTCTCGACGCTTCGCGAGTGCGTCGAACTCGAGGGATCGATGAAGGCAGCCTGCGTCGGCGGCGTCTTCGGCGGCCTCACCGAGGCCCTCGACGTACCGGCGAGCGCCGACGGGTTGAACGCGGCCGACCTGGGAACTGACGGCCCCGTCGAGCTACTGGGCCGGGACCGCTGTGCGGTCGCCTTCGCGGGTCGTCGCGCGGCGTTCGCTCGCGAGGAGAACTGCGGCCGCTGCGTGCCGTGTCGCGAGGGCTCGAAACAGCTCACCGAGCTACTGCGGGCAGTGTACGACGGCGACGGCGCGATCGACGACGTTCGCGAACTGGCTCGCGTGATGGAGCGCTCGAGCCTCTGTTCGTTCGGCCGCGACGCGGCGCGGCCGGTGACGACGGCGCTGAACGAGTTCGAGACCGAGTTCGTTGCGCACGCGGAGGGCCGCTGTCCGGCCGGCGAGTGTGATCAGTACCTATGAGTTCCGAAGAAACCCCGATTCCGCGCGTTCCAGACGTTACAGACCCACAGCCACGCACGCCGCTGACCGAGGACTTCACCACGGGAACGGCGAACGATCCGGCGCTCGAGGGCGCCACCGAGCCGACGCGACTCACGGTCGACGGCGAAACGGTTCGCGTCGATTCGGGCGAAACGCTTCTCGACGCGATCGAGTCCGTCGGCGCGGACGTCCCGGCGCTCTGTCACTACGATCGGAGCGACGAGATCGGCCCCCGCAGCGAGTGTCGGACCTGCGTCGTCGAGACCAACGAGCACGGGCTCGTTCCGGCGTGTAGCTTCCCGGCCGAGGAGGGACTGACGGTCCGGACCGAATCGGCTGACGCGTCCGAGGTCCGCGACGTCAACCTCGATCTGGTGCTGTCGAACCACAACCTCCGGTGTACGACCTGCGGACAGAACGGTCGCTGCGAGCTCCAGGACACCGCCATCGAGCAGGAAGTCGAGGAGCCCCGGTACGGCGTCTTCGACGAGCGCGAGGAGTACGAACCGCTCGACGACACGTCGCCGTTCATCCGGATCGACCGCAACAAGTGCATCCTCTGTAACCGCTGCGTCGAGGCGTGCAACGACGTGCAGGTCGAGGGCGTCCTCCGGATCGAGGGGACGGGCGAGGATACCCGGATCGCCTTCCAGAACGAGAGCGAGGCGATGGCCGGCTCGAGTTGCGTCTCCTGTGGCCACTGCGCGACAGTCTGTCCGACGGGCTCGATCACCGAGAAAGGGCTGGCCGACACGGCGACGCTACCGGTCCCCGGTTTCAACCAGAAGAACTCGATCGGAGAGACGATCGAGTACGATCCGGACGAGGGCGCCGACCCCGCCACTGAGCCCGCCGAACCGGCGCCCTCGGGCGTCGCGGGGATGATGGCACGGGCCAGGCGGGAGGCCGGGAGCGCGCTCCGAGATGTCGGCGAACGGGCGCTCGTCGAGGCCGAGCACGCGGGCGAGAGCGTCGCCGCGAGCGTCCTCTCGGAGGGACAGATGTTCGACATCGCCGAGTTCGTCGCCGACCACCGCCTCGACGACGTCGACGTCACGGAAACGACCTGCGGGTACTGCAGCGTCGGCTGCCGGTTCGACGTCTACTCGAGGGACGACGAGGTGCTGGGCGTCCGACCGACCGACGCCGACCACGCGCCCGCCAATGACGGGTTCTCGACGTGCGTGAAGGGGAAGTTCGGCTACGACTTCGTCAACAGCGACGACCGCCTCGAGCAGCCCCTGGTTCGCGAAGACGGAGAGCTCCGCGAGGCCACCTGGGAGGAGGCGCTGGATCGGATCGCGACCGAACTATCCGCGATCACCGACGAGTACGGCGCCGATTCGATCGCCTGTCTCGCGTCGTCGAAGTGTACGAACGAGGAGGACTACCTCCTGCAGAAGTTCGCCCGGCAGGTGCTCGGCACCAAGAACGTCGACAACTGCGCGCGGCTCTGTCACTCCTCGACGGTCGCGGCCCTCAAACAGACCGTCGGCTACGGCGCGATGACCAACCGTATCGAGGACGTCGCCAACACCGACTGCTACCTCATCACGGGATCGAACACGACCGAGAGTCATCCCGTACTCGCAACCCGCATCAAACAGAACGTTCGCGATGGGGCGGATCTGTTCGTCTTCGATCCGCGGAAGGTCGGGATCGCCGAACACGCCGACCAGTACACTCGCGTCGAACCCGGATACGACGTCGCCTGGATCAACGGCCTGACCCGGTACGTCCTCGAGCACGATCTCCACGACGAGGAGTTCGTCGAGGCCCGGACCAGGAACTTCGAGGAGTTGAAGGAGAAGGTCGAACCATTCACGCCGGCGGAGGTCGAACGGCTCTGCGGCGTCGATCCGGACGACCTCGCATCCGCGGCCGAGACGATCGCGACCGCGGACACCTGCGTCTTCGGGTGGGCGATGGGGATGACCCAGCACTCCCACGGCACCCAGAACGTGCTCGCGCTGGCGAACCTCGCGCTGGTGACCGGCCACGTCGGCGAGCCGAACGCCGGCCTCTCGCCGTTCCGAGGCCACAACAACGTCCAGGGCGGCGGCGGTGACATGGGAACCCTGCCGAACAGCCTGCCGGGGTATCAGCCGGTCGACGATCCCGACGTTCGCGACGCGTTCGAGGACGTCTGGGGAGACCGTCCGCCGGGCGAAATCGGACTGACGGTTCCCGAGATGTTCACGGAGGCCAACGCGGGGAACGTCCGGGGGATGTACGTTATGGGGGAGAACCCCGCGCTCTCGGAACCGGACATCTCCCACGCCGAAGAGACCCTGGAGGCCCTCGATTTCCTCGTCGTGCAGGACATCTTCCTCACGGAGACGGCCGAGCACGCCGACGTCGTCCTCCCCGCAGCGAGCTTCGCCGAGAAGTCGGGGACCTTCACGAACACCGAACGACGCGTCCAGCTCGTCGGTCAGGCGGTCGATCCGCCGGGACGTGCACGGCAGGACTGGCGAATTCTCCAGGCCCTGGCGAATCGCCTCGGCTACGACTGGAGCTACGACGCTCCGGCGACGATCATGGACGAGATCAGCGATCTCGTTCCGATCTACGGCGGCATCACTCACGACCGTCTCGCTCGAGAGGGCGGCCTCCAGTGGCCGTGTCGCGACGAGGACGATCCGGGCACGCCGTACCTCTACGAGGACGAGTTCAACTTCGAGGACGGAATGGCCCGCTTCGTCCCCGCGGATCTCGGCGAACCGGGCGAAATCCCCGACGAGGAGTACCCGTTGACGCTGACCACCGGCCGGGTGCTGTATCACTTCCACACGGGGACGCTCACGCGACGCGTCGACGGGATCATGTCCCACGTCAGCGAGAGCTTCGTAGAGGTTCACCCCGACACGGCCGGCCGTCTCGGTATCGCGGACGGCCAGGACGTGACGATCGAGTCCCGGCGCGGTTCGATCGTCGTCGAAGCCCAGGTGTCGGATCGGCCCGATCGAGGCGTCGTATTCATGCCGATGCACTTCGCGAGGGGTGCGGTCAATACGCTCACGCAGAAACAGTTCGATCCGATCAGCGGAATCCCCGAGTACAAGGTCTCGAGCGTTCGGATCGGTCCCGCCGATTCCGCGGTGCCGGACGGGGAGCACGACGTTCCTCTCCCCGCCGACGACGACTGAGACGACCCCAGAAGAGGAGATGTCGGTAAACTCTTCTCCTCATCTCCGGGCGAACGGGACTCCGCGCGAGTAGTACGGCCTCGTTCCGACTGTTTCGACTCGTTCCCGTCCGTGAACGGGACACGATTTCACAGCACTATCAGTGTTAATCCGGGGCGGTACCGACCGGTACCGGAGCGCTCGATTAGCGATAGAACGGTAGCGGTCAGCCTCGCGGCGTCTCCCGCTGCGCGACAGGTGCGAGAGGAGGAAAGAGCGGAAGACGCGTTAGTCGTCAGCAACGGCCGTCGTATCCCGTTTGTCGTTGACGAACGCTTCGCGGTTGTCGACCGGGGCGTCGGGGTTCGCTCGGTCCAGTTCTGTGGGTGCGCCGAGCTGTACGCCGGATCGGTTCGGATCGGCGAGCGCCGTCTGTCCCTCCTGGACCGTAATCTCGTCCTCGAGGTGGAGTTCGATGGCCTCGACGAGCGCCTCCGCCTCGAGCGGTTGGCCACGCGCTTTGAGGTCCGATTCGGCTGCGTCGGCAGGTACGTTGAACGCACGCTGGGTGATGATCGGCCCCTGGTCGAGGTCCGTGGTCACGTAGTGGGCGGTGACGCCGGCGATCCGGACCCCCTTCTCGAGCGCCTGCCGGTACGCCGCGGCGCCGGGGAACGCCGGCAGCAGGCTCGGGTGAACGTTGATGATGCGCTCCTCGTAGCGGAAGACGACCTCCGGCGAGAGGATCTGGATGTACCGGGCCAGCGCGATGAGATCGGTTTCGTACTCGGCGAGGAGATCGAGAAGTTCGTCCTCGTCCGGCGACCCGCTCTCGTCGCCGACGTCGTGGAAGGGGACGTCGTACGCCGTTGCGAGGGGCCGAAGGTCGTCGTGGTTTCCGATGACGACTTCGATATCGGCGCCGAGTTCACCGTCGTCCCAGGTTTCGAGGAGCGCCTCGAGACAGTGGCTCTCCTTCGTAACGAGGACGGCGATCGACTGGTTCTCGCAGTTCGAGGGGAAGCGTACCTGTACGTCGGCGTCGAACTCGTCGCCGAGGTCCCGGAGGTCCTCCCGGAGCGCGTCCTCCGTGGGATCCATTTCGGACGTGTCCGCTCGGACGGTTATCCGGAACGTCTCCTCTCGGACGGCCTGATCGAGGTCGGCGATGTCGACACCGCGCTCGAAGAGGAGGTGCGTGAGGTCGGCGAGAAGTCCCGAATCGTCCTCTCCAACGATCGTTATCTCGGTCATCTCCCGGGTCATTTTTTCCACCCCTGCGTTCGCGTTCCGTTCGGTTCCATCATCCTCGGTCGGACGAGCGCTTCCGTCGCACGCCGCGGTCGCTCCTCCGTCTGCACGGACGGCTTGCTCTGTTCGTGTGGCATCCAGTCACTCACTTCCCGACCGTCGGTAATGAACCTTGGTTCTCCTGAAATTGCGGAGAGAGGATGTGTTTCCGATCCAATTCGTGTCCGGGATCCGAAACGGTGAAAAGCGGCTATCGATCCGGTCCGAACGAGGGGCGCCTCGGGCGTGAGCTACGCCCGTTCCCGAAGGTAGTCGGCGACGGCGGACGGTTCCTCGTCGAGCCCGCCGCCCTGGGCGAACGTCTCACCGCCGCCGCCACCACCTCCGAATGTCACCGTCACGTCGTTGACAACCTCGCTCGCGTCGGGTTCGCCCGTCGTCCCGACGACCACGAACGAACTTCCGTTACCGCCGGTCAGCGCGACCACGTCTCCGACCTCACCTGCGAGCGCCCTGACACGCCCCGAGACGTCGTTCGCTTCCGCATCGTCGATATCGAGGTGGCCGATCACCCACTCGGTCCCGCCTTTCGAGACGGACTCATTCGCCAGCGTCTCGAGGCGTTCCTCGAGCAGTTGGTCTCGTAACCGATCGACCTTCGCTTCGAGCTCCGCGTTCGATTCGACGATGTTCTCGGCTCGACTCGGCAGGTCCGGCACGTTCGTATCCAGCGTGCGAGCGGCTCGAGTCACAGCCTTCGTCTCGTCGATTCGCGCTCGGATGGCCGTCGGTCCGACCGCGTACTCGACGCGAACGAGTTCGGCAGCCGGGTTCGATACGTCGAGTACGTTGACGGGGCCAATCTCGCGCGTATTGCGGACGTGCGTCCCGCCGCAGGCGGCGATATCCCAGTCTTCGATCTCGACGATGCGAACGGTCTCCGCCCGCTCGGCCTCGTCCGTGAGGTTGAACACGATCTCGTCGCGCTCTCGCGCCCGCGCCGCGTCCATCTCCCGCCAGGAGACGTCCCTCGACTCCCAGACGGCCTCGTTGATCATCCGCTCGAGGGTGAGCGCGTTCACCTCGTCCGGATCTCGGTCCGTCTCGAAGTCTAACCGAACCTTCTCCGGTCCGATATCGAACCCGCCGTATCCGTGCTGATCGAACAGTTTGCGGCCGGCACCGTACAAGAGGTGACTCGCCGTGTGGGCCCGCATGCAGTAGGTCCGAAACTCGTCGTCGACCGAGCCGGTGACGGTGTCGCCCGCTTCGAAGTTGGGTTTCGTCGCCAACGTGTGGACGGTCGTTCCGTCCCGTCGCTGGACGTCGACGACCTCGATTCCGTCGATCATCCCGCAATCGGCGGGCTGTCCGCCGCCTTCGGCGTAGAAGTACGTCTTCTCGAGCTGGACGTCGGTCCCGTCGACGGCTCCGACCGGCGCCTCGAAATCCGTCACGTACGGCTCCACAGACGCGAGGTTTGCTAGCGATTCGGAAGGCATCGTCACGAGTGTCTGCGCACGAGGTTATAAACCGTTCGGGAGTCGGTGCTGCGACAAATTAATGACGGTTCCGAGAGGGTAGTTTGGTATGGAGTATCACGAGTCGGTCGACTACCTCGAGTCGCTACAGCGGCGCCGGCCCAAACTCGGGACGGAGACAACGGCCCAACTGCTCTCGCACCTCGGCCGTCCGGACGACGGAGTCGACTGCGTCCAGATCGCGGGTTCGAACGGAAAGGGCAGTACAGCACGAATGCTCGAGCGAATCCTTCGCGACGCGGGGCTGGACGTCGGTCTCTACACGTCTCCCGATCTGAACGATTTTCGCGAGCGAATCCGGGTGAACGGCCGAAAGATCCCGAAGGAGCGCGTTCGAGCGTTCGTCGACGAAATCGACGGCTGCGTCGAGCGGCTTCGCGAGGCGGACGACGGACCGACGTACTTCGAGGTGCTCACGGCGCTCGCACTCGACCACTTCGGCGCCGAAGCCGTCGACGTCGCCGTCCTCGAGGTCGGCATCGGCGGCCGCTACGACGCGACGAGCGTCGTCGATCCGATCGCCAGCGCCGTGACGAGCGTCACGCTCGAGCACACCGACATCCTCGGCGACACGATCGAGGCGATCGCTCGCGACAAAGCGCAGGTCGCGTCGGCCGGCGCGCCGCTGGTGACCGGCGCGGACGGTGCCGCGCTCGAGGCGATCCGGTCGGAAACCGACGTGATTACCGTTGACAGCGACGAGGGGGACGTGATCGCTCGCGAGAACGGTCTGGCTTCCCAGATCGAGAGCAGCGTTTCGATCACGGCACCGACGTGGTCGCTCGAGACCAACCTCCCGCTTCTCGGGCAACACCAGGCGACGAACGCCGGCATCGCGGCGACGCTGGCCAGACAGATCGCAGCCGTCGATTCGGAGACGATCGCCCGGGGGCTCCGAAAGGCCCACTGGCCCGGACGATTCGAAATCGTGTCGACGGAGCCGATAGCGATCCTCGACGGAGCGCACAATCCGGGAGCCTGCGCAACGCTCGGCGAACTCGTCGATCGGTACGAGTACGACGACCTCCACCTCGTCTTTGGGGCGATGACGGACAAGGATCACCGGCGGATGATCGCGGCGCTGCCACCGGTCGACGCGATCCACCTCTGTGAACCCGACGTCTCCCGCGCCGAGTGCGTCGACGAGCTCGCGCGAGTGTTCGATGGGCGCGCGCCAACGGTCGATCCCGCCGGGTCCGTGCTTGAGGCGACCGAACGGGCCCTCTCGGAAGCGGACGACGACGACTGCGTGCTCGTCACCGGATCGCTGTACGCCGTCGCCGAAGCGCGCGACCGGTGGACGCGGTTACAGATCCCGAAACGGACGACCCCACGGGCCGAGGACGATCTATTCGTCGACGAGGACGACGCAGATCTCGAAGCGCCGATCGCCGAGGAGACGATCTACCGAACCATCAAAACTCACCTCCGTCGAAATCAGTCGGAGCGTGTTCGAAATGCGTTCCAATCGGTCGGGGGAACCTGCGTGCTCTCCGAAACCGATTCCAGCGGCCGGCGAGTTACCGCCGTGCTCTCCGGGTCGACGGCCCAATTTCGGGATCTCGTCGCTGCGATCGATACGGACGAATTCGGACTGTCGCACGTTTCGACACAGATTCGTCGCGCTATCGCTTCGAACCGCCGGTCGTCGCAGCCTCCCTGGGGAGACGAGACGGCGCTAATGGGGATTCTAAACGTTACGCCGGACAGCTTCTACGACGGCGGCGCGTACGACGAGATCGAGGACGCGGTTCGACACGCTCGGGAGATGGTCGCCGCCGGCGCAGACATCGTCGATATCGGCGGGGAGAGTACCCGCCCCGGCGCCGATCCGGTCGCGACCGCAGACGAGATCGCCCGCGTCGTTCCCGTGATCGAGCGGATCACCGATCTGGACGTCCCGATCTCGATCGATACCCGGAAAGCAGCGGTTGCCGACGCCGCGCTCGAGGCGGGCGCAGACATCGTCAACGACGTCTCGGGACTCGAGGACCCCGAGATGCGCTTCGTCGCGGCCGATCACGATGCGTCGCTCGTTATCATGCACAGCATCGAGACACCCGCCGATCCGGACCAGAGCGCCGCGTACGCCGACATCGTCGAGGACGTCATCCACGACCTCTCAGAAAAGATACTGCTCGCGGAACGAGCGGGACTCGATCGAGATCGAATTTTCGTCGATCCGGGCTGCGGGTTCGGGAAGAACGCCAGCGAGAGTTTCGAGCTGATCGAGCGACTTCCGGAGCTTCGAGCACTCGGCTGTCCAATTCTGGTCGGACACTCGCGAAAGTCGATGTTCGAACGCGTCGACTGCCAGCCTTCCGATCGGCTTCCGCCGACGCTGGCAACAACGACGATGGCCGCCGAACGGGGTGCCGACGTCGTCCGCGTTCACGACGTGCGAGAGAACGCCGCGGCGATTGGAACGGTCCGAGCGACGAGAGACCACTAGTCCAACGGAATGACGGTCGCTCGCGGCTCGAGTCAGGATTCGGCGGTGAACGACGACGTTGGAACCGCCGGGTACGCCTCCTCGAGTTCCGCCGCTTCTTCCGGCAGCACCGCCGCGATGACGTACTCGGCGTGCTGATCGAAGTAGTTCAGGAGTCCGCGGATTCGACTCGCGTCGAGCATCTCGACCGCGTCGACGACGATGATCGGGAGCTCGCTCGCGACGTCGTAGGTGAGATAGCCTGCGAAAGCGACGACGAGACCGATCACTTCTCGCTCACTCTTGCTCAGACTATCGATCGTATCTTCGTACGCGGTGCCCTCCTCATTCGAGCGAACGATGTGAAGTTCGAACTCCGTCTCTGACGGTGCGTCGCTACTTCCTGCGAACCGTTCGATCCAGACCCGTTCGACGTTCTCGTAATCCAGCATGTCGAGCACCCGTTGCATCGATTCATTGAACGTGGTAACGAGGTCGCGCTCGAGCGTTTCGATGCGGTCCCGCTGCTCCCGGAGCCGATTTGCTACCGAATCACGCTCCGCTGCGACCACCTCACGTTCCGCGAGTTCGGATTCGATCCGCTCGATCTCGCGTTCGGTTCCGTTCAGTTCGTTCTCGAACTGCCCTCGTTCGTACTCGAGGTCGCTGACCTCGCTGTAGAGGTCGAGCAACTCGTCGTCCTGCTCGCCGGCCGCCTCGGCGTCCGCCTGGAGCGTTTCGATCTTGTCGCTCAGGGACGACCGCCGTTTCCGAAGGCGAGATACGGTCTCCTCTCGTCGCTCGATTTCCTCCTCTATCGAGCGCTCCTTTTCCGCGAGGCGTTCACGTTCACTTCGATGGCGTTCGAGCTGACGCTTGCGGTCCTCGAGTTCCTGGATGCGCTCGGAGAGCGTCTCGCGCTGAGCGCGTTTTTCCTGCAGGATCTCCTGGACAGTTCGAACCTGTTCGGCGATCTCTTCCCGTTCGACCGTGTTGCCACACGTCCAGCAGGTAATCGACCGCGACCTCGGATCAAGTTCGGCGACAACGTTCTCAGATTTCATCTCGTCGGGGATGTCTTTCCCGTCATCCAACAGCTGATTGTTCATCTCGACGATCGGACTCAACGCGTTGATCGTGGTCGTCAGCTGCTGTTTCTGGTGATGTAGCTGTTCGATCTCGGTTTCGATCGAATCAACGTCGGTCGACGAATCGGCCGGGTCAAGCTGGTCCTGCTGCTCGACCACTTCCCCCAGTTCGTCCCCGAGTGACTGGATCGCCTCGCTCTGCGTCTGGATCCGGTTCCGGACGGTCTCGCGTTCCGAGCGCTTCTCTTTGAGTTCGTCCAGCACGTCGTCCCCTCCCGTCTCCGTTTCCTTCGCTCCGATCGCGTCGTGCTTTGCCCGGAGTGCCGACTCGACCTCCTCCAGTTCGTCCCGAACGTTTTCCGACCGCGTGCGAAGCGCCGGCAGGCGATCTTCCATCCGATCCAACTCGGAACGTCGTTCGTCGAGTTCGTTCCTCCGTCGCTTGAGTCGCTCGATCTCGGCCTCGATTTCCGCAGTGTCGACGGGACGCATCAACAGTTCGTACAGGTCACCGTCCGCGAGGATACTCCGTCGGATGGGGTTCGTCTCTTCGAGTGCGACGAACAGTTCGCAGAGATCCGTCCGTTCGGAAACCAGATCTGCGTTCGTGACGACCCGTTCTCCGTCTCGGTTCGAAATCTTGAGGGAGTACTCGTCGCCGCCCGTCCGAAGAGAGACGGTACCGCTATCGGCGTCGCTCTTTACTGGGGGGATTGGTCCGCCGAGAACGCCGGCCAGTCCTCGAAGGAACGACGACTTGTTCGATGCGTTTTTTCCGGAGAGTAGCGTTACTCCGGGAGAAATGGTCATCTGTCCGTCGGAGATACCCCCGATATTTCGAAGCTCGACGTGAAAATCTTCTGGACTTTGACAATAGTTGGTTAGTGTCATGATCAATGGAGGAACGAGGGACCTATTTATAATTCATTCAACCCTCCGGAGTCATTAAGCTTGTGTCGGCATTACCCAGCGCTACACGGGTCAACGGCCGGATTGACTGTCTCGATACCGGTCTTCGACTGGTTCCCAAACAACCCAAGGAAGGGAGCGTCGAACCCTATGACCGGCATCTTCAAAACGGCAGCCCGATCGATTTTGACCGGCCATTATTATCATACTTCACACATTATTCATTCGATGGCTCGTTAGTCTTCTCGCACGAACAATTGCCGCGATCTAGGAGTCGCGTGAACTGATACTCTTCACCGCACTTCGTACACGCGATTCGTAAGCTCAGCGTCACTTCTGGTTCGCTGATCGACAGGTGACCAGCGGAACGGAGTCGATCGATCGTTCGCTCGGTAATCGCCTCGGTTCGAGACAGCAGTTTGAAGACAGTGTTCTTCGCGTCAGTTATATCGAATTCTGTGTTTCGATGCGTCTCAATCCCTAAACAGTCTCTCAGGTGTGTTCGAACTGTCTGATAACTCACAAAATCGCTCAGAATCGTATCCGGATCGAGCCCGTTTCGTTCGAGGCGGGATTGCACATCCACTTTCGTCCCCGCGCTGGTTTCCGCGTCGGTGAGAAGATGGTACAGATTCTCAACCTCACCGTCTAGCATTTCGACTCCGGAATCTCGCATCGCTGCGTCGAGTATCTGTTGGTTGTAGTATGTTTCGAGTTCTCTGAGACTAGCGCCTGCGTTTCGTCGCTCGAGCAATCGGTCGTCTAGATTCTCGAGATTCCACTTCCGAGAAATTCGGTCGATCTTGCAATCCGCCCCGGTTTCGTCAGCTCCCATGGACGTAGTACCGAGCTCATCGCTTATTTTCTTCCCGTATCTATAATGCTATCGACCGGTACGGACCAGTCCTAGCCATACTCTTATAGTGGTTCCCCGAACAGTGAGAGACATGTCCATTCGGTCGGGTAACACCGATTCGTCACGAGAACGATTCGATTCCGATCAGGGGCGACTGCCGAAAGACCGTGACCGATCAGTACCGGAGAGATGCCAATAACAGTAAAATCCTACGCAGAACACGACAAACTCGCCCTAGTCCCGACGCTACAGAGTGCGGCGGATATCGAGATCGAAGTGATTACGCAGGCGAACACCGATCCGGATTCCAACGTATTCCCGTTTCTCATCAAGTATCCCGATCTTGACGAACTCGAGACGTTTCTCGCGGGGGACCCGACGGTCGAGAGCTACGAACTCGTCGACGAAGGAGAGAACCAACACATCTACTACATCAAACATTCCGACGGTACTGAACTGCTGAGCCCCGTTGTGACGCGCGTGAACGGATTTATGCTTCGTGCGGAGACCAAATGTCGCGGATGGTTTATCCAACTCCAACTCCCGGACCGAGAGGCGCTCACCACAATCTGGGAGTACGCGAAAGAGCAGGAGATGCGTTTCGACATCATCGAAGTCTACGGACGGTCCGGAAGCGAAACTGACGTCGCGTACGGATTAACGGACGAGCAAGTCGAAGCGCTAAAAGTAGCATACGAGAGCGGCTACTTTTGCGAGCCACGGGAGATGGCGCTGAGCGACGTTGCCGACGAAATCGACGTTTCGTCAACCGCGATGAGCGGGCGGCTCCGGCGGGGAATGCGGAACCTGATCTCCGCGGCACTGATGGACGATGAGGATATCGATTGATCCCTCTCGTCGGAACGGTTCGTTCGAACGTTGATCACAGTCTTCTTCTATGAGACTCACTCTATGTTCGTTCAGAGAACGATTTTTACTATAGTTTGTTAATAGAAAGATCGTATACCCTTGAGTCCCGCCCAGATACATCTGTTTACGGAAATTACATTAATAGTAGTTGTGTATTCATAGAACGTCGTGCTTGGTTTGTAGTATTGTGCCAGACGGCAAAGGCTTGGAATCTCGATTCTGCGATTGCCGTCCTCGTGTGGCTGAAACAGTTTGAGAACGAAGAGGAATGGTGTTTTATGCCCTGAAATATACGTTTGACCGTGTTCCGAATTCCCTGTTTTTCGTAGCGCAATTGGAGCCCGCGTCGGCGAAGTGCAATCTGGAGATGGGGGGCTACGTCAACGAGAAACACGGCGTTCTCGACGTTGTATCTCTCGAATAGCTCCCGCAGGAAGATCTCAGTCAGAGCAGTTGTGGTCGTCGAAAACGGTCGTGTACGCAGGATTCTGTTTGTCTCGGGATCGACGACAGCGCACAGCCAGTACTGCTGACCGTCGATCCGAATCACAGTTTCGTCGAGCGCAACGTGATCCGGACTCGCGCCAGTTGCGGGCTGTCGACCAGCTTTCTGCACTCAACCGCGAACGGCATTTCGCGATCGTTCGACGGCGATCTCCTCTAACTTCTGAACGGTATTCGAAAGAGAGTGGTTATCGAGATGGAATCGGATACCCAACTCCATCAGTCGCCGCGGTGTCCGTTCTTTTTCCACAAAACTCAAATCGATCTAGTCGCTACGACCGCTGAGGCAGTCGATTTCTGTCGTAGACCCCACCACTTTTCACGCTTAACTAAACACGACCTCATGGAAGAGATACTACGAGAGAAGATCGGTAGACTCCTCGAGAAGACGCCCTCGAATTGACGATAACGATTCGTGGAGGCGTCAGAGAATCATCCCATTATATAGCGGTATTTGAAGGCAAGGAATATTCCCCATCAACTATCATTGGAGTGATGAACAATAGGTGATCCATGAGCAGTGCAATAGACGCAGCAACTAGTCGAACGACGCACTTACACCACGAGTGGGACGGAGACGAGTGGGCGAGCGATCGGATCGTCCAAGCGATCGCGAAGTGCGAGAACGAATCGCCGCGAGAACTCCCGCCGCTGAGTAACAGTATCAGGCCGGAAGCGCTCGACACGGCGTTCGAGTCCGACGATGGGAGCGTCTGCAGGGCGGGGTGTATTACCTTCTCGTACTACGGGTACACCGTTCTCGTTCAGAGCACCGGGCAGATTCTCATCAAGAAAAACTAAATTAAGATCGTAGTTATTAATTCAAAGTAATGAGTGACATTGGCGGCTTCCAAGATCACGTGGCGCGAATCGACCTCGAAAACAACGACATCGCGTACGAGGGAATCAACGAAGAGGATGCGAAGAAGTACATCGGCGCGCGCGGACTCGGGGTGAAGTACGTCTTCGAGCAAGGCCCGGACGTCGACCCGCTCGGTCCCGATAATCTGCTTGCGTTCATGAACGGGCCGCTGTCGGGGACGCAGGTGACGATGAGCGGACGAATCGCCGTCTGTACGAAATCGCCGCTGACCGGCACCGTCACCGACAGTCACCACGGCGGCTGGTCCGGTGCTCGGCTGAAGTGGGCCGGCTTCGACGGCCTACTGTTCGAAGGAGAGGCCGACGAGCCGGTTTACGCCGTTGTCGAAGATGACGAGGTCGAACTTCGGGACGCCTCCCACCTCTGGGGAAGCGGCGTCCACGAGACTCGCGATACGATCGAGGAGGAGGTTGACGGCCAGTACGGCAAGAATCTCTCGATGATGGCGATCGGTCCGGCCGGCGAGAATCAGGTCCGCTATGCCTGCATTATGAACGAGGATGACCGCGCGTCCGGACGTGGCGGTACCGGCTGCGTCATGGGGTCGAAGAACCTCAAGGCGATCGTCGTCAAGTCCAGCACGAAGATGCCCCAGCCTGCCGATCCGGAGACCTTCCAGGAGGGCCACCAGCAGGCGATGAAGGCGATCACCGAGTCCGACGTCACGGCGCCCAACGAGGGCGGCCTCTCGATGTACGGGACGAACGTTCTGATGAACATCACCGAGGAGATGGACGGCCACCCGACTAAGAACGGCCGGTATACTTCGGGGATCTCTTACAACGAAAACGAGGAGAACCGACCGAGTGATCTCGACGCCGAGAACATCAGCGGCGAGAACGTCCGGGAGAACATCCTCGTCGACGAGCCGACGTGTCACTCCTGTCCGGTCGCCTGCAAGAAGGAAGTCGAGGTCGACGTGATGCACAAGGGCGAGGAGATGAACGTCCGGATGGAGTCCTTCGAGTACGAGTCTGCCTGGGCGCTCGGCACAAACTCGGCCAACGACGACCGGGATCGGATTGCCGTGATGATCGATCGCTGTAACGACATGGGTATCGACACCATCGAGGTGGGCAATATCATGGCGATGGCGATGGATGCGACCGAAAAAGGACATCTCGACGACCTCAACGACGAGCTCGAATGGGGCGACTCGGAAACGATGATCGAGATGATCGAACGTATCGCCTCCCGGGACGACAAACTGGCGGACCTCCTCGCAGAGGGTCAGAAACGCGTGGCCGAGGAAATCGACGCCCATGACTGTCGTCTCGACGTCAAAGGCCAGTCCATCGCCGCCTACGATCCGCGCTGCATGAAAGGGATGGGTATCGGCTACGCGACGTCGAATCGCGGGGCCTGTCACCTTCGCGGCTACACGCCCGCTGCGGAGATTCTCGGTATTCCCGAGAAGGTCGACCCCTACGAGTACGAAGGCAAGGGCGAACTCACCGCGGAATTTCAAGACCTCCACGCCATCTCCGACAGCTTCGACATCTGCAAATTCAACGCCTTCGCCGAGGGGATCGAGGAGTACGTCCTCCAGTACAACGGAATGACTGGACTTGATTACAGCGAGGAGGACCTCCTCGAGTGTGGTGAACGGGTCTATAACCTTGAGCGGTACTACAACAACCTCGTTGGCTTCGACGGCGATGACGACTCCCTCCCCGAGATCTTCCTCGAGGAAGGTGAGACTCCCGGTCAGGGTGCGAGCGAGGGCGAGTACTGTGAACTCGAGAAGATGAAAGTGGAGTACTACGACCATCGCGGCTGGGTTGACGGCGTTGTCCCCGACGAGAAACTCGACGAACTCGAGATCGAGATCGGTCCCGGAACTGGCGTCAGCAGCGATGAGGGCAGTGCAGCAGTCCCATCCGACGACTGACGAGTGGCTGACTCACTTAAAAACAACCAGCCCGCGTTCGTGACCGGTTTTTGACTGATGCGTCTCTCGGTATCGATTTTGCGATCCGTTTCTGATTGGCGATCGCAAGGCGAAACTCGGTGCCTGAATCGCGAGGCATTTTCTCCCGTTGCCAGTGCTGCAAGTGTAGCGGGTCATCGTCCGAATTGGTTCCTCCACTCTGGGTGACCATTATCGTTCTTCTGGATTGAGACCGCGACGCGAGGGCACTTTCTAGTTCTGAACCTCCTCGGCTGGCGTGTTTCCGTCGAGAGCGTGATGCGGTCTTTGATGGTTGTAGTAATGCACGAATTGTTCAATCCTCTCGCGGACGCTCGTCCGACTGCCCACCCGCGAGTTATGGAAGCGATCGATTCGCATGTTGAGGGTGTGAAACCACTTTTCGATGCGGTTTCGGTCGGTATAGTTGACCTGCCGCTCAGTCCTAACCGAGAGAGGGCAGTCCGATAGCCGAATTGACCGACGAGAAACTCAGCGTCCGAGAGATCGTGTTTTTCGCGGAGTCGGTGAAGAAACGCAGCCGCTGGATTAGTGCTATGCCGACCAAATAACGCGACATTGAGGATCAACTTTGAGTCGGCGTCTATTGCAGCGTACACCCAAGACCAGTCACCGGTAATCTTGACAGCGGTCTCATCAATGGCGACCCGCGACGGCGTCGCCGTTCTCAGAACGCGAACCGTTCTGATGGGCCGCACGAGAGCGAAGCTCTCGTGGCCGGCGGCGGGTCGCGTCCGCTGTCAGCCAGCCGATGTACCCATTCTAGACCGCTCCATGCGAGCGTTCAACGCCTAATTCCGCAAGAATTGTTACTGTCTGCCGAAGAGACTGTTGAGGTCTTCGAGAACGAGTAAAACGCACGGTCTACTGATCACTCGATAGCACTCACCGCGACATTCCCACGCACTGGGAGTGAGGTCGACAGTTAATGTGAAACGCGACCAGATAGTTGGATGTCGCGTGCGCTCAACCGGACGCGGCTACGCTAGGCAAGACTCTCAGGCAACGACACGAAACTAGTACCCCGAATCCTGGCCCATAGAAATTCCCACCCTACCATCTTCCACCTCATCCGCCTCTTTACGATAGACTGGTAGATAAGCTCGTATTCATCTGAACAGCTGGTGTGTGATAGATCTTGGTTGCGAACTTCTCGCTGAACTCGCTCGAGCACTGCCTCGGCTGTCGTCTTCTCGACGCCAAGCATGGATTCGAGTCGCTCCGATCGGCACGCCGCAACTCGTTGGGCGAGTCGAACTCGTAGTCAATCACCT
Organism: Natronococcus sp. CG52; assembly: GCF_023913515.1. NCBI lineage: Archaea > Methanobacteriati > Methanobacteriota > Halobacteria > Halobacteriales > Natrialbaceae > Natronococcus > Natronococcus zhouii. The sequence goes on from NZ_CP099392.1 coordinate 268,271, forward strand.
TCGACGTCACCTAGCCGACGCCGATCACGCCTTCGAAAGCGGCTCGAGTCCCGTCGCTGCGCTCGCCGACGGAGAATTCGAGCTCACACTCGCGAGTCTGTTCGTCGATCTCGTGTGCTCGTGTAACCGCTCGACGGGGTGCGGGTCGACCTCGAGCGGCCATCTCGTGGTCGAAACGGTCCAGTCGGAAACGCGGATGAGTGGCGGATCTCCAATCAATGAGCGCTGCCGGCGGCATCTCCACGCACTCGAAGGGAGAAAATTGGTCATTCGCAAAACCCTAGTACGAGAAGAGAGTCACACTACCTAATGACCTACGAACATCTAGACACAGATCTGGTAAACGAACTGCTTGAGAACGGACGCGCAAGTCTTCGTAGCCTCGCCGAAGAGCTCGATGTCTCCGTTACCACCGTCTCCAACCACCTCTCCGATCTCGAGGACGAGGGGGTCATTCAGGGGTACACGCCAATCGTCGACTACGACGCCGTCGGATACGATGTAACTGCCGTCATGCAACTCAAAGTTGAAGGCAATGCACTCTCCGAAATCACGGAGACGTTGAAAGATCATCAGCAGATGATCTCCGTCTACGAGGTCACCGGCGACTACGACGTGATCGCGATCGGCAAGTTCGAAGATACTGAGGACATGAACGAGCAGATCAAGACCCTGATTACCGATCCCGACATCAATCAGTCGAATACCAGTATTGTTCTCAATGCCGTAGTCGAAAACAAGCAGTTCCAACTTGAAACCGAAGAAGACAGCTGACTCTCCGTCACTGTAACCGATCGGTGGAAATATTCAGATACGAGGAGCAGCCCCTCCAGTGAATCAATTATCTGGTTTCCGTAAATTCTCGAAAAGAGATACGGCTCGGAGAATGTTCTCGGCGAGAGTTGGTTAAGCTGGTCCTGCTGCGGAGGGTGTCGCTCGAGGACGCGATCGCCGACCTCGGAAGCGAGGAACTCTATTTGGACCACATACTACAGGCGACGATCTTGCGGCGCTGTTCGCTGGCTTCGACGGCGGGCGACTAGGACGAATTAGGTCGGTCGCTGCCGAGAAACTCGAGCGTGATATCGGGACGCATAATTGGGCCGCTGTTTATGTAAACCGTTCAATCGTCTCGATATGACCGTATGGCGCGTTCTTCTCAACCTTCGGTTACGCTTCTCCCAACAAACGGTGTTGCCGATATCGACGCTTCCGGCTTCGACCGCAGTCACGCCTCTAAGCACTACACCAAGCGCACGAAGTTAACGATTCAGCAGTTGAAAGTCACGCTGCTGGTCGATACGAGAGCGAACGCTATCCTCGACCTGCACACTCCGTTTACAGCGAAGGGAGGAATTAGTAAGAGATAGACAACAAATTTATGAAATGAACGACAGTTCGGATATCTCTCGGCAATATACTGGCTCCACACCGCTCGATCTCCCCTTTACTCTCGAGAAACTCCAGGTCCAGTATTTGGATGACAGTGAGGCGCCTACTCTTATCATTTTCAACGCTGCAATCTTTGCTTTCGAATGCATCGAGGAGGAGTTCACCAGCCTCGAGAGTGCCGAGGTTTCGGTCTCCGAATCCCCTTACAACGCAAATACCGACGAAACGGAGGGTAGAGCCCTCTCACTGATTGAGAGCTTCGTTGAGAAGGTCGCATTTGTTGAGAAGACGACAGCGTCACGCCAGCCATAGGTGTCAGTGAATTCCCATTGCTTTGATCTGTTCCTGATATCGATTGCGGATGGTGACTTCAGTAACTTGTGCGACGTCTGCAACCTCGCGTTGGGTTCGCTTCTCGTTACACAGCAATGAGGCAGCATAGATTGCCGCAGCCGCATACCCTGTTGGCGATTTCCCTGACAACAGTCCTTGCTCCGCAGTAACATCGATAATTTCCCTCGCCTTGGCTTGGACGGTCTCACTCGAGTCGAGCTCGGAACAAAATCGCGGAACGTACTCTTTCGGATCAACTGGCTTCATCTCGAGAGCGAGCTCTTCGGCGATATACCGATATGTCCGTCCGATTTCTTTGCGTTTGACCCGTGAGACATCGGCAACCTCTTCCAAGCTTCGCGGAATCTCCTCCTGGCGGCAGGCAGCATACAGGCAGCCCGTGGCGACCCCCTCGATTGAGCGCCCACGGATCAGGTCTTCATTCAGTGCCCGTCGGTAGGTCATGGACGCGACCTCGCGAACCGATCGTGGAACGCCGAGCGCGCTCGACATCCGGTCGATTTCACTGAGCGCGAACTGGAGATTCCGCTCGCCAGCATCTTTCGTCCGGATACGCTCTTGCCACTTTCGTAGGCGATTCATCTGACTCTGTTTGTCCGCAGACAGCGACCGGCCGTAGGCGTCTTTGTCCTTCCAGTCGATTTGGGTCGTGAGCCCTTTATCGTGCATCGTCTGGGTGGTTGGCGCCCCTACACGGGACTTGCTTTCGCGTTCAGAGTGATTGAACGCTCGCCATTCTGGTCCCCGATCGATGTTCGGTACTTCGCTAATCAATCCACAGTCTTCACAGACGAGTTCACCCTGGTCTTCGCTCGTAACGAGATTCCGTGATTCACATTCGTCGCACGTGCGCTCATTCTCAGATTCATCCACTACAGTCTCTGATTCCAAGTTCCGCTGACCAGTGGGGCGCTGCATGAGAACAGATACACGGCCACAGGGCTTTAAGAGCTCGTTCGCTCTATGAACGAGATTCTGAGTTGCTAGTATCGGGAGTTATAGTACCAACTGAAACGATTTCCACACCGATCGAACTGTCCGCGGTTCTCGCTTGCTTCGTTCGCTCCGAACCGCGCTCCCGTCGGGCGATCGGGTGTGCACTGACTTTCAGTGGCTACTAGAGGCTGTCGACGTTACTTTGACGTCACCGCTTCCAGTGACAACCACATCGTATCCCGCATACTCGAACGAAACTGACTCGAGACCGGAGTGGCGTTCTGAGGCAACCAGATCATTCAACGCTTCTGCGTTGATCACGTTGTTGAGCGGCGGGAGCTCGAACGGGTTCGCACCGGAAATCTCAGCGACCGCAGAAACAACAGCGACCACAGGCGTCGTCTCAGAATCCAAGGAGTGTGTTGTCACAGCATTCGTCTTCTGGGTACCTGTCTCGGTCATTGGGCAGACTGCCACGTTCGAGTATAAGTGTGTTCTCAAACAGCTAGACAATTTCCTGTGGTTGATCATTCAAAACTGACACACCCCATCTACTTATTCGGGACCGCATAAGAAAATTCAGGGAAATACAGGATTAAATAAAAGATTAAACTTTCGAGCACACTGGTTTTTGATATGTACGACCTCACCGGTTTCCAGCGTAATCTGCTCTACACGGTAGCAGGCCTCGACGAGCCCCGTGGGCTTGCGATCAAAGAAGAGATTGAAAACTACTACGAGAGAGAAATTTATCACGGTCGACTCTATCCCAACTTGGGTACTGCCTAGCTCTGAACCTCCTCGGCTGGCGTGTTTCCGTCGAGCGATTGATGCGGTCTCCGGCGGTTGTAGTAATGCGCGAACTGTTCAATCCATTCGCGTGCGCTCGACCGACTGCCGACCCACGAGTTACGGAAACGGTCGATCCGCATATCGAGGGTGTGAAACTACTTTTCGATGCGGTTTCGGTCAGTAGAGTCCACCCGACCGTTCGATCCTAATCGACAGAGGACAGTCCGATAGCCGAATTGATCGACGAGAAACTCAGCGTCCGTGAGATCGTGTTTTTCGCGGAGTCCATGCAGAACGTGCAGCCGATGAGACAGGTGACGCCAATTCTGAAGCCACGGACGTCAGTGAGGCGAGTGCAATCTCATATGCCGTCGTCACTACTCACGATGCTGGCGGTGCGGGCTCCTTCTGAATCTCGCCATCGGCCACTATCTCTCGTCCGACGCCATCGAACGTCACGTCGCCGTAGGTCACCCGACTTCCCTCCCCCGAGTAGATGCCAGCCCCACCGCACTCCGCTGCGTGGGCCCGCGTGAGTGTTGCCTCGACATTCTCGCGGAAACGGAACGCCTGACGCGTCATCCCCGTCACCGTGACATCGCTCATTTCCAGATCGCTCATCTCCTCGAAGATGATCCCGTTCGTAAACGCCCCGTCGACGGTCACGTTCGAGAGTTCGGCCTCGTCGACCCCGGCGGCATAGATCCCCGCGCCGGCAGCCACCCCGCGCTCAGTCGTCCTGATCGTGACATCGTCAATCGTCACCCCTCGCCGGCCGCCGTCACTGGAGCCGAGCGTGATCCCGCGCGCGTTGTCGATGCACGATACCCCGTCGATCGTCAGATCAGCAAGTGCCTCGCCCCGATCGGCTCTGATCGCCGTGTACTGACAGCCAAGAATGGAGCCATCGGTGATAGTGATCGACTCGGTTTTCCCACGGTGGAGCTGGACGCCGTAGGTGGCGCCGTTCTTCGGCGCGATCTCGAAGTCTCTGAGGGTGCACGCTTTCGTCGGCGTCTCGTCGTCCATGGCGAGCGTGCGCGTCTCGCCATCCCAGATGCCGTTCCGGGTGATTCCTGCCTGTTGCACGTCGAACTGGATCGGTGTGTCCGAGGCACTGTCCCCGCCCCGGCTGGCCCAGTAGCCATCCACAACGACGTTTCGTGACGAGACGATGTCGATGTGATGGCAATAGGTGGCGTCGCCGTAGATGTTCTCCAGTCGAACGGTATCAGCATGCGCGGGCATGATGCCGTTCGTCTCCGGCGTGTCGACGCGGACGTTGGCAACCCCCCAGTTCGATGCGCCGGTGTAGCCGGGCTGGTCGTACCCCCTGTTGGAGAGCAAGGCGCCGCCGCGCTCCCAGATGGACCGTGTCCCTTCGAAGACCGTCGAGCGACCTGCTCCCACGAGGAGTGTCTCGTCGCCCACCAGCGGCGTCCGCTCGAAGAGATATCGCCCGGGTGGGAAATACACGATCCCACCGCCAGCTCGGTCGACCGTCTCGAGGAGCTCGTGGACGGCGTGTCCGACCTTGGTTCTCCCATCGCCCGTGATCTCGTGCGCCTCGACGTTCCATACGGCCCGGTCTTCAAACTGGTCGGCGAGTGCCTCGACTTCGGTAGGTACCTCAGTAGCTGTCCGGTCCGATGCCCCGGATTCGGCAGCCGTGCACCCCACCAGTGCCCCGCAGCCGCCAATCACGGTCCGAAGAACGTCTCGTCGCCGCAGCCCGGAATAAGACATAATACCTGACTATCGCTACTTTCTATGAATGATCGGTAAAAGTCTTCTGGGGAAGCAGTCTGAAACCGGTCTTCGGCCGTTCGCCCCGGTCGACTGCATCGCTCGCCTCGACGAGGGTGTACTCGAACACCGCGTTAAACGGATCGTCCTAGGTAGTCTCGTCGTTTCGGTCACCGCGTTCGGTCCGCCTGCGCAACTCCTCGAGCTCGTCGCTCATGTTTGCACCTCCAAGTGCTGTGAATTCGTGTCGCGTTCTCGAGGAACACCCGCGGGCGCGGGTCGCCGTCTGCGACGGTTCCTCGAAGGCAAACAGTGTCTGGCCGTCGTCGGCAACGTTGCGGATGTCCTGGTTCCCCGAAACGTGCGCGGAGGCGATCGCTCCCGTATACGCCTCGAGGATCGCGTCGGTGGGCGACGTGCGCTGATCGACCTTGTTCGGCCGTACCGTCGCGAGTTCGACGCTGATACCGTGGTGATCGACGATCTTCTCGACGTCGCGCTCGAGCGCGGCCGCTTGCTCGCTCTCGAAGCGGCCCATCTCGACAGGTGCGATCAGGTAGCGTGATACCCGTTTCCAGTAGGAATGTTTGCCGGCGGGATCGACGGGCAGGATGTTCTCGACCGGATTAGCAGTCAGCACAACGCCGAAATACACCGTCGATGTTACGCGAGAGTCCGTTGGGGGGTTCGTGGGTGGGCAGTCGGGCGAGCGTCCGAGAGTGGATTGAACAGTTCGCGCATTGCTACAACCATCAAAGACCGCATCAAATTCTCAATGGAAAAACGCTAGTCGAGGAGGTTCAGAACTAGACAGTGCCAACTGAACCTTCTATATGGCACTGTCATAGTACACAAACATACAATCGAATGCGGGAAAAACATCAAATACATTTTCGTTGAATTCTCTCGTGAGATGGACGACCTTACCGGCTTCCAACGCGACCTCCTGTACGTTATCGCAGGCGCCGACCAGCCGTCCGGCCAAGAAGTCAAGGATGAAATCGAGCAGTATTACAGCTCCGAGATCAATCATGGCCGGCTGTACCCTAACCTGGACACCCTCGTTAACAAAGAGGTCGTCGAGAAGGGCGAACTCGACAGGCGAACGAACTACTACACCATTACTGACGCGGGAGAGCAAATAGTTCAGGAACGACGGGATTGGGAGAGCCAGTACGTCGAACTGTGAGAGAAGTGCTCACACTCGTTCGGCCGCCGAGTTCGCACGCTCCTACTATTTAGTCGGTAAGAAGGCTTATACCCGCAGGGAACTGTTCAAACCATCCAGGCTACCCATCCTTACACGGTTTCGATGAGGCGTTTCTTGCAGATGCGAGAAACGTCGAACTCAGTGAGTGCGGTCCGGTTTAGACTCAACAGTGCTCAATCTCGAGAATCACAGTTCATCCAGAACAACCGTAGGGGACGTCCGTTACCCACCATCGTCCATCCGCGCAACCTTCACACTACCACTTTCCTACCCGTTGTCTCTTCCCTTCGAAATCAGAGAGGAGTTGCGCTACGAGTCGTCGATCTCTTCGATGCCTTCTGCGTGAACCGCGAAACCGCACGTAAGATCATCGACAGAGACAGAGAGTTGCCACCCTGTGAGCGCAAAGTCAGCGGTTTCGCCCGGTTCGAGATCGACCGTTTTCTCACGATATTCACCGTCTGGCCCTCTAACAGAGAGCCGATAGTCCTCAGTGACGTTTCCTACAGTGGCGTACCTACTGGCGAACTCTCTGTTATAGAGCGGAGCGTACTCACCACTCTCAAAGCTGATCGAAGAATCCGCAACCTCGAGTTTTCCTTCGAGCTCAGAGTCCAAGTCGAAGTCAGGCTCCAGCTCGTTGATCGGAACGGAAGCACGGAAACGCCGAACGTTAATTTCATACTCAGCAGCCCCCTCACAGTCTTCTAAACCCATACTCGAGTACATCCGGCTCTCGCCTTTTGCAATACGTCCTCTACTTGTACCAGGTCCTCCGGGAGTTCCTATCCCCGTGATTTCTTCACCGTCATCGGAGTAGACACACACCTCTCCCCCAAAGGAAATGAGGAACGTTTCAGCGCTGGTTTTCTCGACTTCTATGCGAACCTCACACTGTTGCCCAACGACCGCACCAGTCACTTAACGGACACACGCCAGCGGAGGTTCTAAATTATAGTAACCGTTAGAACTTTTCACTCATAGCCTGTAGTCACTTCCAGTGGATCATCTCGACGAAATCTCTGTCGAAGAATTACGAGATGCCCTCGGCAATGTGGAGGGAAAGAAGCCGTCACAACGGCTCTTAGCGGCAATGGCGTACAAAAACGGCGTTACGCAGACTGAACTAGCCGAGTGGTACGACGTTCAGCGACGGACGACAAGAAATCCGTGCAAGTCGATCCGCGTGCCGCGTGGTTTCCTCGCGGCACGCGGCCAGCCGTCGAATTATCGGGTCAACGTGACTGGGCGTGTTTGTTGGCGCGATCACCGAAGACGGTGATCGCTTTTTCTCCCGATTTGAAAGGTATGTAACCGGCGAACACGCCAAACATTTCATCCTTACACTATGCGAAGAATTCCGAGAAGATTTGATCATCGTTCTCGATGGTGCACCGTATTTCCGCGCGTCGGCCGTCACGGACCTGGCGGCCCGTGACGACCTCACCCTAGTGCGATTGCCAGCCTATTCTCCTAAGCTCAATCCGGTAGAAGAGTGCTGGAGACAGCTTCAGAACGCCCTCGGTAACCGGTTGTTCGAGTCGCTTTCTGAACTCAACACAGCGATTGATACCGCCCTCGATCGCCTTACGATACCGGAAATGAGTAATTACTTCTGATGAGTACTATAGACAGTGCCGCTCCCCGCTATAGTTTCGTTCTCATAGGTATACTCACATCACAGGAGTGGGCCTTGGGAGTGCCCGATGTGTCCGCGGTGGAACGAGGTAACTCCCCCACCGCCGTATCCGGAGGTACTGGAGAATTCCGTTACTCTGGCGCGGCCCCAGTCCGTACTGGCGAAATTCTTCGCCGACCATCGCCTCTCTCATGCGAGTGAATTCGTTGATCTTCCGCTGTAGGGAGACGAAGTGGAGTCCACAGACATCGCCGTCAGTTGTATTAACGTCGCGCCGGAGCAACACTGGATTCCCGTTTTCGCGTGCTCGAGCGAGCTTTTGGGCGTGTCCTACGACGCCTTTCTTACGAGCGTGTTCGTGGATCTTGTCCGTGACCGTAGTGGCGCTGGTTTTGGTTCCGAGGCGTTCGCCATACTCGCCAACTGCCTTCCGCTCGGAGTGATCAGGACTAAACATTCGCGCGACGCGCTGCTCGTGGTCGCTCTCTTCGAACCAGACTTCGAGATCGAGCTCAATAGTCTCGAAATGTTGGGTCGATCCGCCGGCGAACGATCCTTCCAGGATCGTTACCCGATCCTCGGTCGCTTGGCTCTCTTGGAAGCCCGAGCGGAAGCCCATGAAGAACGGTGCCTTCTCGGGCACCGGCTCGCCTTCGGGGATCCCTTCGAGACCACTCTGTCGGTCGGCCGGAAGACCTGGTCCAACGAAACCGGTTCGACGGCTCGTCCGCTCGAAGACCGTGTCGAGCGACGCCGACATTGAGCGACCGTTGAGGTGCTCACGTTCGCCGAACAGGGCTTCTTCGACGGCGAGCACCACGGCACCGTCGTCGCTCGCGAGGTGCAATAGTGCGTCGTTCGTGTCGACCGTCACATCGCTCTCAACGGAGAGTACAACGATTGGGTTTGGCTTCGGAAGGTCGACAGCATCGTCAAGTGACGCATCAAACCGATCGAAGTATGCCGGAGTATATCCTAGCGTGAAGAGGATACCATTAGTGCTCCACTCTAGGGCTCGCTCGACCTCACTCAGAGCTGACACCACGGTTTCGCGGGCTGCGGCGCCCAGTTCACCCGACAGAGACAGGCTGAGGAAGACGTGGTGTTTGGGCGGTCTGGCGTTTCCATCCTGATCCTTAGACAACACGTCATTCCATGCATGCTGGCGATCAGGGAGCGAGGTGGGATCCGCCACACCCTTAGGGGCACCCAACGATGTCCCATCCTCGAGGCAGGCTGCAAGTGCAGCGCTTCCGCCACTCGCGACCGCCGCACGTATGAACGCTCTCCGTGAACGTTCCGATGTCATATTAGAGTCCGTATGGCTGTCAATCGGGAGTACATTTACTTTCTCTTAGTATCCGGACAGCTTCAGCTCTGCCGTCGTGATGAAGTTCGTCGTTCCTGCGGGGTGAGGCATCTGGTTAGTTGCCCCGGTCATGAGCAGCCAAACGATAACCCGTTCGTCCTGAATGGGCTGGTCATCGGCGTACTGGGCCGGATGATAAAGGTGAGAGGGTGTTTCCTCATCGTAGAGTCGGTGGGCGGGATACTCGCCAGGACCAATCTCTGTCTCGTCCCGTCGAACCACGACAATCTCCATGTTATCCTGGAGAGGAACATTGACCGTCTCTGGGCCATCAGGATTGCTGAACCGGACGATCATCTCCGGCTCAGCTTCGAGGTAGAACTCTTCTTCGGGCGCCGTCCACTCATTACCATCGAAGAGTTCCACCGCCACGCCGTCTTCGGTACCGGGCGTTACGTCGATCGCCTGAGTTGAGGTGTAGTGCAGGACAACTGGCTCCTCGTAGGATCCGGTTTCCCCGTACGTATCGGCGTTCTTTTGGACCTTCTGAACGAACTGATTAACAAATCCTGGACCGGCCCGCCGGAAGACTGGGGAGAATACACCGTCCGCATAGAACTCGTAGGCGATGTCGTAATTGTAGGGTCCAAAACGAAGTCCAGAGTGAAAGTCGATGCTCTCCCGTCCAACCGCACTGGTGTGGAAGTGGCTCTTAAGCTGGAATCCGCTTGGTGTATCATCACGGGCCGGGAAGTCGAATTTCCCGATTAGCCCCGGACCGCCGGAGTCCGTGCTGTGGATGTCCCAGAAAAGGAGGTCACCGTTGAATACGGTGTCGTCGTCGGGAAAGTACCACTCTCGAGTGCTCCGGCCCTCCCGCGGTGGCAGGTAGTATGCTGTGAACGTGATCGGAGTGTTCATCGCCGCAAAGACGGGGCTATCCTGGTACGACGCGGAAATGGTCGTTCCCTGGCAATTAGCGGGAGACCACTCGATGGTCCAACCGTCCTGCTTGAAGAACTCCTCGGGTGGCTCAATCCGATGGTAGCCATCGTTGGCCGTATAGTAAGGGCGCTGCTCGGTCGGCACGTCCGGGACGACACCCAGCACTGACTCCGCGGCCGGCTTGATCGTCTCGGCGATCTTGTGGAGCGGGTACTCCACGGCGTCGTTAAGGATGGCGACGTCCACGATCTCAGGGTTCTCTAAGTCCGAACCATCGATGAACGCGCTGATTATCCGCACATCCCCATCATCTTTCACGTACAGTACCGCGGTTGATCCGTTGCCGTGACGTAGGCCCGCCTGCCCGAGACCAGTATAAGCCCCGGCTGCGCCCTTCCAAGAGGGATACCACTCCCGCTCGTTCATGTCCCCGAAGGCATCGTGAACCACGTCAGTCTCGTGAATCGCCTGCCCGATCACCATCTGGTAGGGGGTCTGAGTTATATTCCAGCTGACATCCTGGGGCTCAGTGATTTCGAGAGCGACAATTTTGTCGCGGTGCCGGTCAATCAATCCGTAGATAGTTTGCCTGTTCTCTGCTGTAATCTCAAACTCAGCTTCTTCCCCATCAGGGAATCCACTCTCCTCGATGCTCAGCGAGGTTGGGCCTTGGAGGCTGACCGTCTCCAAGTGGTTCGTGAGTACCTCGTACGCCTCGAATCCCCCGATCCAGCCGCTGATGAGGTCGTTGACCTTCGGGTCAGTCAGAAGTGTCTCGATCGCCCGTCGCTTCCGGTAGGTGTGCATTCGCTCATAGTTCCCGTTGTCAAACTGGCGCACGGAGGCAAAGTCGGCGGTCTTCATCTGGAGTGCAGGGCCTTCAGCCGCTGATGGCACACCGTTCGGCTTCGCGGCATCTTCCTGATCTTCGCCAAAACTGCTACAGCCTGCAATAGCTGCGACACCACCGCCGAACGCAGCTAATTTTAAATATTTTCGCCGTGGGAAATCATCGTCAGCCATTCTGATACAGATACCTTATTGTAGTATAGAAACCATTTGGTGTTTAACACGCTCTGAATTCCTCCCCTTGATGCGGTGTTGAAAGCATCATCTTTCTTAACGTCTCCGTCCGCTTCTAGACTGAGCAGGTAGATACCGAACTCAGCGATCAGGCTGGATAGCCTTGTTGAAACCTTTAATCAGTGATGGGTTTCAGCGGCCGTGCTGCATACAGAGCGCGTATCCATCGTCGAAGCGAGTTCGGATCGGCCCTTTCGACGGCCTCCCGGAAGACGTAATATCGACGCAATGCCAATGATTCACATGGTATCGTCGATCGAGGAAATCGAATTCATCGCCTGCTCCGAACACCGGGTCGGGGTCCTCGACGCACTCGCCGAGGGGGGCTGCGACCGGGCCGATTTGCGGGCTGCGACTGGTGCCCATGCCTCGACCATCGGACGCGTCATCGGCGATTTCGAGGAGCGCCGGTGGATCGAACGCAGCGGATCGACGTACGAACTCACACCGCTCGGCGAGTTCGTCGCCGAACGGTTCGCGGCCTTTCGGGAGGCGATGGACACCGAAGGCAAACTCCGTGACGTCTGGCAGTGGCTTCCCCGGGAGATGGAGGGATTTTCCGTGGACCTGTTCGCCGACGCCGTCGTCGCCTATCCGGGTCCGGGCTACCCCTACGAACCCGTCGATCGCGTGATCCAACTGTTCGAGGAAAGCGACTCAATGTGCGGTTTCGGGGCGACGGTGTTCAAATCGGTCGCCAACGAGGCGTTCTGTCGGGCCGTCCTCGAGGGTATGGAAATCGAGTTCGTGTACTCGCCGGCGATCCTGGCCGCGACAGTGGACTGGAATCCCGACCTCTTCGAGAAGACGGCCGCCCGGGACCACTGCACCGTCCTGATTCACGACGACCTTCCCGACAGGACGCGGTGCGGGATCGACATCTTCGACGATCGAGTCGGCATCTGCTGTCACGACACCGAAACCAGAGCGCTGCAGGCGTGGATCGATACCGACGCCCCCGAGACCCGGGAGTGGGCGCAGGCCGTCTTCGAGCGGTATCGCCAGGAGGCGCGGCCAGTCGACGAAGCCGCACTGAACACCCCGGTCCCCGAGCGATTCACGGTTCCGTAGAGAGCCTCGCTGGCGTGAGTCGATTGCACGTCGTGCAATATTTCACTGAATAGTTACATTATCGCGTCCCTCATCGTGTTACTTGCAGGTGGACGAACCATGTCCGAACCAACGCCACCCGACACGAGAGAGGAAATGGAGACCGTCAGATCAGCGGACGGGACCGAGATTGCGTTCGAACGGACGGGAAGCGGGCCGCCGCTCGTGCTCGTCCACGGCGGTGCCTGCGACCACAGGTTCTGGGAACTATCCGGTGTGCGCCCCGCTTTCGCAGACAACTGCACGGTCTACGCGATGGATTGTCGCGGCGTCGGTGAGAGCGGCGACGACGCCGAATACGAACTGGAGCAGGAGTTCGAGGACGTGGCTGCAGTTGTCGATGCGATAGACGACCCGGTGACTCTTCTCGGACATTCCTCCGGGGCGCTTTTATCCTTGGAGGCGGCCCTGCGAACTGACAACCTCCACAAACTTATCCTGTACGAACCTCCGATTCAGGTCGGCGACCACGAACTCTACTCCGAGGAGGTGCTCGCTGAAATGAAGCGGCTTCTGAACGCCGGGAGGAACGAAGAGGTACTCGTTCTGTTCCTGCAAGAGATCGCCCAATCTACACCGGAGGAAATCGACGAGCAACGCTCGGCACCGGACTGGAAGGACCTCGTGGATGTCGCCCACGTCTGGCCCCGCAGCGTGCAAGCGGTCGGCGAGTACGAATTCGATGCGGCCCGGTTCGCAACCATGACGACGCCGACCTTGCTGTTGTCCGGCAGCGAGAGTCCTCCGCTCTTGAAAGATGTCACGGAACCGCTCGACGACGCGCTCCCGAACAGCCAGATTGTTACCTTCGATGGGCACGGCCACGAGGCGATGCTCACCGCTCCAGACCGCTTCATCGAGGAGGTACTGGCCTTCTTCCGCGAAACGAACTAACGAATCGCTTCTTTTCGCTCTATCCCACACTCGCCGTGATGAATCCATCCTCTGTATTCAACAGGCCGTTTGTGTCAGCCATCGAGGGTATCAAGGGCCGACTGATTCAAAACGGCCCGCCACCGGTGCCACCTGAAGAAATTATCCCGCTTGACCACCGAGGACCTATATGCAGTGGTGTGACCAGCCAACGAGATCGTCCGGGAGCGAGGGTGTAAGGGCCCGGAACCGAAGCCCGAAGGGGAAAGTGGCGTGACCGACGACCCCCTCCCGGCCGAACACCGCTCGCCGCTCGCCACGCTCGCCGACGAGGTACTCGCGGGCGTCGGCTACGAGGTGGCGGCTGCCACCGACGCCATCGACGACGCTGTCCCCGGCTACGGCGGTCTATTCGACCCCGCGACCACTCCGGCCGAGTTGCGTCGCGCGCTCGAAAGCCTGCTAGCGTCGGGACTCACCCGGCCACCCGTCCCCGAGCCGACGAGCGACACGTTCGTCCTCTACGTCGACGGCAGTTCACGCGGCAACCCCGGCCCCGCAGGTGCGGGCGCTGTCATCGTGGACGCTGCAGAGGACCAACTCGCCCGTCTCGGCCGACCCGTCGGCTCCCGGACGGGGAACAACACCGCCGAATACGTCGCCCTCCAGCTCGGGCTCTCCGAACTGTTGGCTCGCTACGAGCCACGCAGGCTGGAAGTGCGCATCGATTCGATGACGGTCATCCGAGACGTCTGGGGTGGCGATGACCCGACGGAACCGGGCGTCGAGACGTACAGCGAGGCCGTCACGGCGGCACTGTCGAGCATCCCGGAACACCAGTACACGCATCTGGCCGACAGCGACCCGAACCCCGCCGACGCACTGGCGACGGTGGGAGCCGATATCGCGGCCTTCGGACCGGGATAGTAGAGTTACGCCGCTTACAATTCGAACTCCCGGCTCCGTTGAAATCCTCAGAAGCTACTAGAATTCAGACAGAGCAACACGACGTGTTGCCGGAGCGTGAACCGCTTCCGCGAGTAGCGAGTCGAGAACCGCGCTACAGCACGGCGAGCCAGTATAACCGCGCGTTCAACGAGTTGGAAGAAGCGTGACTTGGGGAGGGTATCCATTCTATCCTGCACTACTCTCCAGTCATGTTTTCCAGCAAGGGTTTCAACGAGACCGTCCGTATCCGTCTTCCTATAGTACCAACTGAAACGATTTCCACACCGATCGCACTGTCCGCGGTTCTCGCTCGCTTCGCTCGCTCCGACCCGCGCTCCCGTCGGGCGATCGGGTGTGCACCGACTTTCAGTGGCTACTATATTTTGTCGGCGTCTTTCTCGTCGTTCTCACGCGATTCCGGCCGTTGGCTGGGTCGCAAGGGGCGTGACGCCTCCCGTACTCACTGTTCCCTTCTCGAGGAGATCCAGGTGACAGTACCGGTCCTCGAGCAGACCGGTCGCCGTCTCGAGATCTGAATCACTCTCCGAGAAGATCGACGGTGACCAACAGAGGCAGCAGTAATAGCGGTTACGTTGGTTAACAAGCTGAGTTCGAGGGCCGCTCTGTTCGCGTCCGAACGGTGAAGAATCGAATAGAGCGACGACACTGATAGCTACCGGGCTATTTGAACCAGAACAGCACCCAAGACTACCAGGAAGGAGATGTCGAGAACTGTACTGTTATTGACAGTAGGTGTGATTAGAGAGCGACCGCTGTTCGATCCCGACCATCCGGGCAGTGGAAGAATCTCACCGAATATCCGCACCGGGAGAAACGCGGTGAGAACTTCGCATCCTTCGAGGTAGATGAAAGCGCGTTCCCCATGCAGGAAGCAACCCGTAGGGAACGTGACCGAGCAGTTCACCGTTCGCACCGATCACGACCAGTCCGAAGCCAATCAGGAACCCCGTCCGACCAGAAGACCGTAATCAAGATCGCCGTACCCGTCTATACCGTATAGTACGAACCGGCCGAAGTGGTTGGTTCGTCAAACTTCGAACGGGACAGTCACGGTCAGTCCTCTTTGACCGTCGTCGTCAAAACGGGCACAGGCGACCTTCGAATGATGCGTTCGGTGAAACTCCCGAGCAAGAAGCGGTCGAACCCGGACCAGCCGTGTGTACCCATCGCGATCAGATCGACGTCGTTCTCTTTTACGTAGGAGCAGATCACGTGCGGGACGGAACCGGCTTCGACTGCGGGGACCACGTCGTCGTGATCCAGCTGCGATGCGACGTCGTGTAGCAACTCACGTGCGTCTTCTTCGGCGTCCTTCGAGAGTCCGGTCGAACGCGGATCGATCGTTTCGGGGAGTTCGTCGGCGACGAATAACAGATGGAGCGTCGCGTCGTTGCGGGCCGCGATCGTCGACGCCAGCTCCGCCGCGGCCCGCGCGTAATCGCTGTTGTCGGTCGGAACCACGATACGCTCATACGGATACGAACACGTCTTATCGGCGTCCGTTCGTACTGTCAGTACGGGTACCTCGCTCGACGCGAGTACGGCTTCCGTCGTGGTCCCGAAGAGATACTCCCTGACCCCGTGGCGACCGTGGGCGCCTATGACCACGAGTCCGACGTCGTGGGCGTCAGCGTACTCGAGGATCGCCGCTTTCGGTTCGCCCTGCATAATGCGATCGACGACAGTCACTCCGCGTTCCTCTGCCGTCGCTCGAGCACGATCGACGATTTCCTCGCCCTCGTCTTCCAGAACGTCGACGACCTCCTCGCCGAGGCGAACGAGACTCGGTTCGTTCGTGTTCGCGACGTAGAGTACGTGTACAGTCGAGTCGGTGCCGGCCGCGATGTCGAGCGCATGGTCCAGCGCTGCCGAGGAGGGATCGCTTCCGTCCGTCGGTACGAGAATGGGACCGTCCATGTCAAGCGTACGATCCCCCGAAGCATACGTCTGGGGGTTGATGCTGCGGCGATACTGAACCACTCAGTAAGTGCTTCGTCTGATTACGTTACCCGCTCCGCTATCAGAACAATTTGCGACGATCCGAGAAACAATGGGGGTAGATAACGATGCTACCGATGAAGAGTATATGGTATCCGAGGAGCAGCAGTCGTCGTTCCGTCCCGCGATCGATTCCCACACGCACCTGTTCCCGCAGCGGCTCAGTGCCGCGATTCGACAGTCGCTCAGCGCCGAAGCCGACTGGGAGTTTTCACATCCGACAACTCGCTCAGAAATTGAGGACGTCCTTCGCGCGGCCGGAGTCACTGCATACGTCGCGCTTCCGTATGCACACAAAGCAGGGATCTCACGCGAGTTGAATACCTGGCTCTGCGAGCATGCCTCTTCGTCCGAGATGCTGATTCCGTTCGCGACAGTTCATCCCAACGACGACGCCGTCGCAGACATCGTTCGGGAGGCGTTCGAAACGGGAACTCGAGGCCTGAAGATCCACTGCCCGGTCCAGGAGTGTCGACCTGCGGATCCGCGACTCGAGCCGGCACTCGAGGTCGCAGCCGAATACGATCGACCGATCACCTATCACGGCGGCACGGCACCGATGTTTGAGAATAACCAGTACGTTGGTGCAGATGCGTTTACGGAAGTTGTGACTTCGTATCCGGAGCTTCGCGTCTGCTGTGCACACATGGGAACCTACGAGGTTGAGGCGTTTCTCGATCTTGCACAAAACCACGAGACCGTCTATCTCGACACGACATTCGCGATGTCGACCTCGGCTGAGGAGACGATGGGATTTGATCCGTCGACGGTCGCCAATGAAACGCTCGTCGAACTTGCTGACTCGATTATGTACGGCTCCGACTTTCCGAACATCCCGTACCCCTACCGAAACGAGCGAGCCGGACTGATCGCTCGAGATTTGCCGGACGAGACCGCCCGACATCTCTTCGCTCGAACGGCCGCTGACTACCTCGGGCTCGAGTCCGAACGTGACCTCGAAATCGAGTGAGTCACGTACTCAATCGCGATACCCGCTTCCGTCGCCTTGTCCTCGGTATATTCTTCTTCGCGAAGCGCTCTTGTAGTATAGTAGCCACTGAAAGTCGGTGCACACCCGATCGCCCGACGGGAGCGCGGGTCGGAGCGAGCGAAGCGAGCGAGAACCGCGCACAGTGCGATCGGTGTGGAAACCGTTTCAGTCGGTACTATAGCGAGCAGCCGGCGCCCCCTTCGAAGTTGGAGTATCGCCGTGTCTTCGGTATCCAAGCCGGACTCAATCTCGGTTGGTCGTTGGTCGAACGCTGCCTGTACGACAGTAATCAGCTGTTCGGCACGAGTGCTACTCATCGGCTCAAAATAATTTCGTATCTTAGTGGGTCCTCCTGCGACCGTCACGACAATGCCGTTTGCTCTCAAGGCTCCAGGAGCCAATCGAACCCCTCAAGAACGGCCCGTTTTCCTTCTGATTCGATAATCTCTCCGTGGCCGGGAATAACCCGATCAAAGTCCCATGCGAGGACGTCTCGTATTGATCGACGAAATGACGCCTCGTTCGTGATCGTGAACCGAAACTCGATCGGGGGGCCGACTCGTCCACATACTCCTAAGGCACGAGCAATGAGACGGGTTTTGAGTGGGCTATTCCCGCCAATGTGAAATCCGACATCGCCGAGAATAACCGTTCGACTTGGCCGATGGAAGTAGGCGATTTCAGTGAGCCATCGATGGCCAACGATCGCGACTTGATCGATATCTGGTGCCCACCGAGGATCGGGTGTATCACCCAAATGGTGATCAAACAGTAGATCGGAGCGTCGGGCCTCAAGTCTGGGCGCAGCTAGAAGTTCCGCAGCGGGGTAGACGTCCCTGTACTGTTCCATATAGAGATGGCCGTGGAGCTTACTCGCTGGTGCGACGAACCGAACCTCACCGAGGTCGACAAGCGCTGATTCGAGATCGGCAGTCAGTTTGGCTGGCGAGTGAACAAAGAGACCGCCACTCGAGAGTCGAATCACGGACATAATTCGTCCGATCTCGAGACCAAAAAACCGAAGCGGTTCCTCATACGTCCACAACCGTTCGTCCTCTTGTCTAAGCATCTCCGATCGCTAGTTGGATCACTAACATCGTAAACCACTACCACTATCGAATACGGTCTGACGTGGAGACGCTGTTTCACGCTCCGAATCGCGGTATCGTGTCGCAGACCGGTAGTATGACACACAGCGGTTTGTTAGACACATCGCTTCTAAACACCTCGGACAGCTGACTCAATCTGTATTTCGAGAATAAAGAAATCGTCCCCAGAGACCTCTAACTGCTGGCGCCAGTGTGGATCCCGCTCATCCGGGTAGCCGCCTGAGTAGTGTTCGAACACGTTTCGCACACCTACGTTGATCCGCTCAGTGTCCTCGATAACGGTCGCAGTGCCTTCAAAACGAACCATCCACTCTGGATGACCATTTTCGTCGTTCTCTGATTGAGACCGCAACACGAGTAGGGGAGGATAATCGCTAGTCGAACCCTGGACAGACACGTTGTGACGCTCCGCTGGCTCGTCAATGAGACGTAACGGCGTTCGCGGGAACCGGTAATACTCGGTGAAGATGTCCAGGGTCGTTCACAGCCTCGGCGAGTTGCTGTTGGCGACCGACCGTCGAGTGTCGCGGGATTTCCGGTCAGCCTCGAGGCAGGGAGCGCGGCAGACAGCGCACGGAGGGGGTACATCGCGCTGAACAATCCCGTTGCGTCTCTGGTGGTCAACTCGAGGATAGTGAAATCGTCACGACCGCCGTCGGGCGGATTCGCCGAAGTCCTTTCAAGGCGGCTTCGACGGTCAAGAGACGATCGGTGCCGGCGATTCTGATTCCGTCGTGTACTCACGCAAATTCGCCAAGGTCCGATTGTTCGTTTCCTAGTGGCTCGATCACGCGAGCGTCGTCGTTCGTCGGATCGTTCACTCTGGTCGAGATCGGATACGCCTCGAGATCGTCTGCGGGGTACGGACGGCACAGCTCCCGTCGCTCCTCAGAATCGGCTTCGAGCCACATTCGTTCGTCATTCCGAGGCAGCACGACCGGCATCCGATCGTGGATCGGTTCGACCGTCTCGCTGGGTTCAGTCGTGAGGATGGTAACTGTTCGAAGCGTCTCACCGTCCTCACGCTCTCGCTCCTCCCAGAGCCCGGCCATCGCGAATGCGGGATCGTCCTCGCGGTACACCCGATACGGTTGTTTCGGACTACCGTTCGGTTGCTTCCACTCGTAAAATCCGGTGGATAGGACGAGACACGGCCGCGTCTTCCAGGCGTGCCTGAAGGCGGGTTTCTCGTGGGCGGTCTCCGAGCGAGCGTTGATGAATCCCTCGCTCGGGTCGTCCATCCACTGCGGAACGAGTCCCCAGCGGTACTCGGTGATCTCGTCGGGGTCCTCGTTTGAGATCACGGGGTGCGGTTGCTGCGGTGCAACGTTGAACCGGGGCCGGTAGTCGTCGATGGTTACTCGCGCATCGAACCGTTCCTCGAGGTCGGCTTCCGTGATGAACACCGAATTACGTCCACACATGATCTAATGTACGGTCTCGAAGGGCAAAAACCGTCCTCACGGTCCTCACCGGAGTATCGTCGAATCTGTTGACTTGGCGGATCGGCGATCCAACCTACGGTATAGGGACAGTCACACCCGTTGTGAGTGAGAGTCTGAGACCGGTCGCCGTCTCGAGATCCGTCGACAGTGTCTGTTTGGCTGGCTGCGATGGACTCACCGCTGTGTGGCGGGGATCGCCGTACGGTCGGTGGCGTTGGCCGGCGCACTCGAGTTCCTTGACTCGAGTGCGAGAACGACTGTTGTCCGAATCGTCGTTCTATAGTACCGACTGAAACGGTTTCCACACCGATCGCACTGTGCGCGGTTCTCGCTCGCTTCGCTCGCTCCGACCCGCGCTCCCGTCGGGCGATCGGGTGTGCACCGACTTTCAGTGGCTACTATCGCGGAGGTAGTTCCGCTGGTCGCTCGAGACCTCGTTGCCACGGTCTCCAGAGTATGCGATTGCACGATCGCAGAATCGTTCTACCGCACCGGTCCTACGATCGTTCCGGGACGGTGCCGGTCATGACGTACTGCTCGTAGTTCGGATCCTCCCCCCAGAGTACTGGGTCCATCAGTGGCTCGTGTTCGACCGCTGTAAGTCCCTGTTCTGTAAGGATGGTTGCGAGTTCCTCGGGTGGACGGCCGTCGTACAGCGGGAGATCGTCGTGAATTTCTTCGTATCCATCGAATGGTTCCGGGAAATCCCAATGTCCCTCGATGAGAACGATTCGACCGCCGGGGCGAACGATTCGCTGCCACTCTCGGATCGCTTTCGATGGGTTCGGCAGCGTCCAGATGAGGTGACGTCCGGTTACCAGATCGTACGTGTTGTCGGATTGGTCTAAGGCCTCCGCGTCGCCAGTGAAAAACTCAATCGAATACTCCGTTTGGCGGGCTTTTCGTCTCGCCTTTTCGAGCATTTCAGCGGACATGTCGATTCCCGTTACGTCGTGACCGATTTCTGCCAGTAGCAACGAGATGACTCCCGTTCCGCAACCAACATCGAGAATCTTTTGTGGCGGATCACCTGTCCGCGTTCGAAGCACCGATAACCAGGCTTCCCGCTGTTCGTCACCGTGGATTCCGTGTTGACTATCGTCGTCGAACGTATCGGCTCGGTCGTCCCAGTACGCTTGGACGTGTTTCTTCACCTCCTCAGTCTGCTCGGATGGTGTCACAACTGCTCACCTCGACGTCGTTCTAAGATGGAGGTGGAACCGTATCCGGAGGAGCGCGACATGTGACAGTGCGTGTTTACGTTATTCGACTCTATTTCCTTGTCGGGAGTTCGCATTATCGCTGACCAGAGCTCCTTTTTCAACGACAGGTATAAGAACGTTCCCCTTCAAATAATAAAATTTATAAATATATTACTATTTATAAATATGGCTACTAGTATATTTATTAGAATATATTAAGATAGGATCGGGAATTATTTATACTCTCCCAGTTGACAATGCAACCTGCCGGCATGATCCAAGTGACACAGCCCTTGAGCCATTCAAGGTACTCTACACAGAGAAGTGATCGACATCCGAGCCGTGTTCGACAGGCCCAGTAGGGAAATGCAGTCACTAAACCTTAACAACCTAGGTTACACTACTACAAATACACTTGACGAGTAGACAATACAAGGACGCGTTACCGATGCTCAACGAGTCACGCCGTAGAACAGGTCACGAGGCGATGCGGCAGAACAGCACTGTCCAGTATCGACAAGTACTCACCGAATGCAAACGGATGAGCGACGATTTGCATCCGGATACCGACAGTCAAGCACGACTATCTACTAGCCAGTATTACTGAGATGCTACGCGCTCTCCTCACCCGAATCGGATCACTGTCGGCCGTTCTGGCTGGCGTCTCATTGATCACGTACGGCCTTATTTTCCTCACACCCGGCGATCCCGCGTACACAATCCTCAGAGAGCAACGTCAGAGTCCACCGTCCGAATCTGAGGTTTCCGCCTTCCGTACGGAACACGGACTAGATGAACCGTTCATCATTCAGTACGTCTCGTGGCTCACCGATGCTATTCGCGGGGATCTCGGCACCTCGTACTATCAGTCGGAACCGGTAACCTCACTGGTGCTTGCACACCTACCGAACACGCTCGAACTTGCGCTGGCGGCGACAGCCGTCTCGTTGTTGCTCGCCGTCCCCGCGGGCGTGGTAAGCGCAGTGCACCGCGACACCTGGATCGATCGAACCAGTCAGATCGCCGCCCTGGTCGGCGTCTCTATGCCGAACTTCTGGCTCGGCTATCTCCTGATTCTTGTCTGTTCACTCTGGCTGGGACTCACACCAGTTAGCGGGACCGGGACTCTCGGTCACCTCGCGTTACCCGCGATCACGCTTGGCACTGGGATGGCCGCGATCGTCACCCGTCTCGTCCGAGCGTCGATGCTCGAAGTTCTCGAGACGGAGTACATCGATACTGCGCGGTCGAAGGGTGTCCGTGAACGGCTTGTCGTGTACAAACACGGGCTCCGGAACGCGTTGATTCCGGTCGTCACGATCGTGGGCCTCCAATTCGGCTTCGTGATTAATGGTGCTGTCGTCGTCGAGGCAGTCTTCCAACGGCCGGGACTCGGGACGCTGCTCGTCGATGCCGTCTTCGCCCGTGATTATCCGATTGTCCAGGGTGTTGTCTTAGTGACGGCCGTCACCTTCGTCGTGACCAACCAGCTCGTCGATCTCGCCTACGTCGCGCTCGACCCTCGCGTCGAACGTGGTGATCGTGCATGAGCGAACGCGGTCCCGGATTCGTTCCCACAGCGCTCGGGTCGGTAGCCCTCGAGCAGGGCCGGGACGTTATTCACTGGTTCCGTTTCCGCTCGAATACCGCGATCACTGTAGGCGGAGGCACCGCCGGACTCCTGGTGATTCTCGCGCTTGTCGGCCCGATACTATCACCGTACGATCCGACGGCACAGGCGCTCGAGGCTCGGCTCCAAGGACCGTCGCTCGCCCATCCGTTAGGGACTGATTCTCTCGGACGTGACATCGCGACCCGGCTCACCTACGGTGCCCGTGTCTCGCTTGCACTGGCCGTCACGGCTACGGCAGTCCGGCTGGCAATCGGGACGACGGTGGGGCTGCTCGCAGCGACGGCGGGGCGATTCGTCGATACCCTACTAATGCGTCTGGTCGACGTTCAGCTTGCCTTTCCCGGACTCGTACTCGCGCTTGTAATCGCCGGCGTCCTCGGACCGAGCCTGCGAAACGTCGTGATTGCGCTTTCTCTCGTCGGTTGGGCATCGTACGCGCGAGTAGTCAGGGGAAGTGTTCTCGCTATCAAGGACCGGCCGTTCGTCCAGTCTGCTAAGCTCTACGGGACGCCGCGGCACCGGCTCGTCCGCCGCCATCTTTTGCCCCACGTCGTGAGTCCGGTACTAGTTCTCGCGACGCTCAATATCGGGACGGTCGTGCTCGCAGCCGCTGGCCTCTCCTATCTCGGGCAGGGAGCACAACCGCCTACATCCGAGTGGGGGACGATGATCGCCGACGGTCGGAACTACCTTCGACTGGCGCCGTGGATCGTGACTGCACCCGGCGTCGCGATTATGCTGACCGTTATCACCTTCAATCTGCTCGGCGATGGCCTGCAGGACGCCCTCGATCCCGACCACCTCGACGATCGATCACGGAGGCGAACGTGAGCAATACACTCGAGATTGAGAACCTTCACGTCCACTTCAACAGTAACTCAGAAACGGTGCACGCGGTCAACGGTGCGTCTTTCGAGATCGCACCCGGGGAAGTCGTCGGCCTGGTCGGTGAGAGCGGCTGCGGAAAGTCCGTTACCGCGCGATCGATCGTCCGACTCGAATCGCCGGGCGAAATCGTCGAGGGGAGCGTTCAGTACGGCGACCAGGAACTGACGACAGCCGACGATCGGACGCTCCAGCGACTTCGAGGGCGAGAACTCGCGATGGTCTTTCAGGATCCATCGGCAACGCTGAACCCGGTCTATCCGGTTGGCGAACAGATCGCCGAAGCGCTTCGGATTCACCGCGATCCGGACTACCAGCCGTTTTTCCGCGAGCTCGCGCTCGGTGCGAGCCCGCGGCTCCGATCGTCTCAGCTGCGGTCAGACGTGCTCGATCTCATGAAAACGGTCGGGATTCCTAATCCCAGGCAACGAGTCGACGCCTACCCGCACCAGTTCAGCGGCGGTATGCGTCAGCGAGCGATGCTTGCAATCGCGCTTGCCCGGCAACCATCACTGTTGATCGCCGATGAGCCCACGACGGCTCTGGATACGACTACCCAGGCGGCGATTCTCGACCGACTGGCGACCCTCAACGAAGCACGTGAGATGGGAATGCTGGTTATCAGCCACGACTTCGGCGTTGTCTCGGCGCTGTGCGATCGGATCGTCGTCATGTACGACGGGGTCGTCGTCGAGCAGGGCCCGGCCGAGCAGCTTCAGTCGGCTCCTGCCCATCCGTATACGAAAGCGTTACTCGGTTGCTTGCCACAACATGCCGACCCGAAGTCTCGTCTCCCGACCGTTGTGGGGACACCGCCGGACGGGTCTGTGCCACCAACGGGATGTGAGTTCGCCGACCGATGTCCGTTCGCGACCGACGACTGTCGAGAGACGGACCCATCGGTTGTCTCAACTGGCCCGAACCACGCGGTTCGATGCGAGGTGCCGGCAGCACGCCAAGCACCGCTCGAGGCGATGCACACAGCGCAAACGGACGGCGTAAGCGAGCAGTCGACCGAGCCAGCCTCGATTGAAATCGACGGCGGAACGAAGACACGCCCTTCCGCGGTCGTTTCGGGAGACGCGGCGAGAAACGACTCTGAAGCGAGAAGGTCGATCGGTTCGAGCGGTAGTTCGGCCAGCCGAGAGACGGGAACATTTGTCGAGTCGATCGTCGAGCTCGAAAAGATCACAAAGTCGTTCCGAGAGTCCGACTCGCTAATCGATCGTCTTCTTGGAACTGACGATCAGATCCCGGTCGTCAAAGACGTCTCACTCAAACTTCGATCCGGCGAGACCCTCGGACTGGTCGGCGAGAGCGGTTGTGGAAAATCGACGCTCGCGAACGTAATTGCGGGGCTCGAGAAACCCGACGACGGCACCGTCCGCCTTCGTGGCCGGCGCGTCGGTGGCGTCAGCGAACGGACGGATGAGCAGCTAACCGAGATCGGCGTCGTCTTTCAGCATCCGGGCGCGAGTCTCAACCCGAAGCGAACCGTTAGCGGATCGATCGCGGAACCGCTCGTCGAAGCCGGCTGGGCAGCGTCGCGACGCGCCGATCGTATCACGGAATTGCTCTCGCTGGTCGGTCTCTCGACGGATATCGCCGATCGGTACCCTCGACAGCTCTCTGGGGGACAACGCCAACGAGTCGCTATCGGTCGAGCTCTTGCACTGGAACCGTCAGTGCTCGTATTAGACGAGCCGACGGCCGCCCTCGACGTCTCGATTCAGGCAACGGTGCTCAACCTGCTTGCGGATCTCCAGGACGAACTCGGGCTCACATACCTGTATGTCTCGCACAATCTCGACGCCGTGCGCCACGTTGCTGACCGTGTAGCGGTGATGTACTGCGGGCAACTCGTTGAGATCGGTCCGGCCCGCACGACGCTGTCGAGTCCAACACATCCGTATACGCAGACGTTGCTGGATGCGATTCCCGATCTCAACGGTACGGACCGGCGTGAGCGGACGCTCGCAGCCGAACCGCCCAGTCTCACTGATCCACCGTCGGGTTGTGCCTTTCATCCTCGCTGTCCGATAGCCGAAGACGAGTGTTCACGAATCGAGCCCACGCTTGAGCCGATCGCTGAGGGGTACTCGCGGTGCCTGTACGCCGACGAATGGGTCGATGAATCAGGGAGATCCCAGTTGGGCAGCACAAACTGCGGTTCCAACGCGATCGGTGCTGGCGACGAGGTGGACAACCGTCGCCTCGTTCCAGACGGGGAATCGCCGAGTGAGATAACCGACCAATCTAACTTCGAATGAGAAAGCAATCCCAAGTCACGGTGAACCGACGAACCGCACTGCAAACGACGCTCGGAACGGCGACGCTCGCCGTTGCTGGTTGCCTCTCTACCGATCCCGACGACGGAACCGGTTTTCGCATCGGCGGTAAGTGGGCGCCGAACCGGGACCCTCTCGACGGCGGAAGTCAAATCCGTCGACTCGGAATCACTGAGGCACTGGTCAGCGTCGACCACGATGCGAATCCAGTTCCCGGTCTCGCCGTCGAGTGGGAGCGACTCAACGAGTACCGCTGGGAGTTTCACCTTCTGGAGGACGTCGTCTTTCAAGATGGTTCACAGTTCGATGCAGAAGCCGCAGTGGGCTCGCTCCAACGCACTAACGCGTCTGCATCGTTCGAGGATGTGCCGATCGACACGATTGACGCGGTCGATACAACAACTATCGTCATCGAAACGGAAACGCCGTTCTCCCCGCTGCCAGCGCATCTCTCGCGCAACGAAGCAGTAATCCTCAGTCCCGACAGTATTGATTCGGACGAAGCGATCGATAATCCGGTCGGTACTGGTCCGTTCGCTGTCGAAAAGTTCCGACCGGAGTCCGAACTCCGGCTCGTCCGCCATGACGACTACCACGGAGACCTGCCCGACTTCGAAACTGTCCGCTACGAGGTTGTCGACGACGACCAAACACGACAGATGAAACTCGAAAACGGTGAAATCCATATGGCGCGGGTTCTTCCGAACGAGACAGTCGAAACGCTCGAGTCAACCGACGGTATCGATGTCTATACCCCCGAAGTACCCCGGATTAGGTTCCTCACATACGACACTCAGTCAGAGCCGTTCGACGACCAGCGAGTTCGGCAGGCAGTTTCCCGCGCGATCGATCGAAGGGCGATCGCCGAATCGATTCTCGCCGGGATCGACGACCCTGCTGTCGGCCCGTTCTCCCCGGAACTCACAGACTGGGCGAATCCGGATCTCGAGGCCGATCTCTACGATCCGGATCGCGCTCGAACACTGCTTTCGGATGCCGGATGGACTGACGATGATGACATCCGAACCCGTAACGGGTCAGATCTCACCGTCGAGTGCCTCACCTTCGACGGGCGGGATCTCCCTCTCATTGCCGAGGTGATTCAGGACCATCTCGCCGCGGTCGGGATCGATGTCGACGTGACGACGATGGACTACGCTACCATGGTCGACCGAGTTGGGCAGGACTCGTTCGATGTTTACCTTACGTCGTGGGGAACGCTGTGGTATCCTGACCCAGACCGACTCGCTGAAATGGTCCACTCGACGGCCGCCTCGCTGCATCACGGCTACGAGAACGATCGTGTCGATACGCTCCTCGAAGAAGCGCGTGAACTCGACGATCGTGAGGCGCGTTTAGAACGGTATCACGAGGTTCAGTCGATCATTCTCGAGGACGCTCCGATTGCTGTGCTGACTAGCTACACGAATGTCGTCGCGGCCACGTCCGACGTGAGCGGCTACGAACCCCATCCAACGGAACTGCTGTACGGTCTCAACTCAATTACGCTGAACAGCGAGTGAACTACCCCAGCCTACTCGCTCACGGCTGACACCGTTCGCTCCGGGAGGGTGAGGCTTCCTGCTTCCAAGACGCGCTTTGCAGGAACCGAAGTGGTTCCCGTACGGAGCGAAGTCTCCACAGGCGTTCGAAAATCGGTGTGTGATTTTCGCAGGCTCTCGGAGAGCTTCGCTCTCCGATGGTCGGCGAATCTATGATTCGCCTCGACACCAGAATCGCCATGCGATTCTGAGGACGTTGGTTCGGAGCGTCCCGCTCCTACTCGCTCGATACCGCGAGAAAGGCTGTTCCAGACCGCTTCCAGTATAGATCCACCGTGAAACCGCACGACGGACGGGAGCGTTCGCGAACCTCCAGTGGCTCGTCTGTCGAGACGCCGCATGCCGCGCACTCTTGGTCGTTCCCACCGGATCAACGCGGACGAAGTACGTCCCTTCGCGTTCGCACTTGTACTCGAGCATCCGGGGAACGTCCCCCGCGCCGCTCCGGCACGGTCGCGTGAGTTGCCCTCGAGTTCGACCGAGCCTTTCGCGTCGAGGTCTTCGACTGCGACGAGGTCGTTCTCTCGAGCGTAGTACGCCGATAACTTGCGCAAGAAGTCGCGGCGCTTGCGTTTCAGGTACCGATCGAAACCAGCGAGTCCGCTGAACGGCAGGCGGATCGCCTGCGGGAAATCTTCGACGACGGACTGACGCTATACGACACGGGACCGTCGAGCGACCTCAAAACGGAGGTTCTGACCGACGGACGGTAGCGACGATGAATCGGCGCTCGAGACGACCAAGAGGGTATTCGAAAATACTCTCGGACGGCCACTCGAGACGGGACTCGACGTAAACGACGAGGCGCTCGTGCAACTCCGGAAGGCCTGCCGGCTCCTCGAAAGCGGCTGAGCGCTTCGCGAGCGAAGAGGGCATCACACCGTCGTTATCGAGGCCTCGTTCGTCGCGATCAAGCGGAGCATCAGTGGTACCTCATCTATCGTACCCTTCGCCGTGTGCGGACCGCCAGTGCTACCGAAAAGGAGAGACCATCGAAGACCAATCGATTGAGTTTCTGTGCGGTCGCGCTACCTAATCATCGGTAGTGACCGGTTCGAGGTCGTGACGCTCGGTCCAGACACCGAGATACCAGAATACGGGCGCCAAATCTCTCGCTTTCTCCGTGGCATCGTACTCTACACGGGGCGGGATCTCGTTGTACGCTTTCCGCGTCAGTAATCCGACTTCAGTGAGTTCCTCGAGTCGATTTGAGAGCGTGTTTGGCGCGATATCAACGACCGCTTCCAGATCGCTGAATCGTAACGGGCCGTCACCAGTTGCGAACTGATGTAAGATTACGATAGTGTGTTTCTTCCCCAGTAGATTCAGCAGTGCAGACATCGTTTGATTGTCTTTCTCGGCTTGTTCGGAACCGGGCGGCCTCGCTATCTCGTTGGAGAGAACTCTCTCAATAAATTCTTCAGCGTGAGGTGGCTCAACCATATCGAGACTACTCCTTCTGAAGTAGTATAGCTTCTTCCTTCGACGTCCCTAAGTTACCTAGAGACGGGTGAGTTACTTCATAGCTTCTAACTTGATAGTATATTACTTCACACAATGTAGTGGTGTGTATGGCATCACTCAGAGCCACGAACGGATCGAACACCGATTTGCAAGTCAGCGTCACCCGTCTGGTCACCTATGGGTTGATAGCGGTGATCCTCACCAGTCTCGTCAACGGGCTCGTACGCACGATCGCACTTACCGTCTTTGACGTCCCGAACGTCTTCGCGCTGTGGTGGGAACCAGTACTCGTCGCATCAGCAGTTGGGGCGATTGGTGCGACCATCGTGTACGGACTCCTCACCCGGGTTTCGAACCGACCGAACCGGATCTTTACGATCGCCGCAGTGACCGTGCTCGCACTCTCGTTTGCCGGTCCAATTGGTGCTCTTCTCGCTCCACCGCCAGAGCTCGCTGATGCGCCCTGGACCGTCTTTGCCACGCTCATCGCAATGCACGTGACCGCAGCGACCACCATCGTCGGCGTTCTAACCCGCGCACCGACCGCGGAGGTGGAATTACCATGAGTGACCTCGAACTACGGGCCCACCTTCCCAGTGAGAGACAGCCACACGTCGTTGCGCTCTGTGGGAGTCAACGTGAGGGAAGCTACACGTACCGATCGCTCTCTGAGGCGCTGTCGGGAGCGGAAAAGGCCGGAGGAACGACTGAACTGATCGCCCTCACTGATTTCAATCTCCCGCCGCTTGATCCCGACCTCAAGGCCGCAGGTGACAGCGACGTGGTGAGAAAAAAGATGCGTGAGGCCGATGCGGTCATCCTCGGGACGCCTGTGTATCACGGATCGTATTCTGGTGTGTTGAAGAACGCACTCGATTACTGCGGGTTCGACGAGTTCGAAGAGACGGTTGTCGGACTACTCGTCGTGTCAGGGGGTCCGTTTCCGACCCCTGCGCTCAATCACTTACGAGCAGTTTGCCGATCGCTGAACGCCTGGGTGCACCCATATCAGGCGGCTGTCCCCCAGGCACGGACCGTATTTGACGATGCTGGATTTACGGACGAGGATATCCAGGAGCGCGTCCGAACCCTCGGCGCACACGTAGTCGAATACGCAACGATTGAACCGGGAACGTTCCGGGCGGTCCAGCGTCAGGAGGTGTGACCGAGCATTATGACACTCCTTATCGGCACGCAGGACGGCGTCTACCGGTCGCGTAGCGACGTACTCGATGACGTCGAACGGGTGCTCGATTCTGGAGTAACGCTTCGCGTTCACACGTTCGGCGATCACGGCTCGTACGTGACGTCGAAAACGGGCCTGTACCGCTCAGTTGACGGAGGTATCACGTGGGATCATCTCGACGTGCCGCAGACCGAAGTATATGCAGTTACGGCCAGTCCTGACGGAACCCGTCTGTACGCAGGTACGCATCCGGCCCGCCTGTACGTCTCGACGAATAATGGGAAGACGTGGACCGAACTGGGCGGTTTTCAAAAACTCCCCTCTCGAGATCAATGGCACACCCCGCGGCATCGGAACGAATCACACGTTCGAAGCCTTGGTGTTCATCCTGATGCACCCGACCGCGTTATCGCTGGCGTGGAAGTTGGCGGCGTTCACGTCAGCGATGACAGCGGCGAAACGTGGTCCGAACGGCGTGCAGGACTCGAGAGCGAACGAGAAGACGACCTCCAATACGATGTGCATCATGTCTCGGTGATAACCGCCGAAGAGTACGTCGTCTCATGCGGCGGCGGACTGTATCGGACCCGCGATACCGGACACTCGTGGACTCGACTCGACGCCGATTTACGGGGACCGTACTTCCAGGAGGCGTTTTCCTCTCAAGATACGTTGTACGCGGCTGCCCAAACACTCCCACCGACCCTTCCAATGGGCTCGAGGTACGGGAAACGGGACACGAACGCGTCGTTGTTCGAATCCACGGATGGTGGAGATACATTCGAGAGCAAGCCGTATCCCGGCGCACGGGACGAGTTCGTCTCTGCTTGGACGGTAGCCGACGGGCGCGTTCTCGCCGGAACAACGGAGGGACGGGTGATTGTCCGCGGGAACGATACCTGGACTACTCTCGGGTACGTTCCGAGATGGATTCGATCGCTATCGCACGCGTAAACTATAGTGTCGCACGTGTCCGAAGAGACCGAGGGACGAGACGGCCCCGACCGCGCTCGATTGTTGCATAGCTTTACATACCGGCCATTCTTTGATAGGCCTGTTGTCGTGGCACACACAAACAGTACGCTAGAAAATAGTCGACGAGTCGCCTTCTACGAACGACGGTCGGCTGGTGAAGGACGATGGAACAGGTGACAGAGGAGTCGCTCGAGTATCCGGCTGAATCGTGGACCGGCTTTTTCAAAGAGCATTTCGGGCCGTCGATG
This sequence comes from Natronococcus sp. CG52, assembly GCF_023913515.1. Lineage (NCBI taxonomy): Archaea > Methanobacteriati > Methanobacteriota > Halobacteria > Halobacteriales > Natrialbaceae > Natronococcus > Natronococcus zhouii. The sequence goes on from NZ_CP099392.1 coordinate 299,615, forward strand.
CTGTGGGCGCTGATCAGCATCGGTGGCAGTCACATCATCCTCGCACCGACGCTCGGCGGCTTCTTCGGCGTCTTTGCGGTGTGGATCTTCCTGTTGATTTACGTCGCAAAGTACGGTGGCTGGGAGCTCGGTATCCGGTACACCTACGGGGTCGGTGGCAATCCGGTCGAGGCGTACGGCGATCTCCCCGGACCGAAGAACTGGGCGATGTGGGTCTCCGTGTTCATCTTCACGGTCCTCTACACCGGTATCACGGCTGCAGTCGGCTTCGGCACCGCCGCACTCGCTGCAGCGCTGACGCCGCTCGATCCGCTCTCGGCGTACGCCATCCTCCTTGCCATCGCCGTCGGCGTCGTGGTGTTCTCCCGGTACGGCTTGCTCGAGAA